>DATATP010000407.1:0-18621 GCA_036268715.1 Rhizomicrobium sp. | reverse complement strand
TGTTGATCGCGCGAAGGACGGCCTGACGCAGGCCGACCTCGCGGTGCGTGCGGATGTCTCGCGCAAGACGTCGCGATCACCGAGAGCAGATAGCCGAACGTCGCGGCGCGCGAAGAACGCCGGCTAGATTAGCGGCCTCTGGAATCCGCGAAAGATGCTGCTATAAGCCGCCGCTCAGGGCGGTTAGCTCAGTTGGTAGAGCATATCGTTTACACCGATAGGGTCGGCGGTTCGAGCCCGTCACCGCCCACCATTTTTCGCTGGCCGGATCGGCCACACGATTTCGCCATCGTTCGGCCGGATGGGTCTATTCCGCGCCCTCGAACCTGGCGACCTCATTCGATATCATAAATTGGCGGTTTGCGTTGCAAGCGCGCCCAGAAATCCGCCGCGTACAACCGGTTTCGGTATTCGTATCCTTCGCGATCATAACTGCCCCAGGTTGCAATAAGAACGACGTCCCAGAGAATTGGATCAAGTTCCTCGAGCAGAAGTCTTGGATCGTCCCACTTCAAACCGATTTCGGACAACGGGTGGAGTTTCGGTCCTTCCTTTGTAATTTTCATATCGTAGTGCGCGATGGTTTTTTTCCGGGCGAGCTCGACTCTGGTGGCGCGCTCGGATGCGAAGAATTTCGGAAGGACCGCGGAAACTTTCTCGAATGAACGGTCGAATGATGCCCCTTGGTTCATTTTGTCTTTGGCAGACCAAAGGTCTCTCCAGTGTGCGATTTCTTCCGGAGTCCATTCGTCTTCGCTCAGAGAATCTCTAGCATCGTACGGCTGAATCGCCGTGTCTCGCAGCGCAGCGCTGAGTTCTTTGGTTTCGATCAGCGACCAAATATTCTTTAAACTCGGTGCCCTTGACCCGGAATCCATGGTGAACGCCCATATATCGCGAATCAAATCTAGGGTCAGCGTCAAGCGCAATGTCTTGAATGCATGGGCACCATAAGAATTGTCGAATACGCGTGCGATGTCGTCGCCGAGTAATGGTTCCAATATTGCGAGCTTCTGTCGTGCTGACAGATATTTGGACACCATCGCCGAGGCATAGGCAGAAACTTTTCTGACCCGTTCGCCCACTTGAAGGCTGAACGTCGATTCCCTGGACATTGGGGTCTCCTGAACGGCTAAATATCACAAAATGTCGCGATACGATGGAATGATAAAGCCCAGTCGCTCGCGCGAAACCTAACCGCACTCGGTATCGCATCCCGATCGTTCGTGGAGGCTCGCCTATCGGAGGCGTGCCCCTTGCCAGCGGCTGGGATCGGCCCCTATCCTCGCGCCGCAGCGGGCAGGCCCCGTTATCGGTAAGAACAGCGGGCTGGGGGGAATAGCCAACATCATGACGCACCTGGCGCTCGATCCGAGCTTCCACGCGCTGTTGGATGAAGATGCCGCGATGCGCGTTGCCGGTTCGGATTTCACCTTCACCGAGGGACCGATCTGGCATCCCCGCGACCATTATCTGCTGTTCTCCGATATTCCTCCCAGCATCCGCCGGCGCTGGGGCAGGAACGGCGTGACCGAAGCCCTCAAGCCCTCCAACAAGGGCAACGGCATGACCTATGACCGGGACCTCAACCTTCTGGTCTGCGAGCATGCGACGTCCAGTGTCGCGCGCTTTTCCAACGGTAAGCGCGAAGTGCTGGCCAGCCATTTCGAAGGCAAGGAACTGAATTCCCCCAACGACATCGTGATGTCGCGCGATGGCGCGATCTGGTTCAGCGATCCGACTTATGGCCGCATGCCGGTGTATGGCGTCGAACGCGAATGCCAACTGGACTTTCGCGGCGTCTTTCGCATCCCGCCGGGCGGCGGGGCGCTGGAGTTGGTGGTGGAAAAGGACCTGTTCACCCAGCCCAACGGGCTGTGCTTCTCGCCGGACGAAAAGCTGCTCTATATCAACGATACCGACCAGGCCAATATCCGGGTGTTCGACGTCGATGGCGGTAAGCTCAAGAACATGCGCGTGTTCGCATCGGGGATTGCCGATCCGAACCTGCAGGGCGATCCCGACGGCATGAAGTGCGACGCCCTGGGAAATATCTGGTGCACCGGACCGGGCGGCCTTTGGGTTTATGCGCCGGACGGCCGGCATACCGGCAAAGTGGCGGTGCCGGAATTCGTCGCCAATCTTCATTGGGGCGGCGCCGACTGGCGGACCTTGTTCATTACGGCCTCGACCTCGCTCTATGCGACAGACATCAAGGTCGGGCCGCATAAAGAGACGTTCATGCAGGGCTATATCTGAAACCTCAGGGTGGGAGCAGGGCCATGAAAATGAGAATCGGATTGCTGGCGGCGGCGATGATGCTCGCGCCTGTTATCGCGTTTGCGCAGACCGGCCCCGTGGGCGGGATGACGTTTCCCGCCGATCCCTATAACGCATCCAGTCCCTTGTCGCGCACCCATGTGCCGCTGGCCGAACGCATCGCCCATGGCGCGGGGCCGAATTATCCGCACCACCCTTCGGTGCATAACGGCTCCGGCCCAATGGACTATATGGCACTGTTCGACGGAAGGGCCAGTACCGCCAAGTTCAATCTGGGTGTGAACCTGTTCTTCCTGCATCGCGGCGTGCTGCCGCCGGGCGGCGGCATCGGCGAGCATTTTCACAATTATTGCGAGGAGATGTTCGTCATCCTGGACGGGGAGGCGGAATATACCATCGATGGCCGCACCTCAGTGCTGAAGGGGCCGGCCGGTGCGGTGGCGCGATTGGGCCACAGCCATGCCATCAGCAACCAGTCCGGCAAGCCGGTGCAGTGGATGAACATCAATGTCGGTCTGTTGCCGCATTTCTACGATGCCTGGAATCTGGACGATGGCCGGGTCGGCGCGCCCAAGGATGCGATCCCGCAATTCATCCACATGGACCTCAACAAGTCGCTCGACAAGCCTTATCCGAATTTCGAAGGCGGCACCGGCACGGCGATGTATCATCGCGGCCTCGACCCCAGCACCTTCTACACCACTTGGTCCTATGTCGATCATCTGGTGCTACCGCCGGGGGTCACGGCGGGCCCCAATACCAAGCCCGACATGGCAGAAGTCTATTATGTGATGAGCGGGGAGGGCACCGCCACCATCGGTGGTGAGACGGCCCAGATTCATGCCGGCGATGCCGTGCCGGCGGCCTTGGGCGAATCCCGGGCTTTCGCCGCCATCGGGAGCGTGCCGCTGGAATTCATGATCATTGGCATTGCGCGGGATTTCGAAGCCAAGAAGGCATATATGCTGAGCGAGGAAAACCGCGTTCGCACCGGGCCGCGCTGAGAAGCGGGCCGATAGAGAAAGGAAGACCGTGTTCGTTCTGCATGTCAGCATCAAGGTCAAGCCCGGCCACGAAAAGGCCGCGGAGGAGATGTTTGCCGGTCCCTTCAAGGCGGCGGTTTCGGCCCAGCCCGGCTTCAAGGGCGTGCAATTGCTGCGCCCGAATGGCGGCGGCGACTATCTGCTCGGCCTCGTCTTCGAGAATCAGGAACTGCAGCAGAAATGGGTGGCGACCGATCTTCACAATCAGGTTTGGCCTCGCATGGAAGCCAATTTCGACGGCTATAGTGTCAAGAATTTTACCGCGATTTAGCGTGGTTCAGCCAGGAAACACCGCCATGAAATCCGCCGCAAGCCTGCTTGCCGTTTGTGTGCTCGCCGCGCTTTGCGGCCCAGCCTTCGCCAACACCTCGACCAAGAAAATCGCCTTCTCCAACAATTATGCCGGCAACAGCTGGCGCCAGGCGATGCTCAAAAGCTATGGCATCGTCGCCCACAAGGCGGTCGCCGATCATGTCGTTGCCAAGGCGGATATATTCACCACGGCCGACAAGGAAGTGCCCACCCAGGCGGCCCAGATACAGAATCTGATCCTGCAGGGCTATGACGCCATCGTCATCAACGCCGCCTCGCCCACGGCGCTGAACGGCGCCATCAACCAGGCCTGCGCCGCCGGCATCGTGGTGGTTTCGTTCGACGGAATCGTCACGGCGCCCTGCGCCTGGCGTGTCGTTGTGGATTACAAGGCGCTGGGCACGCAGGAGGTCGCCGAGATGGCGAAGCTTCAGCCCAAAGGCGGAAATTTGCTGGAGATCCGCGGTCTCGCCGGCACCTCCATCGACAATGCCATCCATTCGGGCATCCTTGCCGGTGTCAAAGCCCATCCCAATTTCAAGGTCGTCGCTTCCGTGGCGGGCGATTGGGACCAGACCACCACCCAGAAGGCGGTGGCGACGGTGCTGCCGTCGCTGCCGCCCGTCATCGGGGTGGTCGATCAGGGCGGTGACGGCTATGGCGCGGCCCAAGCCTTTGCCGCCGCGCATCGTGCCCGGCCTACCGTTATCATGGGCAACCGGCAGGACGAACTGTCCTGGTGGAAGGAGCAGAAGGACAAGGACGGCTACCGCACATGGTCGGCTTCCATCGCGCCGGGTATTTCGACCTTGGCTTTCTGGGTGGCGCAACAGGTGTTGAATGGCAACAAGAAGATTCCGCACGACATCATCGTGCCCTATCTCGCCTTCAGCCAGGATGATTTCGAAGCCGCGCTGAAGACCATTCCCAGAGGCGGCGTCGCCAGCAAGGAATATAGCCAACAGGATGCGCTCGCGGCGATCAAAGCTAATATGAAGTGATGCCTGCGGCGGATATCATCGTCAGGCTGGACGGCGTCGAAAAGCATTTCGGCGCCGTTCGCGCGCTGGATGGCGTCGATTTCCAGGTCGAGAGCGGCGCCTGCGTCGGGCTGGTCGGACACAATGGCGCCGGCAAATCGACTCTGATGCATGTGCTGGCGGGCACGTCCGCGCCGGATCGCGGCAGCATCGTGATTTCGGGAAAGGAACGGAGGGACTACGCGCCACGCCGCGCAAAACAGCTCGGCATCCGCTGCGTGTTCCAGGAGCTTTCGCTTTGCGCAAATCTCACCGTGGCGGAGAATGTCCGCGTCTTCCATCCCGCGTTGACCGGCATGGGCTGGCGCAGGAAAGCCGCAACCCTGATCAGCGAAAAACTGGATGCGATTTTCCCAGGCCATGGCATCGCCGCGTCGGCGCTGGTGCAGGACCTCGCCATAGGGCAGCGCCAGATGGTCGAAGTGGCGCGCGCCCTCACCGTGACAAGCGAGCCGGTGCGGCTGGTCATTCTCGACGAGCCGACCTCTTCGCTGGATTCCCACACGGCCGGACAGTTGCTCACTTTCATGCGGCACGAGGTGGCGAATGGGACGAGTTTCATTCTGATCTCGCATCTGCTGGGCGAAATCCTTGGCTACAGCGACCGCATTGTGGTGATGCGGGACGGCAAGACCATCGCCGCCGGCCCGGCCGATGCATTTGACCGCGAGAAACTCGTTGCCGCGATGGGTGGCGCGCAAGGCGGGCGCGGCACGACCCCAGCCGGTGCTGCAGCGCGCGGGCAGAAGCCGCTGCGCGTCCGCGTGCATGGCGAGGCCGATGCCCCCGAATTGGTGGCGCATGAAGGTGAGGTGATCGGTCTTGCCGGTCTGGCTGGCCATGGCCAGACCGCCATGCTGCGCGCCATTTTCGGGGCCGCAACACGGCGGCGCGCCGGCATCGAGGTGGCCGCGCCGGTCGCTCTGGTCGCCGGCGACCGCCAAAGCGACGGAATTTTTCCGCAATGGTCGATCGCAAGGAATATCAATGTCGGTTCTTTGAAGATGTTGCGGCGGGGCGCATTGATTTCGCCTGGCCGGGAGCAGGCACTGGCCGAGTATTGGCGTGGCAAGATCGCCATTCGTACCCCCGACATGAATGACAACATTTTGTCGCTGTCGGGCGGCAACCAGCAGAAGGCGCTGTTCGCGCGGGCTTTGGCATCCGATGCACGCATCATTCTGATGGACGATCCAATGCGCGGCGTCGATATCGCCACCCGGCTGGAGGTCTATGACCTGATCCGTCAGGAGGCGAAATCCGGCCGCACGTTCCTCTGGTACACCACCGAAACCGACGAACTGCTGCATTGCGATCACGTCTATGTGTTCTGCAATGGCGTCATTGTCGCCAACCTGCCCCGCGGCGAATTTAGCGAGGAAAAACTTATCCAGTCCTCTTTTCAGGGGGCGCGTTGATGGTCCTCCCGCAAGCGCTGCCTCATATCCGGCGCCTGATGCGCGCGCTGCTGCCCGCATTTTCGCTGGTGCTGGTCCTGGGGGCCATCGCCTATCTGAACCCGCGTGCCATCAGCTATTTCGGTTTCAACCTGATGCTGAATCTGGCGGTTCCCATCGCTTTGGCGACGGTGGCACAGATGTTCGTCATCGCCGGCAACGATCTGGACCTGTCCATTGGTCCTTTCATCGGCTTTGCCGGCTGCGTCACCGCCACCTGGCTGCACGACTCGCCGCTTATGGGCGCGATCATTCTTGCGGGCTGTGTCGCAGCCTATGCGGCGCTGGGCGCGCTGATCCAGTTGCGCAGTCTGCCGTCCATCGTCGTTACTTTGGGCATGAGCTTTGTCTGGCAGGGCCTCGCCATCCTGGTGCTGCCAAAGCCGGGCGGCGCCCCGCCCGACTGGCTGGCCTCCCTGATGAGCTTGCAGCCGCCGCTGGTGCCCTTTCCCGTTCTGGCCGCTGTCGGGCTCGCCTTGATCGCCTGGTTTGGCCTGATGCGCACATCCTATGGCGCGATCCTGCGCGGCTCGGGCGGCAACGCCTCTGCCATCGCCAGGGCGGGCTGGTCGCTGCTCAAGATCAAGATGGCGCTGTTTGCCTTGGCAGGACTGTTCGGCGTGTTGTCGGGGATGGCGCTGATCGGCATCACAACCTCGGCCGACGCCAATATCGGCAACGGCTATACGCTTCTGTCGATTGCCGGCGTCATCCTGGGCGGCGGCGAATTCATGGGCGGTATCGTCTCGCCTGTCGGCGCGGTGATCGGAGCGCTGACCCTGGCACTCGCTGCTTCGCCGCTGCTGACATTCCTGCAAATCCCGCCCGACTGGCAGGTGGGCGCCAATGGCGCCATCCTCATCATCGTCCTGGCGGCGCGCGCCCAGATCGGGCGAAAGGGGGCGCTGACATGACCGCGCTCAAGACTCTTTTCGCCCGGCCCTGGATATGGTCGTTCGTCGGCGCGGCCCTGGTCTGGCTCGCCGCCATCCTGTTCACCCGCTTCAACGGCGCTGGCGGCATGCTGTCAGCCGCCCTGGCGTTGGCCGTCTTCACCGTGATCGTCGGCGTCGGACAGATGTTCGTCATCACCTTGGGGCCGGGCAATATCGATCTGTCGCTGCCCGCCAATATCGGCTTGGCCAGCGCGGTCTCGATGACGGTGATGAACGGCAGCGATTCCAGGATCGCCTTGGGCCTGGTTGCGGCGCTGGCATGCGGCTTTGCCATCGGCGCCGCCAATTATCTCCTCATCCGGGCGCTGCGCATTCCCCCGATCATCGCCACCCTGTCGTCCAGCTTTATCATTCAATCGGTCGACATCGCGTATGGCCGCGGGCTGCAGATCAAGCCGCCGCCGGGTTTCGCCGGCTTCACGGAAATGCAGATCGCCGGCATCCCGGTGCTCGCGGCCCTGACGGTGCTTTTCACCATCGGCGCCGCGATCGCGCTTCAGCGCACCATCACTGGCCGCTCGGTACTTGCCATCGGTCAGAACATGCGCGCGGCGTACTTCGCCGGGATCAAGGTAGAGCGCACTTGTGCCGCGACTTACGCCCTCTGCGGGATGCTGGGCGGCCTCGACGGCGCACTGCTGGCGGGCTATTTCCGCGGCGCCAATGTCGATCTCGGTAACGAGTATCTCTTGTCGTCCATCGCGGTAGTCGTCATCGGCGGGACCTCGGTCGCGGGCGGCAAGGCTAACCTGCCCGGTGTGTGGGGCGCGGCACTGTTCCTGGTGCTGCTGCTGACCATGCTCAACACTTTTGGCGTCAGCGCCGGGGTCCGCCTGCTCGCCACCGGCCTCATCATCGTCGCGGTGATCGCCGCAGCGGGCGGCGAGCGGGCGCTGCGATAAAAGGAGCGATCATCATGAGCTATCGCGGTGTCTATCCGGTTGCGCCCACCGTGTTCGACGAATCCGGCCGTCTCGATCTGGAGGGCCAGCACCGTTGCACAGAATTCATGATCGATGCCGGATCGAACGGGATTTGCATCCTCGCCAACTGGTCCGAGCAGTTTGCATTGACCGACGAGGAACGCGATACCGTGATGCAGGCGGTTCTCAAGCAGGTGAACGGCCGAGTGCCGGTGATCGTCACCACCACCCATTTCGCCTCCGCCATCTGTGCCGAACGCAGCCGCCGCGCGCAAGAATGCGGCGCGGCGATGGTAATGGTGATGCCGCCCTATCATGGCGCCACCTTCCGGGTGCCGGAGGCGGCGGTCTTTGATTTTTTCCGCAAAGTGTCCGATGCGGTCTCTATTCCAGTCATTATCCAAGACGCTCCAGTCGCTGGTACGCCGCTGTCGCCGCAATTCCTGGTCCGCATCGCCAAGGAAATCCCCAACATCCGCTATTTCAAGATCGAAATGCCCCAGGCGGCGTCCAAGCTGCGGGAGATGATCCGCCTGGGCGGAGACACCATCGAAGGCCCCTGGGATGGCGAGGAAAGCATCACGCTCTTGCATGACCTGGAGGCCGGCGCCACTGGCACGATGCCTGGCGCAGGCTACCCCGATGGCATTCGCAGCATCATCGATCCGTACCTGGCCGGCCGGCGCGCCGAAGCCGCCGACGCCTATGCCCGCTGGTTGCCGCTGATCAACTACGAAAATCGTCAATGCGGGCTGCAGGCCGCCAAGATCCTGATGGAAGAGGGCGGGGTGATCAAATCCGGGGCGGTGCGCCATCCCTTGGTGCCGCTGCATCCCGCTATCCGGGCGGGGCTGATCGAGACGGCGCGGCGGCTGGACCCGCTGGTCCTGCGCTGGGCAAAATAGGTCACGCCTCGCAACTTGCCCGGCGCGCGGTTATATGTCTGAGTATATTTCCTACCGGATCGGATGGGGGTGGAAAATGGCATCGGGCAGGTTCTTGATTGTCGCGGCCTTGGCATTGGCGCTTCCGGGGGCAGCCCTGGCGCAGCAATCGCCGGCGGCCAGCCAGGTCACCGTCACGGTGGACACGTCCAGGCCCGGTCCGGTGATCGACCGCCACATCTATGGCCAGTTCGCCGAGCATCTCGGCCATGGCATCTATGACGGGATCTGGGTCGGCGAGAACAGCAAGATTCCCAATATCCATGGCTACCGCACCGATGTCGTCAATGCGCTGAAGGCGATCAAGGTACCGGTGGTGCGCTGGCCGGGCGGCTGTTTTGGCGATCTCTATGACTGGCGCGATGGGATCGGCCCGCGCGCCAAGCGTCCGGTGCGCATCAATGTTCATTGGGGCGGGGTAACCGAGGACAATTCCTTCGGCACCAACGAATTCCTCAATTTCGTCGAGTTGATCGGCGCCGACGCCTATGTCTCCGGCAATGTCGGTTCCATGACGCCGCTCGATATGGCGCAATGGGTCGAATACATGACTTCCGACGAGAACGCATCTCTCGCCAATGAGCGGCGCCGGAACGGCCGCGCCAAGCCATGGACCATCAAATATTTCGGGATCGGAAACGAACTTTGGGGCTGCGGCGGCAATATGAATGCCCAATATGCCTCGGATGTAAGCAAGCGCTATGCCACCTTCGTCACTGCCCCGCCCGGGATGCAGATGACCAAGGTGATCAGCGGCCCCAACGGCTCCAACCCGAATGCGGCCGAAGATACCGACACGATGATGACGAACATCCCCAACATGCAGATGCTCTCCATTCATCGCTACACATTTCCGCGGGCGCGCGACCCCAATGCCCCGCCGGGCGCGCCTTATGATCGCGGCAACGCCACCGGCTTTCCGGAAAGCGACTGGGCCGTGACCTTGGCCAAGGCCGAAACCATGGAACCGATGCTGAGCAAGTTGTCGGCGGTGATGGACCGGCACGACCCGGAAAAACATATCCCCATCGCACTGGACGAATGGGGCGCCTGGTACAACCAGGAACCGGGCAGTCATCCCGGCTTTCTCTATCAGCAGAACAGCTTGCGCGATGCCGAAGTGGCGGCGCTGACCCTCAACATCTTCCACCGCCACACCGACCGGGTGAAAATGGCCAACATCGCCCAGATGGTGAACGTGCTGCAGGCGATGATCCTCACCGACCATGAGAAATTCCTGCGTACGCCGACCTATTGGGTCTATTTCCTGTATGTGCCGTTTCAGGGCGCCACGCCCTATGCAGCCAGTGTGAGCGGGCCGAATTATACGTTCGAAAATTATTCGATCGCGCAGGTGGACGCGTCGGCGGCCCGCGGCACCGACGGCAAGCTCTATCTGTCGCTGGTCAATACCGATCCCCACAAGCCCGCGCATGTCACAACCAATCTGAGCGGCAGCGCGACGGGACACATCCTGACCGGCCCGGCAATGGATACGCACAACACATTCGATGCCCCCAATACCGTGATGCCCGCCGCCTATTCCGGCCATAGCGAGGGCGGCAAGCTGGTGTTCGATCTGCCGCCCAGGGCGGTGGCGGTGGTGAGGATCCAGTAGGCTCAGCCAGCGAACTGTCCGGGCGGCAGCCCGACAATGCCGGGATCGAGAATCTCGAACAGGCATCCAGCGTAAGATTCGTCCGGCTTGTTGCGGGCCGCGGAGGTGACGAACATCCGGTCCAGTTTCGCGCCCGCGAAACAAACATTGGTGATCTGGCTGGCGGGCAGTTCGATACTGCGATCCAGCCTGCCTTCCGGGGTAAAGCGGCTAAGGCGCGCCCCGCCCCAATGGCCGATCCACAAATGGCCGTCGACATCGGTCGTCATGCCGTCGGGATAGCCCCAATCGGGCGGAAAGCGGATGAAATCCTCCCGCGGTCCCAGACCGCCACCGGCATCCATCGCAAAGCGGTAGACCAGGCGCTTGATGCTGTCGGTGTGATAGAAAAACCGTTCGTCGGGACTGAGCGCCGGGCCGTTGCAGACGATATAGTCTCCGCCCATATGGGTGAGCGCGCCGCCCGGATCGAAGCGGTACAAGCTGCCCAGCGGCTGCTTTTCCGCCATCGACATGGTGCCGGCCCAGATGCGGCCGCGGCTGTCGGCTTTCGCGTCATTGAGCCGGTTGTCCGAAAGGTGCGGCTCCGGCGCGGCGAGGTGCCGGACGCGAACCGGATCAAGCTCGAGTTCGGCGAAACCGCTCTTGAATCCAGCGATAAAGCCCGGCCGATCCCGCCGCTCGATCACCCAACCGATATAATCCGGCATATCCCATCGCGTCACCCGGCCGTCGGTCAGCGAAAAACGGTTAAGCGCGGGCGCGAGAATGTCGGTCCAGTAGACGGCATTGTCGCGCGGCGACCACAGCAGGCCTTCGCCCAATATGTCGCGCTGTGCCTCGCGCGCGATGATCCGGTAGGGTTCCATCGCCGTCGTTTTCCCAGATCGTGGAGAATTCGTAAAGCGAGGGGCGTGTCCCGCCCTGCCGCCCTTCCTGGCTTGGGGTAGCGTTCCGCCAGGGCCTGGTCGTCCGGCGATTTCGCGCGAGGCAACTTGACGATGGCGCGGCGGCACCTTCTTTATCGGGCGGACATCCTGACGGAATGCCGATGGTCCCCTTGAATCGCAGAAATTTTGTCGGGCTGTCCGGTGCGCTTCCGGCGCTCGGCGGAGTCGCCCGCGCGGCGTCCGAGCGTATCGTGGTGCTGACCGATACCGTCAATGCCATCACAAGCAGCCAATCTGTAGCCGCGGCGCTCGGCCGGTTGGGCCAGGCGCTTGCCGCCAAAGGTGCCGTGCTCGAGGTCGTGAGGAGCGTCGATGCGGGGAGGGGCGCGTCGATGATGCTGGTTTTGGCGACGCCGGAGTCCCGGCTCGCTTCCAATTTCCCCTCTGGGAGTCAAACCGCCGCCACGCCGGAGTGGCTGTACCTTGCGCCGGGCAAGCTCGGCAGCAGTGCGGCGTTGCTGGTGTCGGCCGGCGACGAGCGCGGGTTCGTCTATGCGTTGTTGGAACTGGCCGAGCGGGTCCAGTTCGGCGGCCCTGTTGCATTGCGCCTGGATGACAGCATCGAAGAGGCGCCCGCCAATCGGGTGCGCAGCGTGGCGCGTTCCTTCTGCAGCGAGATCGAGGACAAGGCCTGGTTCTACGACCGGGATTTCTGGCGCCTTTATCTCGACAATCTGATTGCTTGCCGCTTCAACCGGTTCAATTTCTTTCTCGGCATCGCCTATGATTTTCCCCGCGGCGTGACCGACGATTATATGCATTTCCCCTATCCCTATCTGGTCACGGTGCCGGGCTATGACGTGCATGCCGTGCCGCTGGCGCAAGGTGAGCGCGAGCGCAACCTTGAGACGCTGCAATTCATCGCGCGCGAGACTGTGGCGCGGTCGCTCGATTTCCAGCTCGGGCTCTGGACTCACGCCTATCAGTGGACCGACAGCCCGAATTCCTGGCACCACATTACCGGCCTGACCTCCGAAACCCATGCGCCCTATTGCCGTGACGCGCTGGCGGCGATTCTAAAAGCCTGCCCTGAAATATCGGGCCTCACCTTACGCATTCATGGCGAGAGCGGCATACCGGAAGGCAGCTATCCCTTCTGGCAGACCCTGTTCGATGCCATCCCCGCCGCCGGCCGCAGGATCGAGATCGATATGCACGCCAAGGGGCTGGACCAAACCATGATCGACATGGCGGTGAAGACCGGCATGCCGGTGAAGGCCGGTTGCAAATATTCCGCCGAACATCAGAGCCTTGGTTATCACCAGGCCGATATCCGGCCGGTGGAAATCCCCCGTCCCGGCCCGGTGGCCGATTCCATTTTCGCCCATAGCGAGGGCGACCGCCGCTTCACCCGCTATGGATATGCGGACCTGTACAAAGAAGGACGCAAATATGATGTGCAGTACCGGCTTTGGCCCGGTACCCAGCATCATTTGCTGTGGGGCGACCCGGCCCAGGCGGCGGCATTCGGCCGTTCGTCGCATTTCTGCGGTGCGACAGGCCTGGAGCTGATGGAGCCGCTCACCTTCAAGGGACGCGAGGGGTCGGGCCATCCTGGCGGGCGCTGCGCCTATAGCGCCAAGACGCTCGATCCGGGTGCTGCGGACTGGACGAAGTTCGCTGCCGGCTACCGCGTTTGGGGCAGGCTCCTCTACAATCCCGATGCCGTGCCGGACGCATGGCGGCGTGATTTAAAGCATCGTTTCGGAGACGATGCGCGGGCGGCGGAAAAGGCGCTTGCCAATGCGAGCCGGGTGCTGCCGCTGCTCACTTCGGCGCATCTGCCCTCCGCCTCCAATCACGATCTGCAATACGAGATGGCGATGAATATGCCGATCGTGCCGGGCGGCGATAATCCCTACAACGACACGCCCGAGCCGAAAGTCTATGGCCATGTCAGTCCGCTGGATCCGCAGCTTTTCTCGACCGTGGCAGAACATGCCGGAGACGCGCTGGCGGGGCGTGCCAATGGAAAATATTCGCCGGCCGAGGTGGCGGTGTGGCTGGACGGGTTCACCACCACGTCAGAGCGGGCGCTGCTTGCGGCGCGCAGATCAGGTAGGAATGTAGAGTTCCGCCGTCTGGATGAAGATGCGCGGATCGTGAACGGCATGGGCCGATTCTACGCGGCCAAGCTGAGGGCTGCGCTGCTGTACGAGATCTGGCTTGCGGCCCATGATTCCAAGGCGGGTGCGCTGGCGCTGGCGCAGTATGACATGGGGCGCGCCGCCTGGGCGGCGATGGCGGCGCGGGCCAAGCAGGTCTATGTGGCGGACGTATCCTATGGCGCGGTGGCGAAACGTAGGGGCCATTGGGCCGACAGGCTTGCCGGCATCGATCTGGACATTGCGGCGATGCGGGCGGCCGTGGCGGCCAAGGGATCGGAGGATGGCGATGCGGCAGATGCGATCGCCAAGATCATGACGCCGCCGCGCCGTGTGGCGGTGTCCTGCCAGCACGTCGCCCCGCAGCTTTTCCGGCCCGGTGCGCCATTGTCATTGTCGCTGGACGCGCCCGCGGAGATTTCCGTCCGCCTCTTCTATCGCCATGTTAATCATGCCGAACGCTGGCGGGACATGCCGATCGAGCGGGCTAGCTCCAGCTTCGCCGCGGCCATTCCCGCGGACTACACGAACTCGCCATTTCCGCTGCAATATTATTTCGAGTTGTCGCGGCGGGATGCGGCTTGGCTTTATCCCGCGTTCAATGCCAGCTTGTCGAACCAACCCTATTTCGCCGTTTGGCAGCGCTCGGCTTAAGGCCCTGGGCCGCATGAACACGCGTCGCGGCCGCTTGTGCGCAGCGGCGCCCTGTGTAACCCTCAACGGCAAAAGATACGGCTGGGAGGACTCATGAAAAGTATCATGCGCTCGCGCAGGCTTTTGTTCGGCGCCGTATGTCTCGCGGTTTTCGCCGGCATCCCTGTCGCACAGTCCCTGCTGGGCCAGGGCGGCAGCGCTTGGGCCCAAGGGGCCGCCGGCGATGTGATGGTTCCCAAGTTCGAGGTGGACCCCTTTTGGCCCAAGCCTTTGCCCAATCACTGGGTCCTTGCCATGGTCATCGGTTTGTCGATGGATGCACACGACAATGTGTGGATCATTCACCGGCCGCAGACTCTGGAGCAGAAAGAATCTTACCTCACGCGGAAGGAAGCGGACTGCTGTACCGCGGCGCCTGACGTTCTGGAATTCGACGCGGCCGGAAATTTGCTGCGTCACTGGGGGCGGGCGGCGGGCCATGACTGGCCGACCTCGAACCACGGCATCACCATCGACAAGGACGGCAATGTCTGGCTGGGCGGCAATGGGGCGGCGCAACCGGGGCCGGCGCCGGGAAGCGCCGCACAATTCGCTCCCAAGCCCGGTGCCGCGCCGGCCGCTTTCCATGAAGGCGGTGGCGAGAAAGGCACCTACCATGACAGCTTCATCCTGAAGTTCAGTCAGGACGGCAAATTCCTCGGCGAGATCGGCAAGGCCAATGGCAGCAAGGGCAGCCTGGACACACAGAATGTGAAAGGCGTTGCCCAGATCCGTTTCCTTCCAGCCACCAACGAGCTGGTGGCGGCGGATGGCTACGGGAATCATCGCGTGTCGGTATGGGACCCCGCCACCTTGAAGTTCAAGCGCATGTGGGGCGCCTATGGCAAACCGCCGACCGACGAGGCGATCCCACATTACGACGTCAATTCGCCCCAGTTCGGCAATCCGGTGCATTGCGCCCAGCCGTCCAGCGATGGATTGATCTATGTGTGCGACCGCACCAACAACCGAATCCAGCTGTTCAAATTCGACGGCACCTTCGTGAAGCAATACACCGTGGAGGCGGACACAAGGGGCGACGGTTCGGTCTGGGAGATCGCTTTCTCCCGCGATCCGCAGCAGAAGTTCATGTATATCTCGGACGGCGCAAACGAGAAGATTCACGTTTACGACCGCAAGTCGATGAAGGAGCTCTATTCCTTCGGCGGCGGCGGGCGGCAACCGGGCGAGTTCTATGCTGTGCACAGCATCGTTACCGATGCCAAGGGCGACATCTACACCACCGAGACCTATCGCGGGCAGCGGGTGCAGAAGTTCGTCTACAAGGGCATGGTGCCGTTGAAATCGCTGCTCAAAGAGCATGTGGTGGGAGGCAGTATCATCAATCCCTAAGGGGAATGGGATCGCCGTGGTGAAGAAGATCGTAATGGGTCTTGCCATTCTGATGGCGGTCACCGCCGGAGGGTCTTTTCTTACGGTGAAAGCCATGCCCGCGCGCGAATTGGCTCGCGATGCGTCGCTTTCCCGGCTCGCCGGCGGTAAAACTTTTCCGGCATTGTGCGACGCGACCGGCGATTTCCGCCCGGACTCGGCCTGGGTCCGGCAAAGTTTCGAAAACGATCATTGTTGGGCGCCCCCCATGCCCGCGCGATTGGATGGCTTCCGGGCCAGCCGTAACCAGATCGTGGCAGGCATGGCCGCAGTGAAACGTTATGGCGCGCAGTCCGATCTCTATGAGCGATGCATCCGCGATTATGTCGCCACGCGACAAGTGCAGGCGCGGAAGGACGGGAAAAGGATGGATACGGTGCTCTTCATCCTCGAAAACCACCGGCTCACGGCCGACCTGAGGAACAGAAAGAAGGCGGCCGATCAGATCACGACGGCGATCAACGACTTCAACCAATATGGCAGCGATTGCCCGGCTTAGCGGATCTCGTGCCCGGATTCCGAAATTCGCGTGATCTCTATATAGGCTCCCGGCGAATTTCGGAATCGAAGGACACTCGCAATTCATTGATTCTGGTGTCGTTTTGGTTTCGAAGTTCGCTTGGAACGCTTGATATCGGTGATATTGCGAACTTCGAAACCACGACACTAGGCTTGCCCCCGAAGCAGCTCCGGTTACGGTGTCCTCATTCGCAACCGGCATGCCGCCGGGATAGGCTGGGCGGATTGCCTCTGGGAGAGTCGCGTTGCAAAGATTTCCGTTCTTGACCGCATTGGGTGTGACCGCAGTTCTGCTCGCCGGTTGCGGTCACGAAAAACCGCCGCCTGGCGGCTATTGGAACCCTTATGCCAGTCCGGAAAAGCCACGGGACGAGAATTATCATGGTGGTCCGGAGGCTCTGTTGCTGCGTTATGACGCCAACAAGGATGGCACCTTGACCCGCGCGGAGTTGATCGCCGGGTTAAAGGCGGAGTTCGCCACTCACGACACCAACCATACCGGCTGTCTGCCAGAGGACGAAGTCGCGGCGATCAATCAGGAACGCGTGAATCAGGACCAATCTACCGCCACGCCCTTGATCGACTGGAACCATGACGGCTGTCTGGACTATAGCGAGTTCTCGGCCCTGGCCTATTCGCTGTTCGATCAGATGGACAAGAATGGCGACGGCAAGATCACCCCCCAGGAATTTCATCCGAACGCCAAGCCGGGCGCCCAGCCCCAATTGCCGGGTGAGCAGCAGCGTGGCCGTGGCAGGCGCGGCGGCGGCGGAGCACCACCTCCGCAATAATGGGCGCCCGCCGCTGCTTGACAGGGTGAAGCGCCGCCCCTACACCGCAGCCCTTCGTGCGCTCATCATTCGGTGAGGCCGTGCGGGGGCGTAGCTCAGTTGGTTAGAGTGTCGGCCTGTCACGCCGAAGGTCGCGGGTTCGAGCCCCGTCGCTCCCGCCATTTCTTGGAAATGGCTCCAGTTAAGATTCATTCGCAAAATATTGCAGGCATTTTCGCGCTCCCGGGCGGCATTTGCGCTCCATCGCCGCGGCGCCGTGTTCAATGTTATTTTCCTGTTTTTCCGCGGCGAATCTTGCTTTAAACCCGCGTTGCGCGGCGGACAGGCCTGTTATACTGCACCCGCGAAATCACCACAGGGTGCCGTTATGGGGCGGCCGGCACCCGGCCTTTGAAGATGGGCTGGGTCACAGGGTTTGAGTATGGAAAAACTGCTGCTGGAATATCTGCCCATCCTGATCTTCATTGGGCTGGCGGCTGTTATGGGCAGCGCCCTGGTTGTGGTTCCGCTGCTGATTGCGCCCTCCAAGCCGGATCCGGAAAAACTGTCCACCTATGAATGTGGCTTCCCGGCCTTCGGCGATGCGCGCATGAAATTCGATGTGCGCTTCTATCTGGTCTCCATCCTCTTCATCATCTTCGATTTGGAAGTGGCCTTCCTGTTTCCTTGGGCCATCACCCTGGGCGATACGGGCGTGTTCGGCTTCTGGTCGATGATGGGATTTCTGGGTGTGCTGACCGTCGGCTTCATCTATGAATGGAAGAAGGGTGCGCTGGAATGGGAGTGATCCTCACGCCTTCCTCTGTTCCGGCCGGTTCGGGCGCCCGCGCCGGTGTCGAAGGCGCCGCGCCGACGCTTTCCGACAACGATCCCTATTTCAAGGCCATGCAGGCCGAGATGGCCGACAAGGGCTTTCTCATCACCAATGCCGAGGCGCTGGTCAATTGGGCGCGCACGGGTTCCTTGATGTGGATGACCTTCGGGCTTGCCTGTTGCGCGGTCGAGATGATGCAGGCTTCGATGCCGCGTTACGACCTGGAACGGTTCGGCGTTGCCCCGCGCGCCAGCCCGCGCCAGTCCGACGTGATGATCGTCGCCGGCACCCTGACCAACAAGATGGCCCCCGCGCTGCGCAAGGTCTATGACCAGATGCCGGAGCCGCGCTATGTGATCTCGATGGGCTCCTGCGCCAATGGCGGCGGCTATTACCATTATTCCTATGCCGTGGTGCGCGGCTGCGACCGCATCGTGCCGGTGGACATCTATGTTCCCGGCTGCCCGCCGACCGCCGAGGCGCTGGTTTATGGAGTCCTGCTGTTGCAGCGAAAGATTCGCCGCACCGGAACGATTGATCGGTGATGGCCCTGATGGAAAACCTCGAGCAGCTTGGCGAGACAATCAAAGACACGGTGCCGGGCGCAGTGACCGGCGTTACGGTGGCGCGCGGCGAACTGACCCTCGATGTAAATTCTGCCGACATCGTCCGGGTTATGACCTGGCTGCGCGATACCGGCGAATTCAAGGTCTTGATCGATATCTGCGGCACCGATTGGCCGCAGCGCGCCAAGCGCTTCGACATTGTTTACCACTTGCTTTCC
>DATATP010000406.1:0-3898 GCA_036268715.1 Rhizomicrobium sp. | reverse complement strand
AAATCTCGCGATATCGCGCTACCGACCAGCAAATGGCTGCATGCGCCCGTGCCCGGCCGCATTGGCAGTCTGAACAGCTTCCCCGCCACCATCGCGCTCAGCCCAGATCATCGCTATGCCGCTTTCCTGAACGATGGCTATGGTACTCAGGGCACAAGGGCACGCCAGTCCATTACCATCCTCGATCTCAAGAGCAACGCTCTCGCTGATTTCCCTGATGACCGTTTGGGCGAAGATGCGCGCCAGAGCTATTTCCTGGGTCTTGCGTTTAGTGGCGATGGCCGGCATCTGTATGCGTCGATGAGTTCGATCACCGATCCCGGGGGAGACGACAAGGGCGATACCGGAAACGGCATCGCGGTTTATGGCTTTCGCGACGGGCAGGTGAGCCCGGATCGGTTTATCAAGATGCCCCCCCAGAAAATTGCCGAAGGAAAAAAAGTCGCTTACGAACTGCGCAAGACCGCCGCGGGCACCGCTATGCCATATCCCGCGGGATTGGCCGTCGTTCCCGGCAAAAGCCCCGATGAGATTCTGGTGGCCAATAATCTTTCCGACAACGCCGTGCTCCTGAACGCCGCCGATGGGAGCATTCTCAAGAGCTTCGATCTCAGCACCAACCGCCTGATCCCCTCCGCCTATCCCGACTCGGTGGTGATTTCGCAGGACGGCCGCCGCGCCTGGTGCAGCCTGTGGAATGCCTCGCAGGTGGCGGAATTGGATTTGGATCGGGGAGCGGTCACGCGCTGGATTACGCTGCTCAAGCCGGACGATCCCATCGCGCCCGGATCGCATCCCAGCGCGCTGCTGCTCAGCCCGGACGAAAAAATTCTGTACGTAGCGCTCTCGAACGCGGACCGCGTGGCCGCGGTGGCGGCCGATAGCGGCAAGCTGGTCGCGTTGCTGGATACCACGGCGCCCGGCCAGAAATTCGCCGGCACCTATCCTTCGGCGCTGGCGTTATCGGCCGATGCCAAACGCCTGTTCGTCACCGAGGCTTCGCTCAATGCGGTGGGCGTGTTCGATATTTCGGAAATCGGGCACGGTGCCGCCAGTGAGGTTCCGCGGCCCGCTCTGGGTTTCGTTCCCACCGATTGGTATCCCACCACTCTGGCGTTTACCGGCGGCGACTTGCTGATCGGCGCTGCCAAAGGAGAGGGCACCGGTCCTGACAGCGGGCAGGATCAGATCCAAACCGGCCGCAACCACCGCGAGCATCCCTACATTGCGACCTTGCTTTATGGATCGGTGGCGCGTATTCCCATCGCCAGCATCGCGCGGCGCTTGCCGGAGTTTACCCGCGAGGTGGAGAAGGCCAATCGCCTGCGCTCCGATCCCGGCAAGATTCTGTTTCGCGGCGGCGCAAATCCCATTCGTCACGTCATCTACATCCTGAAGGAAAATCGCACCTACGATCAGATATTCGGAGACCTGGGAGTGGGCAACGGCGACGCCTCGCTCACCATGTATGGCGCGGATGTGACCCCGAATCTTCACAAACTCGCGTTGCAGTTTGGCGTGCTGGACAATTTCTACGATAGCGGCGAAGTTTCCGGAGACGGGCACAACTGGTCGACTGCGGCCATTACCAGCGACTACAACGAACAAACCTGGCAGATCGCCTATCGCGGGCGCGAGCGTACCTACGACTATCAAGGTATGGTCGCGGGTGAAATTCCGTTGGAAAATCAGATGCCCGATGTGAACTCGCCCTCGACCGGCTTCATTTGGGACAACCTCTCCCGCCATCACCTGACCTATCGCGACTACGGAGAGTTCGTGGCTACGGTCTGGTGCAAGCCGGAAGCGGCGGCCTCCCCGCAGCAGGGGACGCCCTCCAATCTCAGCACCGCCTGCGCCCAGGCGCAGGTTCGCAAAGGCGATCCTCTTCCCGCGAACCTGGGCCAGCCGCACGGATCGGCGAGCCCCTGGCCGTGGCCAGTGCCGCTCATGCACGCAACCCGGGCGGCGCAAGCCGCACTCCAGGATCACATCGATCCCCAGTATCCCGATTTCAATACCGACTATCCCGACCAGTTGCGCGCCGACGAATTCCTCAACCAGTTCGATGGCTTTGTGGCCGCCCGCAAGCAAGGGTCGGGCACCGCGCTGCCGCAATTTATCCTGCTGTATCTGCCCGACGACCACACCGGCGGCACGCGCGCGGGAAAGCCGCGCCCCGCGGCTTCGGTGGCCGACAACGATCTGGCGGTCGGCCGCGTGGTGGATGCCGTCTCCCACAGCCCCTATTGGGATGACACCGCGGTGTTTGTCATCGAAGATGACGCACAGAACGGCGCCGACCACGTGGACGCGCATCGCTCCATCGCCCTGGTGATCAGCAAATACTCGCCCGGTTCGGCGGCCAAGCCGCGCATCGAACACGGTTTTTACACCACGGTCAACATGATGCACACCATTGAGTCTCTGCTGGGATTGCCGCCCATGAACCAGAACGACGCCTACGCTCCGGTCATGGCGCCGCTGTTCACCGGAGAAGGCCAGCAGGCGCCCTATGCCGCGGATTACCGCAATCGCGATAGCGGCTTCCTTTACCAGGTCAACCCGCCGCGGGGCCAGGGCTCAAAACAGTCGGAGGCCATGGATTTTACCCATCCCGACGCGGTTAACACGGCGGTCCTGAACGCCATCTTGTGGCGGGATCGCAAGGGTAAGGCTCCCATGCCCGCACCCCGCCATAACGTGCTGCCGGCCGGCAAGGAAAAGGACGATGACGGCGACTGAGCGGGCGCCGCGGGGCGGCTACGTATAATTGGACAGGAGAGTGTGCTTGTCGGACCCCATACATCATTCCGCGCTGCTGACCGATCTGTACGAACTGACCATGTCGGCAGCCTACTTCGAAAATAAGTTCGAGGGCCGCGCCACCTTCGAATTGTTCGTGCGATCGTTGCCGCCGCAGCGCAATTTTCTGATCGCAGCCGGACTGCAGCAGGCGCTGGATTATCTGGAGACCGTTCATTTCGAAGAAGAGGATGTCGCATATCTCCAGCAACAGCCGGTTTTCTCCCACGTAAAGCCGGAATTCTTCGATTACCTGCGCAGCTTCCGTTTCAGCGGAGAAGTGTGGGCTATGCCGGAAGGCACCCCGGTGTTCGGAGAAGAGCCGCTGCTCAGCGTGACGGCGCCGATCATCGAGGCGCAGATCGTGGAAACGTATTTACTGTCGCTGATTACCTTCCAGAGCATGATCGCCTCCAAGGCGGCGCGCTGCGTGACCGCGGCCCAGGGACGCGATGTGGTCGAGTTTGGCACGCGCCGCGCCCATGGACCGGAAGCCGGCCTGCTCGCCGCGCGCGCGGCCTACATTGGCGGCTGCGCCGGAACTTCTAATGTCGAAGCCGGCTTGCGCTTCGGCGTCCCGATTTTCGGCACCCTGGCACACTCGTTTGTGATGGCGTATGAAGACGAAGAAGACGCCTTCCGCCGCTTTCAACAGCTCTATCCTGAGCACTCCATCCTGCTGGTCGATACTTACGACAGCCTGGCGGCCATCGACAAAATTATCCGCGCCGGGCTCCGGCCCCGGGGGGTCCGCGTCGACAGCGGAGACCTGCTGGAGCTTTCTCAGGAAATGCGCCGCCGTCTCGATGCCGGCGGCCTGCATGACACGCGGATCTTCGCCAGCGGCGACCTCGACGAGTTCGCCATCCAGGAGTTGCTTTCGGGCGGAGCCTGTGTCGACGGTTTCGGCGTCGGTACCGCGCTGGCCACCTCCAAAGACGCGCCCGCCCTGGGCGGGGTTTACAAGCTGGTGGAGGTCAAGAACGGCAGCGCGCACTCCTTTCCCGCAAAGTTCAGCACCGACAAAATGACTTATCCGGGGCGCAAACAGGTATTCCGTTTTCTGACCGAGGCCGGCGCCCTGCGCCGCGAC
>DATATP010000405.1:0-17088 GCA_036268715.1 Rhizomicrobium sp. | reverse complement strand
AACTTTTCGCGTGCGGCCGCCGATGGACAGATCGGCCTGAACCAGAGGCTGCGTCGCGTCATAATCCCAATTGTCTCCCGGCGTGGTCTGGAAATGCCAGATAAGCTCGCCGGTGCTCGCGCGAACTGCCAGGATAGACGCAGCGTAAAGACTGTCCCCCTTGCCCCGCAGCGCGCGGTACCAGCTGGTCGGATTGCCGGTTCCAAAATAGAGCAAATCCAGCGAAGGATCATAAACAATGCCTTCCCAGGGTGTGCCGCCGCCACCGACTTTCCACCATTCACCGCTCCAAGTCTTGGCGGCGTCTGCCATCGCCTTGGACTCAAATCCTTTGGAAGGGTCTCCGGGCACCGTGTAGAAGCGCCAAGCCAGCTTGCCGGTATCGGCGTCGAACGCCGAGATGTAGCCGCGCACGCCAAATTCGGCGCCTGCATTCCCAATCACCACCTTGCCGCCCGCAACGCGGGGCGCACTGGTGATCGCATAAGCCTTGGTGGTGTCGGTGGTCGGTACCGCCCACACCGGCGTGCCGGTACGCTCGTCAAGCGCGATCAGGCGGCCATCGAGCGTACCGACATAGACTTTGTCATGGTAGAGCGCGACTCCGCGGTTCACTACGTCGCAGCAAATGAAAAGCGCTCGCGCACGCGGGACTTTGGGATCGTAAGTCCAGCGGAGCGACCCTGTCTTGACGTCGAATGCGTACACCACACTCCAATTGCCGGTGGCATAAATAATGCCGTCCTTTTCCAGCGGTGTTCCCTCCAGCCCCCTTGTGCTGCCGAGTTCGTGGCTCCAAGCCAACCCCAGCTTGCCGACTGTCTTGTCATTGATTCGGCTAAGCGGACTGAAGCGATGGTCGTCATAGGTCCGTCCATACATCAGCCAATCGCTGGTGTTTTTGCCGGCGCTGCGCAGCGTGGCATCGTCAACCGGGGCGGCGCGCCCGGACGATGCGAGGAGCAAAATAGGCAAGATGGTCCAGGCAAACCGGCTGCGCTTCAGCATGACGTCCCCCAGGGCGAATATTGCCGAGTCTCCCAGACAAGCTGAGTCCTCGTGACCCGAGCACTTTAGCCGAAATTTCCAGGAGCGGCGTCGCCGCGTTCAAGGCTTTGGTGGACGTTTCCATCCGCCGGGTCAGGTTCCACCAGCCAACCTTGTCCCGGCTTACGTGCACGGAATGTTTCTTCGCGGCCGTGAGTATCACGCTCGCCGCTCCCAAAGCGTTGGCAAGCGCACAAAGCTGGAAAACTAGACTTTCATTTTTGGGTAACGGGCAGACCGAATTCGACACGACGGAGGACGCTACGTTCGATCGCGCAGAGCAATCGGGATTTTAATCGGGAGGGACGATCTGAGTCCACTTTTAGCGCCAAGGGGACATCACCATTCCTTCACCAAGGGAATGGAACGGCCAATGCTAACCACGCGACCGTATTAGGCCGGCGGCTTGCACTGGATATCGCAGGCGGATTTGCCAGCGATGGTAGGGCCGAGGGAATTCACATGTAACACGTCGACCAAATATTTTTTGTTGGCAATAATGTTGTCTTCAATGGTTCCCGTGCCATCGCCGGGTCGTGGCGCATCGTAATCCAGCGAAATCCATCCTGTGTAGCCGCGGGCGAGCAGCATTTTGTGGATGGCAGGAAGGTCAACACCCCCGGCGCCAAGATTGAGATACAGACTTGACTTCCGGTGGTCGGCTTGAGTCGGACTTTTTGTGTTGCCCCGATATTTGGGATCGCAATCCTTGTAATGCACTTCTGCTATGCGGCGAAAGTAATCGCTCATGATTTTGAGAGGGTCCATCCCGCCAAGCGTGAGATGAGCAGTATCAGTGGTCAACCAGACGTATTTTGGATCCGTCAGCTCCATCACCCGTCGCACCTCATGCTCGCGTTCCATGGGACCCCAAAGATGGGGATGAGGCGCAGCCCGGATGCCAAATTCTATGGTCTGCTTGCCGATCGCGTTCAAGGTGCTGGCGAGCGCCTGGAGGTGCTCTTCCCGCATCACTCCATCCGCGGGACGGCCACCCATATTGAACTTGAAGGCGGTGCAACCGAACACGCGAATGAAATCGCGTGCAAAGACGACATGGTCGGTGATGGTCTGGGGGGTCTTGGCGGGATCAATAAAATTGGTCGACATGCCCCGTCCGCCGTTGGAACAACTTGCCATGGCGATGCCCGCGGCATCGAGTTGGGCTTTGAAGGCGCGGGGATCGTCAAGATATTTCACGATATGATTACGGAAGGGCTCGATACCATCCAGTCCCATGCGCGCCGTTTCCTTGACACCTTCCTCGATATTGCCGGGCCAAGGTTTGCCGTTGATGCCGTCGCCCATCCACATCTGGCCACTGATGGCATAGCGGATAGCGGAATTGGCATGCGCCACGGCTTTGCGAATCCCCATCCCGCTGGCCAGCGCCGTACCGGTTACTGCCAGCGCAGACGCGAGAAACTCTCTGCGTCTCAGCGCGTGATCCCTATCGCAAAACATCGCAATCTCCCCGATTTGTCACCGCTGTTTCAATGCGGACGGTGAAGTTTGGGTAAAGGAAACCACCGCTGCAAAACGCAAATTCCATCAGCTTGTTGCACATGTTGCACGCCCCAAAGCCCAAGGGAAACAAAAACGAAAATTGCTAGCGATGAATTCGCGGCTACGGGTGGGGATCCATCACACTGCGACGCTGATGCCCGTGAGATGTCAGGTCCGCTCTGACCGCTGGTGATCGGGAAGATCGAGGCATTGCTGAATCCAATCGCCAACGTGCCGTTCGGCTCATGACCAGTCCGCTGCCGATGGCTTAGGAACTGGTTTTGGAGTTTGGTAGCAGCCACTTCCAGGCACCGAACGCGGCGCCTCCGGCCGCGACCAGCGCGAACAGCGCGGTAAGGAACGCGTTTGTGGTGCCCAAACCGCTTTCCAGAGTCTGAAGCCAGGTGGCGGTGACTTTGATGGAAAAGCTGTCGATCCGGTGCACGACCGGCGCAGCGGCATTGCAATCGGGGCCGACTTCCCAGATTTCTACCTGCAGTTCCAGCAGCTTTGCAGTCTTGGGCGTGACGGCCCAATCCCAGGCCGGATTGTCGCTTGCGCCCACGGTCTGACAGGGGGCCGAGCCGGAGGATATATCCACCACATCCTTCGGACCGGACATCACCGCCTTCACCTGTGTGACTTTTGGAATTTGGTGGCTGGCCACCTCGCCGGGAGCGCCGGCGAAATCCGCTGCGGCCACGGCATGCGCTGAAGCGATGATCAGCCGGAAGTCGGTAGGCATGCCCAGCGGTATCGTGTCCGGCGCATTATATTTGACGTCGAACTGTGTCGGGGATTGCGGCTGGGGTTTCTGCGCTGGCGCTGTCGCATCGCTCTTTGGCTGAGACGGCGGTAGCGGCTCAGGCGGTGTCGCTGTCGCATCGTTCTTTGGCGGAGATGGCGACGGTAGTATCTCCGGCAGCGCAGGCGCTGTTAGTGGCGCGGGTGCAGCTTCGGAAGCGGCTTTGGGGGGAAGGGCGGCCCCGCCGTGAAAGGCGTGTTGTGGCGCTATCATGGGCGCCGCCTGCGCTTTTTGCGTGCGTGCAAGCTTTACCTGTGCAAGCGCCAGCGCCACGGCGGACGGATTGGAAAATTGCGTAGGATCGATCTGCGCCAGTGCGTCGTTCGCTTCACGCGGGGTGTGATTTTCCAGCAATGCCAGAATCGCATCGCGCAGCTTCTGCGTATACGCGGCGTCCGAAAGCGATCCTTGCGGCGTCGCCCTTATCACTTGAGAAAGCTGTGACGCCAACGATAGCTTGTGCGCCATAATAGCGGGCTGGGACAAGCTCGCGGAGCAGACACCGGCACAGACGGCGACGATCCCCAGACACGCTGCGAACAGTTTGGATTTCATGAAAATCCCCCCGTCAGCGGCTGACCATGACACCCCGATGGGGGCAGTTCAAGATCGCGCGAGAGTGCCGGGCATGAGGGACCTCGCCGGTACCTTCCAGCGCCGGACCGCTTGGCAAAAGCCGACAGGGTAGGCATAGATGAGCATGGCTGCTGCGATCCCTGCAGCCTCATTTTGCTGACGGCGAATCAATCCTCGCGGCGTTCCTGGGAGGGGAAACCGATGGCAGTGCCGGACGCGACCGCAACTTTGCTCGCGGAAATAACGACGCCTGCCAGCAAAGGCGGCATACTGGACGGGCCCGGGCTGGCAAGCTTTGCTGCCCGGATAGGTGCCGCATTTGCTGCCGATTCGGGTGGCCCCTGGCGATTCGGCAGCACGGTGCTGGTGGCAAGCCATGCCCAGGTGCGGGAAGTCCTGTCCCGCGATCTCGATTTCCAGATCGCGCCGATCAATGCCGGCAGGATCGAGGAAGTCAGTGGCGCGTTCGTTCTGGGAATGGACCGCGGCGCCGTCCTTGTCCGCGAACGCGGTGCGCTCTATCGGGCGCTGGCGTCCGTTGACCTCACGCCCTTGCGCCGCCAGGTCGCCGAACAGGCTTCACAGAGATTGTCGTCGGTCTCCCAGATCGACATTGTTGCGGATTACGCGCGTCCCGTCGCGGCGCAGACCGCGTCGGCGCTCTTCGGCATTCCCATGACCAATCCGGCCCTCTTCATGGAAGTGGCGCGCGCCATTTTCGGCCACACATTCCTCAACCTGAACGGAAACGAGGCGGTGCAGAAGCGCGCTTTGAGCGCGGCTCCGATCATGAAAGCTTGGCTGGAAGGGGAGATCGGCCGGCGGATCGCGTCCGGCGAGCGGGGCACCGACATGATGGGCGCGCTGCTTTCCGATCCACAGGCGCTGGACCCCGACGGCGTGCGGCGCACGCTGGGCGGCCTGTTTGTCGGCAGCATCGATACCACGGCAACGGCGGTCGCCAAGATCGTGTTCATTCTCGGCGGCGATAAAAAGCTGGCGGACGCAATGGCCGCCGATTTGGACAATATCGGCCGTTTGCGCGGCTGGTGCTGGGAGGCGCTCCGGCGCTGGCCGCACAACCCGATCCTGCTGCGTCAGGCGGTTGCCGTGACAAGCCTTGGCGGCGTGACGATCAATCCGGGAGACCGCATCGTGCTGTGGACCCAGGCAGCGATGCAGGATGCAAGCGCATTCCCAGGACCGCAATATGCACGCCCCGACCGGCCCGACACCGCGTATCTGCATTTCGGCGACGCACTCCATGCCTGTGCCGGCCGGGCGGTCAATGCCTTCCAGATTCCACTTCTGGTGGGCGCGCTCGTCCGGCGCGGTATCCAGTCCGTAGGCAAGGTCGCATGGGCGGGGCCGTTCCCGGACCATCTCACCGTTCGATTTTCGGGTTGAACCATGACACACGCCCTTGTCACGATCGTTTGCCCGCTCGCCGCGGAGCGTCTGGCGGAGGCCGAAACTGCCATCGGCGGTCTCGGCAATCCGGCGCGGCAGGAAATCCGCGACGCGCTAGACGGATACCGGCCGCAGGATCCCGCCCGCACCCACTTCACCAGCTTGCATGCCATCCGCTCCGCCGGCGGCAGCGCGCCATATCTGCTGCTGGAATTTTCGGCGGATGGAACGGAAGAAGAGGCCATAGCACGCATCGCGGCAGCGCTTGAACCGTGGTTGCGGCCGGTGTTTGCGCTCGCCTCCGACTGGAGCGACGGCGCCGGCTTCAAGGACTATCTTCTGGGTCATCGTTTTTCTGTCGGTGGCGGATGGACCGATAATCCCGGCGTTGGCTTTGCAGGAACGCCCGACATGACGGTGGGCCGCATTCGCAGCGAGGCCGCGTTGGCCGAGCGGATAACGGGTTTTCTCGGTGCCCAGCCGGGAGACTGGACCGCGCTGAAGCGGGTCGCGGATGTGCGCTACAATCTTGCGGCTGATCCGGCTTTCGCGCAGGCGCTGACTCCCGGAGCACCGGAGGAGATCTATACCGAACCTTCGACAGGCGAGATCATAGCGCGGGTCGGGCTCAACTTCGTCTCCACATATCTCACCCCTGTGGTGCTGCTGGTGCTGCTTTGGGCACTTGTGAGGGGCGGGCTGGAGGCTTCGGTCGCGGCCACCACCCTGGACGGCATCGGCGCTTTCATCACCGGCGCATTGTGGGGCTTGTGGCAGGGTTTCTGGACTGCTTTCCTGCTGATCCTCGCGGTCGCTGGCATAGTGTATGTGTTGTTCCGCAAAGCCGAAGACCTGGACGGAACGGACGAGCGCATCATCGATCCCGCCACGAACAGCGCGATATTCCAACGCGAAAACATGCTGGCGCAGAACCACATGATATCGATTACCCGGCGCAAGCCGGGCGCTATCCGCTCCTTCACCTCGCGGCTGGTGTTCTGGGGCCTAGGCCAGACGGTGGGCTTCGTCTTCAAACCCGGCTATCTCGGCAGCATCGGTACCATCCATTTCGCGCGCTGGGTCACGCCGCCGGGAACACGCGACGTGGTCTTCCTGTCCAACTATGATGGAAGCTGGGAAAGCTATCTGGAGGATTTCATCACCCGCGCCCATGCCGGACTTACGGCGGTGTGGTCGAACTCGGTGGGATTTCCGCGCACCGAAAACCTGATCGAAAAGGGTGCGACGGACGGCGAGCGTTTCAAGCGTTATGCGCGCCACAGCATGCAGCCGACGCTGTTCTGGTACAGCGCCTATCCCGATCTCACCACTTTTGCCATCCGCACGAATACGCAAATCCGGCGTGGCGTGTCCGGCGTGATGACGGAGGATGAGGCCAATGCCTGGCTGGCCCTGTTTGGATCTTCCGGCCGCCCGGTCTCAAAGCTGGTCAGTACGGAAATCCAGAGCCTGATCTTCGGTGGCCTCGGCTTCCTGCGCTTCGGCAGCTGCCTGATCTACCGGTTGCCGGACGACATCACGCGTGCACGGCAATGGCTCGACAGCATCAGGCCCCACATCGCTTTCGATGACGGCCGGCGGCTAGTTGGCGACGCCGTCGTCACGCTTTCGCTGGGCGCGAGCGGCCTTGCGCGGCTGGGGTTGCCGTCCGAGGCGCTGTCCACCTTCCCCTATGCCTTTCTCCAGGGCATGACCGGAGCTGCGCGGGCGCGGATTCTTGGCGATTCGGGCACCAACGATCCGCGCTATTGGCGCTGGGGGCAGAGTCAGCCCGACGCCGCGTTGCTGGTCTACGGCACAAGCGAGGAGGCGGTGCGGGCGCTGGAGGCGAAGCTGGACGCTATCGCCAGCCACGCCGGTATGGAGTCTCCCCACCGGATTCCGCTGCGGGAGGTGACAGACAACAAGGCTGAGCCTTTCGGTTTTGTTGACGGCATTTCCCAGCCGGCGATCCGCGGCACCTACAAAGGATTGCGCAATGTCGATCCGATCCATCTTGTGGAGCCGGGAGAGTTCATCCTGGGTTATCCCGACAACAGGGGCAACATGCCGCCGGGACCCGTGCTGCCCGCGATAGAGGACCCCGAAAATCTCCTGCCCCTGACGGTCCCGGTCGAAGGCGGCAGCGATCATACCGTGGTGAACGCGCTCCGCGATCTTGGCTTCAACGGCACGTTCCTTGTCATCCGGGAGCTTGAGCAGGATGTCGCGGGGTTCGACGCGTTCTGCGAGGACCAGGCAAGGGCACTCCGCAAAGCCGACCGCCTGCCACCGCCCTATAGGCTGGATGGAGAGTTCGTAGCCGCCAAGATCGTGGGGCGATGGCGTGATGGCTCTTCGCTTGCACGCTTTCCCTATGAATCGCGGACGCATGAACGCGACCGCCGGGCGACCCATCCCACGGCGCGTCCCATACCCAAGACAGAGCAGGGCGCCGCGCCCGTTCCCCGGGCCCTGGAAGGCGCGCCCCGCAGCGATAACGACTTTCTGTTTGGCACAGAAGATCCCGAGGCCATGCGCTGCCCATTTGGCGCCCATATCAGGCGGGCCAATCCGCGCGATAGCCTGGACCCCGGCTCCCAGGACCAGATCGCGATCTCCAACCGCCACCGCATCATCCGCATCGGCCGCCCTTATCAGCCGGCGGACGGCATGAAACCGGGGCTGTTGTTCATGTGCCTGAACGGCGATATCGAGCGGCAGTTCGAGTTCCTGCAGCAGACCTGGCTCCGGTCGCCCTCCTTCCACGGCCTGTCCTGCGAGAAGGATCCGCTTCTGGGCGACGCGCAGCAGGGCATGTGCGGTTTCACGATTCCCAGCCGCGAGGGTCCAGTGCGCCTGGGTGCAGTGCCGCAATTCGTAACCAGCCGCGGCGGCGGTTATTTCTTCATTCCGGGGAAAAGGCTCATCGACTATCTGAGCACGCCGCGATGAGCGGCGATGGCGCGAGATCCGCCCTGCTGACCCTGCTGGGCTTCGCGCCCATGATTGACAGCGAACTGTCGCGTCTGGTGCTGGGTCATTACGGCATCCCTTATGTTGAACAGGACCATGTCTTCGGCTGGGTTTCGCTGCTGACCTGGTTGCATGGCGGTTACGGACAGGTGCCACTGCTTTATGGGCGTGGGCTGCATTTGAGCGGTCCCCGCGCGATGGTGGATAATTTCGATGCCGGGGCGGCTTCCAGGCTGATCCCGTTGGAACAGCCGGCGCGCCAAAAGGTTGAGGCGGACTGGACGCGTTATAATGGCGAGATGGCGACTGATGTGGCCGCGATCGCATACTTCTATCTGCTGGCCGAACGGGAGATGATGATCCGGATATTTTCCCGGAATATCCCGTCCGGAGAGGCAACCCTGCTGCCCAGCTTCTATGGAGCCCTGAAAGGGCTTTTCACTGCCCTGCTGTCGCTCAGCGAGGGGCACGCGCAGGACGCCCTGCGGCGGGTTCAGATCAGGTTTGATCTCACCGACAGGCGGCTGGCGGACGGCCGCCCATGGCTTGGCGGAGACAGGCTCACCCTTGCCGACCTTGCCCTGATCAGTGCCGCGGCGCCCCTTCTGCTGCCAAGTGGCTATGGTGCACCAATGCCGTCCTACCAAGCGATGCCAGAGGCCATGCAGACGATCATCACGGATCTTCGCCAGACTGCCACCGCCAAACTTGTAGAGCGGTTTTACGCTGCGCGTGAACGCGTGAACGCGGGTGCTGCGCCCATAACCGGCTGATTTGCCGCAACGCCCTGGGGCGGGCAGGAATGCTGCGAATGGGCGGAGAGTTCGCTGCCGGCTGCCTGCTTTATATTGCTTTTGCGCAGGGCTGGCGGTTGCCGTCTTTCGCAGCCGCTTTAGCAGAGCCATCCGACAGCGGGGAATCAACATGACCAGCCCGCCGCTGTTTAGCCTTCGACGTCCACCCCATCCCGCCTCAGCGTCTTCACTATCAGCCTGCCCTTTGGCGGTGGTCCGGCGAGCTTGGCGTCCGCCAGCCACTCATCGGCCAGCTACGGGATATTCCGGTCCAAGTCCGTGGGCGTCTTCTAGAGAAGCGGTCAGCGTTGCGAAGGGCCGTGCATTTGAGGCAGGTGATCTGCTTGTGACGATGAACTATCTGCAACCGCGCGCCGAGGGCGGCTGGCTGGTCGCGCTTTCTGATTCCTCGATCGGCTATCTGCGGCTTTATGAAACGGGTCAGGGATTGCCGCCGTTTTTTCATCCTAGAAAGTCATAAGACGATGTTGTGCTCGCGGCAGGAGAGCCGGAGACGCGCCAGGAGGGCAGGGCTCACTTTAACGGTTGAGAATCCGCCCTTCATGGCATGGGGGTGCTCTGATACGCTCGCCGAAAATGGAGGCCCCCGCCATGCGGAGCAGTGCTTTAGGTCTGATAGCGGGTTGCGCGCTGCTGGCGATGATCGCCTCCATGCCCGGCACCGCGCAGACGGTGCGCTATGATCTGGTGATCCTCAATGGCCGGGTGATGGACCCTCAAATGGGCACCGACCGCATCGAGAATGTCGGCATACGGGACGGGAAGATCGCCGCGCTTTCGTCCGCGCCGCTCGAAGGCGCGCGCAGCATCGATGCCAAAGGGCTGGTGGTCGCGCCGGGCTTCATCGACATCCATTCCCATGCCCAATATGCCTTCGGCTATGACCAGCAGGCCCGGGACGGGGTCACCACCGCGCTGGAGCTGGAGGAGGGGGTCTACCCTGTCGCGCCCTTCTACCGGGTGCGCGAAGGCAAGACGCGGATCAATTTCGGCGCCAGCGTCGGCCTGCAAAGCATCCGGGTGAAGATCAAGAGCGGAATCGACGAAAAGCTCGACGACAAGGCGCCGTTCAGCCATTGGGAAGACATCCTGCCGCGCAAGTCGGAATGGGCCGAGCAGAAGCTCTCCGCGGCGGAAGGCGCACGCGAGCGCGCCATGGTGACAGAAGGCGTGAAGGCGGGCGGCCTGGGTATCGGCGTGCTGCTGGAATATCTGCCCGGCGCCGGGCGCGACGAAATCTATCTGCTGATGAAGGCGGCCGGCGAGCTGCATGCGCCTCTCTTCGTACATGCCCGCGCCGCAGTGAAAGCGGATGCCGATAATCTTCTCACTCCCATTCAGGAGCTGGTCGCCGACGCCGCTTCCACGGGCGCACCGGTGCACATCTGTCATATCGGCTCGAAGGGGCTTTCCGCCGTTCCCATGATCCTCGACATGCTGGATGGCGCGCGCCGGCATGGCGTCGATGTCACCACCGAGGTCTATCCTTACGACGCCTCCGCCACCGCCATCGGCAGCGCCCTGTTCAATCCTGGCTGGCAGGAGCGGCTGGCCTCCAAATATTCCGACATCGAATGGCCGGCCACCGGCGAGCGCCTTACCGCGGTGACATTCGAGAAGTATCGCCAGCAGCAGCCGGCGGCGACTGTCATCAACCATCGCATCCCGGAGGCCAGCGTCACTGCGGCGGTGGCCCATCCCGGCGTGATCATCGGCTCGGACGCCGAACCTTATGTCAACGGCAAGGGTCATCCCCGCGCCAGCGGTACCTTCGCTAGGGTGCTGGGCATCTATGTGCGCCAGAAGCACGCGCTGTCCTTGATGGCGGCGCTCGCCAAGATGACATTGCTGCCGGCACAGCGGCTGGAGCACATCGCGCCCGCCATGCGTCACAAGGGGCGGGTGCAGGTGGGCGCGGATGCCGATCTCACCCTGTTCGATCCCGCCACGGTGATCGACCGCGCCACCTATCGGCAGCCGACGCTTCCATCGGCAGGCATTCCGTTCGTGATCGTCGGCGGCACGCCGGTGGTCGATCATGGGCAGATCGTGAAGACCGCATATCCCGGAAAGGGCGTGATGTCTGGACGCTAAAAGTTTTCTTCGCGGGCCGCTGGCGGCGAGGGACCAAGCGTGGTCCGCACATCATCAAAAGGAATGCTCATGGACATCGCAGGGAAGCCGGCAATCGAGGCACAACCTCTCATTGCGGTTCGAAATGTTCGGGCAAGCAGTCGCTGGTACGCTGAATTGCTCGGTGCAGACCCGCTTCCAGAGCACCCTCACCGCGACGTCTATGACCGGATCTTTCGATCCGGCCGCTTGCTCCTTCAACTGCATGCCTGGGACGAGGAAAACCACCCCAATCTCATCAATGCTGAGTTAGCGCCTGCCGGTCATGGCGTATTGCTGTGGTTTCAGGCCGATGATTTTGACTCGGTGGTCGAGCGCGCACGACACTTGCGGGCGCAGATCATCGAAGAAGCCCATGTAAATCCTGCGCCTCAACATCGGGAAATCTGGCTCCGCGACCTCGATGGATATGTGGTGGTGATTGCCAGCCCAGATGGCGAATGCGGCTCGTAATCTCCGCGCAGTCGAAGTGCGTGTTCGATCCGCAGCGGATCGCGGATTAACCCACACGAGACAAATGCCGGCAGCTCCACGGTCCGGACGTTATGGTTTCTTGAAACGACCGGAGTCTGATCGTGAGAGCCGCCATCCTTCTTACATTCTTGGCATTGCCCGTGGCATCGATGGGCTTATCGGACACTTGGCATGTTATCGAAATTGTTGATCAGCAGGCGTGTTACCGGTCCACCGCATTACCCAGGTCCGATAGGCAGAAGGTGCTCGGGACTTTCAACACGTTTCGCGCGGCAGGCATGTGGGAATGGGAGCATCGTTCAATTTGTCGCCGGATCGATCTCGGTTGAAACTGGCCGCGCGAACCGAGCATCTGCCAATCCCGATATGGAAGCATGTGCGGACGAAGTATTCCCATTCTGATGTCCGCGATCTGGCGTGCGGCTTGACAGATGGTGAAACGGGGCGCAGCATATGAACGTTGCGTGCCTATCCCGCTTTGACATTTCGCGGTTGAGTTGAGGCGCCTCGCAGGTGTGGTTTGATCTGCGCTGTTGTGCAACGTGGCGCCACTTGTGGTCGTAGAGTCTTCCAGGATGGAGGCGTGGCATGGCCAGCAGGTCCGACGCACAAACTGCTCGCGAGCACTCGGCTCGGAATTTTCCTCGCGGACAATTACACGAACTGGCGTTGCAGCGCCGTGTCGATGCGCTGTTCCGCGCGATGGCTTCCGACTTCCTGTTGCGCGAGCAGTTCGTTACCGACCCCGCGCAGGTGACGAGCGAATATGTCCATGGCGAACGCCTGAGCCCTGGCACCGCGGCCACAGTCAATTATTTCATCTATGCTTGCTTGGCCAGCGACTATTTGATCTCGTGGTTCCGCGAATATGCCGTCTTGCGCGGCGGCGGCCGGATCGTGCGCAAGTCCTTCATCCGCGACTTCGCACGCGCAGTTGTCGACAACCGGGGCGGTCATGTCGTCTCGGCCTTGGCGGACCTTGCGATGAGCGATGTGCCGCGCATCCCGCTTCGCGACGACTGGCTGCAGGTCATCTTCGGGCGTTGGCGGTTCGGCGAAGACGGGACCGACGGAACCGGCACTGATCAAACGGACCAGACAGATCAGACTGACCAAACGGATCAGACCGACCAGACGGATCAGACTGACCAGACGGATCAAACCGATCAGACGGACCAGACCGATCAGACGGACCAGACCGACCAAACGGACCAGACGGATCAGACGGATCAGACGGATCAGACCGATCAAACAGATCAGACGGACCAGACCGCGGCAACCGACGCGACCGATCTTTCGACCGGACCGGTCACAAGTCAGACGCTGACGGCCGTGACCTGGACTGCGCTGCCACCCCCGATCACTCAGAAGACAACCGAGAGCACCACGCCTTTTACCCACACGGGGATCACCCGGTCGCCCTTCACCACCCACACGACCGCGGATCAATTCACCAGCTTCCTCGGCTCAAGTTATGTCATCGTCACTTTGGAGGCGCTTACCCAGTTCGCCCGGCAGTTGATCCGTGCCGGCGCGCTCGACAGCGGCATCGAAGCATTTACCGGTCATGAGCGGTAACGCCGCCCTCGCCGAGCTTCTCCCGGCGAAGTCTGCGCCCGGCACGGCAGATGACCGGGAAGGGGTCCATCATATCATCGAAGGCGAACGCGCGGTGCGCGCGGGACGCTACCGAAGCGCCATCGATCACTTCCGCCGCGCATTAGCGCTCGCGCCCGAGCGTCCCGGCGCCCGCCGTGGGCTTGCGCTGGCATTGGCCGGTGCCGGGGCGGTGGAGGAGGCATGGCCACTCTGGCGCCAGGTCCTGGTCGAGGAACGCGAGGGAATTGAGTGGGCCCAGGCCGAGATCGAGCGGGCGATGCGGCGCGGCCGGTTCGAATTGCTGGGCCGGCTCGGCCGGCTATTGGCGCAATATCGATGGGCGAGCCGCTGGTTCCCCGGCGGCGCGGATGAGCCGCCGCGCCGGGTGCCCCGTGACATCGTCAGCGTCACCAAACTGCGCCATGACTGCGGCCAGTTCGGATATCTGCGGCGCAAGGGGATGTTGGGCCCCGAGTTCGATGAGATCATCCGCACTTACGAACGGCTTGCTACGCGCATGGCCGATCGCGGCGGGAACGACGCGCGCATTCCCCTGGCCGGGGCCGAACGCGACCAAATCGGGCATGTCTATAACCGCATCGTGCATCTGGCACCGGCGCCACGTCTGCCCGTTGCTCTGTCTTCGCACTGGGACCCGCAGGGTGTAGAGGCCCAGTTCAGCGAACAGCGGACGGGCGTCGTCGTGATCGACGATTTCCTGACTCCCGAAGCATTGGAGAGTGTGCGGCGCTTCGCCATGGAATCGACGGTATGGTCGGGAGTCCGTTATGCCTATGGGCGGCTCGGCGCGTTCTTCCATGACGGGTTCAACTGCCCGCTGCTGCTGCAGATCGCCGAGGAGTTGAAAGCGGCCCTTCCCAGCGTGATCACGGACAGCTATCCGCTGCGCCAGATCTGGGGTTTCAAGAATTCTGCAGACCTGCCGCCGGACTGCAACCTGCACGCCGACTTCGCGGCGGTGAATGTGAATTTCTGGCTGACACCGGACGACTGCAATCTCGACCCTGAGACAGGCGGGATGATGGTCTATGACGTAGACGCGCCAAGGGCCTGGGACTTCCACACCTATAACGGCCGCACCGACATCATCAAAGCCTTTCTGCGCGAAAACCAGGCGCGTCGGACCTATGTGCCCTACAAGCAGAATCGCTGCGTCATCTTCAATTCGGACCTGTTCCACGGGACTCATCGCGTCCATTTCCGGCCCGGCTTCGAGAACCACCGCATCAACGTGACGATGCTCTATGGCCAGCGCGAGGACGATGCCCACCACCGCTCGCTGGCCGGCCGCAGCGATCTGGAGGCACGCTGGGGCGCCAATCGCAGCGCCTGGTCGTCCCACGCCTTTGCGCGGCATCGGCGTTAGCCGCCCCGGTGGCCCCGCGCGCTCAGTATGGCCAGGACAGGTTCGTCATCGAACTCCTTGGCGGCAAACGCGGCGGCTACTTTTTCGATGTCGGCGCGTCCAACGGTATCGACACCAGCAACACTTTGTTGCTCGAGCGCGAATTCGGCTGGACGGGGTTATGCGTCGAGGCCAATCTTCGCTTCTATCAGCAACTGGCGCGCGATCGGCGCTGCCGGACTCTCAATGCCTGTCTCTATGATCGTGTCGCCGACGTGGAGTTCCTTGAGGCGGCCGGGACCTTGGGTGGTGTCCTCGACGACTTCACTGCCCCCCAGATGGCGTGGGCGGTCAAGATCAGGGGCCTGCCGCTCGACGGGGACGGCCGCCCGCCGCTGGTCGCCAAGCGCAGCATGACGGTGCAAGCTGCGTTGGATCTCGCGGGCGCGCCGCCGGTGATCGACTATTGGAGCTTGGACGTGGAGGGGGCCGAACTGAAGCTTCTCCAGAGCTTCCCTTTCGGGCGTTATGCATTCGATGTGCTGACCGTGGAGCACAACCGTCGGGCGGCGCGCGGGGCCATCCGAGAATTCCTTGAACCGCGTGGCTATGAGCGGATTACATCCTTCGTCATCGACGACTGCTATATCCGCACCGCGGCGTTCCCCACGCGCCATTCCAGGAGCGCGGTCTGGCGCCGAAGGCCATTTTGAATGGGCTTGATGCTCGCCGGCGTTGAGAGCGACGCAGCCAACGAGACCGCGAAGGAGGCGAGAGGATTACCGCCTCGCGTCCCCGACCGCGACTGGCACTATCCGATCCGATACCGCATGGGCGCTATCCGGTGCGATACCCCGTGGGCGCTATCTGGATATGATCCTCCTCGGCCGGCGCCCGAAGGCACCGTTTCCGAGTCCTTCATAAGGCACGTTCAGGCCCGAAACGGTTAAGTAACTGGAATGGTTGTCTCGTCCGGTTTCCAAAAAGTAATGGTGTAAATAATACTTACATTGTGCCTGCCTCCACTAGCAATTCGCATCAGCGCCGGACATCGCCTTCAAGATCGAGCCAGCGCGCAGATGCGCTCTGCGAGCGTGCCGCGCATCGCATGGCCGAGGCGTTTTTCCGTTGGAATAGGGCAAGCCCGTCAAGTGGCGGGAGTATCCAATTCAGTTCGGACATGCGCGTACGACCTCGTAAGGCTGGTCCGGTTCGCAGCGGGGGGTATCGACTCCTCGGTCAAAACCTACGCAGTCCGACCGCCGGGACAAGACCCTCAACCGCGCCCGAGTCCTTCGCTCCTGAGCAGGAACAGCAGCAACCCACATGGCCGTGAACGATGCTTAATGAGGCTTTGATTGACGCTGCGCCCTATGCGGGCGTCTCATTGTCAGGAAGGAATTGGCTGGCAGATGTCCCGAGCAGGCGTCATCATTGGCGCGATCACCGCTGTTATCGCCCTGGCATCCGTTCTGATGTTTCCTAAGACAACACCAGCTCCGTCGCCCGCATCTCTCTTGCAAGCTGCTCAATCGAACTCGGTCGGGTAGTGATAACCGATCCGGAGGCCGTGCTGCTGGCTAAGCCAGCCAAGGCGCTTTCGCGATCCTGGCCCTGGGCACCGCAGTGGGTCTGCTGGCCGAACGATTTAAGGCGTACTCGATTCGCGGATCTGGATTGCGGCCGCGGTCAATTTCTCGCTGACGCCAGTCTGACTCCATGGCGTTGAGCTGATCCAGCCAAGGCGGCAGGGAGAGCGACATGCGCACAGCAGACACATGCAAGGCGGCGATTTTGTGGAAGTGCTCTCGTCGGCAAGTTTAGAGCTTTGCTGCCCCGAATGCTGCCCCGAACAAAAAAACCTGCTGGGGAGATCGCCGCTCTGTTTGCTAAACCTTTGAATTAAATGGCTCCCCGGGCCGGATTCGAACCAGCGACCAACCGGTTAACAGAAAATTCCAGTGCGATTTCCTGCGCTTCGGTGCAAACCGGTGACACAGCTAAGTCGCTGATACACCGGGGTCATTTGTTGCAATGGTTTGCAAGGCGGTGCATCCCATTGCGCCAAAGCGCATGCAGGTGTACCCACCGGGTACGGACTAGCGACCAACCGGGCGTGGGAAGACTAGGTCGCCGAGAAAGCGCGCACATGCGGGTCAGGTTGACGGACAGGTTCGTGGCGGCTGCCAAAGTCGCAGAGGGGCGAGGACCGGACCGATTATTTCGATGAAACGACCCGCGGCTTGGCCGTTCGTGTCGCGAGGGAGGGGCATAAGGCCTGGAACTTCTTCTTCAGCTCGCCCAAGACCGGCAAACGAGCGCGCCTCAAGATCGGGGAGTATCCCGGCACCACCTTGGCCTCTGCACGCACCCGGGCCGTG
>DATATP010000404.1:0-6813 GCA_036268715.1 Rhizomicrobium sp. | reverse complement strand
ACGATGCCGCTTTCGATACACTATAGACGCGCCCGGCATTGGTTTATTCCTCCAACTCCCCGACCAAGTGCCAAGAAGCGCCACAAAGCATTGCTGTTAGGTGATTTTACTGCGATTTGGGCGCCAAGACCAGTTCGGCCGGATGGATTCACTGGGTCAGTAGATCGTTAGGCATCGACCTGCAGGTAGGTCGATGGATTTTTTTGCGCATAGCCTGGGTGCGTTTCGAACATTTTGTGCTGCGGTGTAGGGCAGGATGTCGGAGACGATTCGCATCGATGGCGCGGGCGGATAGATATAAGTATTGCGCACCATGAATTCCTTGAGAAGGTCGTTCTGTATAGTGCCGGCCAGTGGCGCCGTTGTTCAGCTCGGTCAGCGCCAACAGGTTGGCTGTGACAGGATCGGTTGCAGAGCCGCCCAAGTTCCCGGTGCCGCCTTGGCCAACAGCGCCGGCGGCGCCTCTGCCTTGGCTCGGGCTGCATCATGGCGACTCGGGAATGGCCTGTTTCACGCGGCGCATGCAAAGCAGCACCAGCAGCGAAACGGCAAATAAGCCCGCCACCATGAACCATGCTTCGTTAAAGGATTCGGCCATAGCGGCGCGCCGAACCATTGGGGCGATCATAGCCTTAGTGAGATCATCGACCGGCCCCATAGCATGACCCCGGAACATCGCCACAGGAAGGCCCACCAACCGCGCCGCTGCCGGATCGCCCTGCTGCAGGCGGGCGATGAAGGCCGAGACATGGACCGGTGTGCGCTGCTGCAGGATGGTGTCAATCGCGGCGATGCCGATAGCCCCGCCCAGATTGCGCATCAGGTTGAACAAGCCGCTGGCATCGGGAATGTCCTCGTGCGGCCAGCCCTCCAATGCCAGGCGTGTCGCCGGCAAAAGGCAGAACATCACGGCAAAGCCGCGCATGATCTGCGGCCAGAAAAGACCGTCGAAATCCGTTTGCTGGGTGGTAAAGCCATTGGCCAGCAGGCCAGCGCCGAACAGTCCAAAGCCCAATGCCGTCAGCAGGCGGCAATTTACACGCCTTTCCAGGATCGCAGCCACGGGCGACATCACCAGTTGTGCCGCGCCGGACACCATCATGATTTCGCCTATCGCCAGTGGCGTGTGCTCCCGCACCAACCCCAGGAACAGCGACAGGATATAGACGGACCCGTAAAGCCCGAAGCCGAACACGAAACTCAACCCGCAGCCCACCGAAAAAGCGTCGTTGCGGAAGCGATGAAGGTCAATGAAGGGTGTGGCGTGGGTAAGGGATCGCCAGACACCCAGCGCGCCCGAGACCAGGCAGATACCACCCAGGGAAAAGATATAAGCGCCTTGCCAGTTGTGTCTCGGTGCTTCGCTGAGAAACAATTCCAACGTCGCCAGAAAAACGGAGGCAAAGACAATCGTGAAATAATCGATGCGACGGAATGTGGATAGGTCCTGCACACCGGACCGCACGAAGGTCACAACCATCGCGATGACAATCATGCCGGGCAGGAGATTGACCAGAAAAATCCAGTGCCAGGAATAAGTCTCGGTGAGATAACCACCCACAGCGGGACCGATGGTGGGAGCCACCACGGCGAAGGCGCCGGCAATGGTGGTCGCCACCACATGATACTTCTCCGGGATCATCACAAAGACGCTGGTGAACACGGCGGGGATCAACATGCCGCCGCAAAAACCTTGGACAATCCGGATCGCGATAAGGGACTCGAAACGGGTGCTGAGAGCACAGCCAAGGCTTGCCAGTGTAAAACCCAAGGTAGCGATGACGAACATCCAGCGCAGCGACAGCGCCCGCGTCAGTAATCCCGTCATGGGTATGGCGATCACCTCGGCCATCAGATATCCGGTCTGAATCCAGCCGAGACGGCTGATAGGGATGTCCAGCGCCGCCCCGATGGTGGTGAGAGAGCTGGCAACCACCTGGATGTCCAGGATCGCCATGAACATGCCCACGCACATCGCGCCGAAGCCCAGCCACAGCGAAAGGGATTTTCTCACGCCCGCCCCGTGTAAATCCGGCGGACTTTTTCATCCATCACCCGCCGCCACAAAGGCGGCGCCAGCGCCAGAAGGATGCTGCCGGCATAGCCAGCTGGAAGCTCGGGCGCAGTTTCGATCCGCTTAAGGCCCTGAAATGGCGCCGCCGGCCTTTTGTGGTGAAAAGAGTGACGACCCATATTGAAGATCAGAGCGTTGGCCAGCACATTGCTGCTGTTCCAGCTGTGGGCGTCTGTCAGAGCTTCGGGTTTGCCGTCGGCATCACTGTGCCGCACCAGTCCGTAATGGGCGATATAGTTGAACAGTTCCAGCACAATGACGGCGACGGCGCTTTGCAAGCCGAAAAACAGCAAGCCGCGCCAGCCCGCTATCAGAAAAATCACGCCGCAAAGCCCCAGCAGAACAAACCCATCCTCCACCACCCGGTTACGGCCCGCACCGGCACGGCGCTTTTGCTCGAAGTAATAAGCCATCGCCAGCTGCGCCCCCACCGTGCGCAGTAGAAAACGGTAAAATCCCTCCCCCAGCCTTGCGGTCCCGGGATCGCGCGCCGTGGCGGTCCAACGATGATGCCCATGGACATGCGAAATCCGGAAATGACGATAGGCCATGCCCGTCAGCATGGCGGTGCCAAGGAAATTTTCAAAAGGATTCCCGCTATGTACCGCCTCATGCGCCGTCAGCATGCCGAATACGCCCGTGGTGACGCCGACCGCCAGGACCAGTGCGACAAAGCCTAGCGGCGTGGCCGAGACGCTTATCGCGATCGCCCAGCCGATCAGGATCAGTTGCAGCGGGATATAAAAGGTCACCAGCAAGCGGTAGGCACGGGGATTATCCACGAACGCCGCCACATTGCCGCGTGGCGAAACCATTTCCACCCCGATTGGGGCTGCCAGCAAGGCGGCGACGGTAAGAAAAGGACAGGCGGGGCCGACGTAATAGTAAAGCAGCGGCACCGAGGCGAGAAAGAGAAACGGTCCGCTATATCGCAACATGGCTGGCGGCTTTCCGGTCCCGCTGTTACAAGGAACGACGCGGGTTGAGTGTGGTTTCCTCCTGCCGGATTCGCCATGCCAGGATGGCGGCATTCAGGAGGCTAAAAACGATGGCCACGCCCATTTCCCCGAATACCAGCGGCAACACAGCGATTTCGCAGGTTACCACGATATAGTTGGGGTGGTTGACGAAGCGATAGGGTCCACGTTTGACCAGCGGCGCATCAGGCAACATGATGATGCGGGTGGTCCAGTAAGGCCCCAGGGCGGCGATTACCCAAATCCGCACCAGTTGCAGCAGGATGAAAACCCCCAACAGCCACCAATGAATGACCGCGGGCGTGGACAGCAGCGCCACGATCGCGACCAGCCAGCTCGCATGCAGGGCCACGATCAAGGGGTAATGCCGTGCCCCGACCTCCCGTGCGCCCCGCGCCCGCAAGGCCGCGGTATTGCGCTCCGCATAGCGCACCTCCACCAGCCGTTGCAGCGCAACCAGCAAGATAATCGCATACGCAAGCAACGTCATTGGCTTTCGATCATCAAAAATGCCGCCGAGAATCCCGGACCGAGCGCCGTCATCAAAGTCCGCATTTTCCTATGCCGCACATTCATGCGCTCGGCCACGAACAAGGCTGTCACCGCGGACATGTTGCCATAGTCGCGCAGGATGGAGCGGCTATCTTTCAAATCGCCGCGCCCGATTTCAAACGCGTCTTCCAGGGCATCCAGAACCTTGGCGCCACCGGGATGACAGGCAAAATCATCGATATCGCCTAGAGCGATGTTATTGCGCGTCAAGAAGCCGTCCAGCAGCCCGCGAAAATCATTTGCGACCAGGGTGGGGATGCTCTGGGAAAAGCGAGCCTTGAGGCCGTCTTCCTCGACATCCCAGCCCATCACATCCAGCGAACTGGGCCAGGTATACTCGCCCTGGGCGCCGATTTCGGGACCTTCGCCTTCCGTCGACAGGATAGCGCCCGCGGCGCCATCACCGAACAGGGCCGTGGCGACGATATTGCTTTTCGAAATATCATTTTTGCGGAAGGTCAAAGCGCAAAGTTCCACCACCAGGAACAGAACTTTGGAACCGGGTTCTGCCTTGGCCAGTGAGGCGGCGCGGGCCAAGCCGACCACACCGCCGGCGCAGCCCAGACCGAAAATCGGCAACCGGCGGATGTCACGCCGCAATTGCATCCGTTCCACCACTAGCGCGTCGAGGCTGGGGGTGGCGATGCCGGTGGTGGATGACACCACGATCGCGTCGATGTCGTGGGGCTGAAGGCCGGCTTCGTCCAGCAGCGCACGCGTGGTCTTCTCCAGAAGGTCCACGGCGTTCTCGACATAGAGCGCGGTACGATCCATCCAGCCATGCGGCTGGGCGTACCATTCAATAGGCACGCAGGAATAGCGGCTGTCGATACCGGTGTTCTCGAACACTGGCAAAAGACGGGTAATGTCACGGCTTTCCTTGAATAGCTCGCAGGCCCGGCGGGCGACGTCGGTCTGGTTGAGGATGAAATCGGGAACGGCGGATTTCAGAGCAAGCAAGCGCGGGCGCATTCGAAATCTTTTCTCTATGGGGGCAAATGACGCCGGACTATTGCGAAGGGTACTCTCTGATCTTAGCAACCCCGGGAAAGATGCGCCGGTTACGGCAGAGGCAAGCTTAACCGGCAAGGGGCGCCACGTCGCCAGAAATTCACCGCTCTTTGTCGAATTCCGCTTCAACGGTGAGCGTCACGTTGTCCCCGATGACGCCCATGAAGTTGTTCATGCCGAATTCCGAGCGTTTCAGTACTCCGGTTGCAGAGAATTTCAGCCTGTCGGCATGCAAGTCCGCGGTCTGAAGCGTCACGTCCAGTATAATGGGCTTGGTGACACCGTGAAGGGTCAGCAATCCTACCAGTCTGCCGGCTCGGCCGGCGGTCTGGACAAAGCTTGTGCTTGCAAAAGTGGCGACCGGAAATTTGTCAATCTCGAAAAAATCGGCGGTGCGCAGATGATCGTCGCGTGCGGCAATGCCGGTGTCGATCGAACCGGGAGAAACATGGACTGTGACCTTACCATGCTCGGGGGCCTGCGGCTGGAAAATCAGAGTGCCATCGAAGGTCGTGAACTGCCCCCGTGTGGAGGACACAATGAAGTGGCCGATCGAGAACGAGATCCTGCTTTGGTCTCGTTTCAATGCGTACCGGGCGCCATCAGACAACAGGGTGCTGGAATGTTCTGTTTGCGCCAAAGCCGGCAATCCCAATACCCCGAGCAGCGCAAGTCCGATCAGGCTGCCTCGCCACGCCCTGCGGCCCGCGGCGACCGGTTGGCGTTGTGCAAAGCTGCTAACCGTGCAGTGCAGGAATGTGTGATGAATGTCGTCGGGCGGAACCGCGGTTGCAATGCGATAGATATGCGTGCTGACCATGTCACCCTCGCCGAAATAGCTCGAACGGTGTTCTAATCAAAACCAACAAATCCAAGACGAAGTTGGCATGTTCGACATACCAAAGATCGAGCACTGTACGAGCCTGCATGTCCGCGTCCAGCGGCGTTTGCCCGCGAGCGCCATGTATTTGCGCCCAGCCAGTGATACCGGGTTTGACCGTATAGCGGCGGCTATAGCCTTCGATCCTGGCACCGAAATAGATGTCATGGACAAGGGCGTGGGGCCGCGGTCCAACCAGGGACATTTCTCCGCGAAGGACGTTGAAAAGTTGTGGCAGTTCGTCAAGAAAAAACGGGCGCAGGCGGTGGCCGATCCTTGTGATCCTGGGATCATCCTTTTGGGCCTGTATGACCTCCGGCCCGTCCTCGGTCGCCGTCATCGTGCGGAATTTGAGAATCGTGAAGGGGGCGCCTCCTAAACCACCGCGGCGCTGGCGGAACAATATCGGGCCGGGGGAATCCAGGCGAACGGCTGCAGCGATCAACATCAGCAGGGGCGAACAAAGTAGGATCGCTGCCATGGAAACGAGGATGTCGAGGAAGCGCTTAAGGCTGGAATAGGGCAGCGCTCGCCTAGTGGGTGCGCCTAGTTCGATTTCACTTCGCGCGAGGCCTTCGTGGAGTGACACGGTAATTCCTTACGCGCTTCCTAAAACAAGGAAAAAACGGAATACGACATGAGACGCCATGTACCCTTGGGACGGGCGAACGCACCCGGAAACCGGATAATGGTCCTTGATTGCCAAGACGAATTTGGTCGCAGCGGTATTCCCGGAAATTTTGTTTTTTTAAATCGATCGAGATCGTTTACCGCTGGAGCACGCCTGAAAACAGTGCAAGTGCCGAGACGCCAAGATCTTTGGCGTGGTGACGGGGTTCTTCTCGCGCACGCCGGGCGCCTTCGTCACCGCGCCTTTGCGATGACGAAGGCCCGTGCGGTACGTCAATGAACGGCAGCTTGCTTTGGCTTGCCGTTCTCGCCGACCTGAATGGACTTGACTGGACCCATGCCCACCAGCTCCAGCACCGCCGGTTCCTTCTCGCCGGCGCGGCAGCCATCCCAATGTACCGTGTTCACAACGTCGATGCTGACCGTGCCGGCATGGACGGGATAGGTGGTCTTCTCGTCATAGACATTGCTGGTCGACACCCACCAGGTACCGGAGATCACATAGGCGTAACGCATCTGGTCATGGAAATGCGGCCGCGAGAAATTTCCGGGATACCATTTGTAGATCACGCCATAGAGGCCCGGCTTGCTGGGATCGCCGAACAGAATGCACATCTGCTGCTTGCCCACCGTTCCTCTGCATTTGATGTCCTTGGGGAGGGTGACGGGAATGTGACTGGGATCAGGGA
>DATATP010000403.1:0-15478 GCA_036268715.1 Rhizomicrobium sp. | reverse complement strand
GGTTCATCCAAACCGCGATGACCGACGCACTGACCGATCAGCAGAAGCAGGCCATCGCCGAGCGTATTCCCGCGGGCCGCATGGGTTCCCCCGCCGAAATCGCTGCCGCAGTGATCTATCTGGCTTCGCAAGAGGCAGCCTATGTCACCGGCGAAACCCTCCATGTTAATGGCGGGATGGCGATGTTATAATAATGAAATCAATAAGTTAACCCTAAAGTGGCGCAGCCGGAGCGATTGTGTTACCAAACCCGCCACTCACAAAGTATGACGTGAAGTTTCCGGCGCTTCCCCACCCCACAGCCGGGTCTGAAATCTAGGAGAGGCTTACAGTCACATGAGCGATACTGCAGAGCGCGTGAAGAAGATCGTCGTCGAGCATCTGAATGTCGATGCCGACAAGGTCACGGACACCGCGTCCTTCATCGAAGACCTGGGCGCCGACAGCCTCGATACGGTCGAGCTGGTGATGGCGTTTGAAGAGGAATTCGGTATCGAAATCCCCGACGACGCGGCCGAATCCATTGTGACGGTGGGGGACGCCGTCAAATATATCGACAAAGCCAACGCCGCCTGATCGCCGTTCGGATGCGCAGGGTCGTTGTCACGGGCTTGGGGCTGGTTACGCCGCTGGCCTGCGGCGTTGAGGAAAGCTGGGCGGCGCTGTTGGCCGGCAAGTCCGGCGCCAGCGCCATCACCAAGTTCAAGGCCGACGACCTGGCCACCCGCATCGCCTGTCAGGTGCCGCGGGGCGATGGGGCGAACGGCACTTTCAACCCTGACCGGTGGGTGGATCCGAAAGAGCAGCGCCGGATCGACGATTTCATCCTGTTCGGCCTGGCCGCTGCCAAGCAGGCGGTGGCCGATTCCGGCTGGAAGCCGCAGACGGAAGAGGAACGCTGCCGCACCGGCGTCCTGATCGGCTCAGGTATCGGGGGCCTGGATGGAATCGAGCAGGCATCGATCCTGGTGCATGAGAAAGGCCCGCGGCGTCTGTCGCCGTTCTTCGTGCCGGGGCGGCTGATCAACCTTGTGTCGGGCTATGCGTCCATTGAGCATGGCTTCAAAGGCCCGAACAGTGCGGTGGTGACGGCCTGCGCTACGGGAGCGCATGCCATTGGCGATGCGGCCCGGCTGATCGCGCTGGACGATGCCGATCTGATGCTGGCGGGCGGGGCGGAAGCTGCGATCTGCCGCATCGGCATTGCCGGCTTCAACGCCTGTCGCGCTCTTTCGACCGGCTTCAACGACACGCCGACCCGGGCCTCGCGTCCTTACGACAAGGACCGCGACGGCTTTGTGATGGGCGAGGGTGCGGGGATAGTGATGCTGGAGGAATATCAGCACGCCCGGGCGCGCGGTGCGAAGATATATGGAGAAGTGAAAGGCTATGGCCTGTCGGGCGACGCCTATCACATCACCGCGCCGTCCGAGGACGGCGATGGCGGCTATCGCGCCATGCAGATGGCGGTGAAGCGGGCGGGCATTGCCGCCTCCGACATCGATTATGTCAATGCTCACGGTACATCGACTATGGCCGATGGCATCGAGTTGGGCGCGGTGGAGCGGTTGCTGGGCAATGCGGCGTCCAAGACGGCCATGTCTTCGACCAAATCCGCCATCGGCCATCTGCTGGGCGCGGCGGGCTCGGTGGAGGCGATCTTCAGCCTGCTCGCCATGCGGGACGGCATGGTGCCGCCCACCCTCAACCTGGACAATCCGGACGTCACCACCCGGATCGATCTGGTCCCGAAGGTCGCGCAAAAGCGTAAGGTCGATATCGCCATGTCCAACAGTTTCGGGTTTGGCGGGACCAACGCTGCGCTGATATTCTCCAAACCGTGATGCGCCGCCTTATTATCCTTCTTATCCTTCTCGGTCTCATCGCCGCGGGGGCGTTCGAATGGTCGAACGCGGCCTGGAACGAGCCCGGTCCGCCTACGCCCGACGGCAGGCCGAGGGTGGTCCTGATTCCATTGCACACCCGCGCCCATGCCGTCGCGGAAATGCTGCGGGCCCAAGGAGCATTGAACTATCCATTCGTATTCGAGTTCGACTTGCGCTGGCGCCGTCTGGCCGAACAGATGAAGGCGGGCGAATATGCCATTCCCAGCAGGGCGACGATGGCCGATATCGCCGCCATCCTGGTGGCGGGAAAATCCATCCAGCACAAGCTGACGGCGGCGGAGGGCCTCACCTCCGACATGATCTACAAGCTGGTCGAGGCCGATCCGGTGCTGGCCGGCAAGGCGGGGCCGGTGCCGCCCGAAGGCAGCCTGTTGCCGGAAACCTATCTCTTTGTGCGCGGCGAGACGCGTGCCCAGTTGCTGGCCAAGATGCACCAGGCGCAACAGAAGTTCCTCGCAAAGAAATGGGCGACCCGCGTTCCCAACCTGCTGCTCCAAAATCCGCGCCAGGCGGTGACGCTCGCTTCCATCGTCGAGAAAGAGACCGCCTCGCCGGAGGAGCGCCGCCATATCGCCTCCGTCTTCCTCAATCGCCTGAAGGCCGGCATGAAGCTGCAATCCGATCCCACCATCATTTACGGCATCACGCAGGGCTATCCACTCGGCCGCGGCATCCGCCAAAGCGAGATCGAGGGCGCCACCCCCTACAACACCTATGTGATCGGGGGCCTGCCGCCCACGCCGATCGCCAATCCGGGCAAGGATTCCATCGCCGCGGTGCTGAATCCGGAAGACACGGGCGATCTCTATTTTGTCGCCAACGGCAAAGGCGGCCATGTTTTCGCGGCGAGCGAGGCCGAGCATCAGCGCAATGTCGCCGATTGGCGACGGGCCGAACGCATCAAGGCGCGCGAGATCGCCCCAACTCCCCCGCCAGGACCGGTGCATTCCGATCATCATTCCCGATGACGCAAGCGTAGTGGCGCGGTAAGTTGCCGCGAGGAGTCGCAGAAGATGTCGCAGCTATGAAGAGCCTCGCCAGCATGACCGGATTTGCCGAGAGCGTCGGCAGCCATGCAGGCCTGCGCTGGCGCTGGGAAGCCAAGAGCGTCAACGGCCGCAGCCTGGACATGCGGCTGCGCCTGCCCCCCAGCTTCGAGACGCTCGAGACACCGGCCCGCCGCCTTGCCGCCGAGCGCTTTCAGCGCGGCAGTTTCCAGATCGCACTGACCGTCGAGCAGCAGGAAGCGGCGCGGGGCCTCAAGATCGATTCTGCGGTCCTCGCCTCGGCGATCAAGCTGGCGCGCGAAATCGAAGCGGAAACCGGCTTGCCCGCGGCCCGGGTGGACGGGCTTTTGGCACTGAAGGGTGTCATCGTCCAGGACGATATTGCGGCGACGGATCAGGTAGCGCGGGGTCATCGCGATGCCGCGATGCTGGAAAGCCTGATGCTGGCCTTCGATTTGCTGGCCCGGGAGCGCTGTGCGGAAGGAGGAAAATTGTCCGCCGTGTTGATGGCGCAAATGGACGAGGTCGCGCGACTGGTCGGCCAAGCGGGTCGATTGGCCGAAGGCCAGGGGCCCGCGCTCAAGGAGCGGCTATTGGCCCAGGTCAAGGAATTGCTGGGAACCGGACCCGTCGCCGAGGACCGCCTCGCCCAAGAAGCGGCGCTGCTGGCCGTGCGCGCCGATGTTCGCGAGGAGCTGGACCGCCTGGCCGCCCATGTCCAGGACGCACGCGAGCTTTTGACAAGTGGCCGGGGCATCGGGCGCAAGCTTGATTTCCTTGCGCAGGAATTCAACCGCGAAGCCAACACGCTGTGCTCCAAATCCTCCGATATTGCATTGACGCGGGTCGGCCTGGCGTTGAAAGCGATGATCGATCAGTTTCGCGAACAGGCGCAGAATGTCGAATAACAAAAACATCGCATGAACCTGGACATACCGCGCCGTGGCTTGATGCTGGTTCTGTCCTCGCCCTCGGGCGCTGGCAAGACCACCCTGTCGCGCCGGTTGCTGGAGTCGGACGGCAATATCAAACTGTCTGTTTCCGCCACCACAAGGCCGATGCGGCCGGGCGAGGTGCATGGCAGGGACTATCATTTCATTTCTTCCGAGGCGTTCGAGGCCTGGCGCATGGAAGGAAAATTCCTGGAGCATGCTCAGGTATTCGGCCACCGCTATGGCACGCCGTCGCACTTGGTGGTTGAGGCGCTGGCGGCTGGGCGCGACCTTCTGTTCGACATCGACTGGCAGGGCACCCAGCAGTTGAAGGAGAAGATGCGCGACGATCTGGTCAGCATTTTTATCCTGCCACCGAGTCATGAGGAATTGGAACGCAGGCTGCGCGCCCGCGCCCAGGACAGCGAGGCGATTGTCGCCGCCCGCATGGCCAAGGCGGCGGGGGAGATCAGTCACTGGGCGGAATATGACTATGTGATCGTCAACACCGACCTCGACCGCGCCCTGGCCGACATCCAGGCCATCCTCAATGCCGAGCGGCTGAAGCGCGGGCGACAGACGGGGATTTCGGCGTTTGTGAAGGGGTTGATGTAAGCGCCGGCTGAATTGTTCGCCGGTCAGCCCGCCAGATGTCCGATGGCGAAGGCCATGTCCTGCCACGGCGCCGATTCCGACACTGGTACGACCGTCACCTGCAGCAGCAGCATGATCGCGCCTCCGATCAGATAGACCGGATGCACGCGCCCACGCGTGCGCAGGTCATAGATCATCGCCACCAGCAGCAGGATGTCCCCCATTAGCGCCGGGGCGATAGTGACGGAGATCGGCACCAGGTTGATGGTTGGCAGCCCCGCCGGCGCCGGCGGAGCGCCGGGATCCGGGGGCAGGGGCAAGAAGGTGAGGAACCAGCGCGCGATGGGCGCACCCAGCAGCGAGATGGTCAGCAGCAGCATCAGCCGCTTATGCGTTTCCGGCTTGCGCAGCTTCACGATGGCCAGCACGAATACCGGCACGATAAAGAAAAGCGTGCTGATGCTGACCCAGGCAAAGGCGCGCGTTCCGTGCGCGACAGTGGCCGGCTGGCCCGGCGCCTGTGCCTGGGCGATGCGCAGCGACACGACGGCGGTGACAATGAAGACCATCGCGGTGATGATGGAGATGCCCAGCATGCCCCAGTTGCGGTGCGCCAGCACCTTGCCCTGTGCCACCAACCAGGACTGGGTGAAGAAATATACGACCCAGGAAAACAACACCAACCCATGGATATGGACCACCGGTTCGATCTTGAGAGTGCCTCGGCCCATCGGCACGAAATAGGTCGGCATGAAGCCGACCACGGCGATGGCAAGGCAACTCGCGGCCATCCACATATAAAACCGGCGCGGGGCATTCACGCCCGCGCGTATCACGGTGTCTGTCATCTGCATCCCCCGAAATCGGTGGCCCGGCGCACGCGCCGTCGCCGCCGAAATCACTTCGCCCGCAGGATTGTACCATATCGGGCGATCGCTTCGCAAAATAACGACGCGCAATCCGCCTTCAGGCGATCTATGGAGTGCTGTCCGGCGCTGCGATGCACCGCGCCAGCGCGGCGAAATCTGCCACAGACAGATCTTCCGGCCGCGCCGTGGGATCGAGGCCGGCGGCTTCGATCAGCGTTTCGCCGCCGATGGCTTTCAAGCTTTGCCGAAGCATCTTGCGGCGCTGGCCGAAGGCGGCGGCGGTGACGTGCTCGAGCGCGGCGAGCGGCGCCGGGGCAAGCGGTTGGCGACGTGGCTCCAGCCGAACAATAGACGAGGTGACCGATGGCGGTGGCACGAAGGCGTTGCGGTTGACATCGAATTCGATCTTCGCCGTGCAGCGCCATTGGGTCAGCACCGACAGTCGGCCGTAATGCTTGCTGCCCGGTTTTGCCACCAAACGTTCCGCGACCTCGCGCTGAAACATCAAAGTCGCGCTTTGCCAGAAGGGCGGCCACACCTCCCAGGTCAGCCATTTGATGAGCAATGCGGTTCCGACATTGTAGGGGAGGTTCGCAGCAATGCGCGCGCCAGACGGCAGCAATGCGGCTTCATCCATTTCCAGCGCATCCGCGGAAATCACCTCTAGCCTGCCGGGGTAAGCCGCCGCGATCTCGGCCAGCGCGGGCAAAGCGCGTTCGTCGCGTTCCACCGCGATGACGTTGTCTGCGCCTTCCGCCAGCAGGGCACGCGTCAATCCGCCCGGCCCCGGTCCCACTTCATAGAACACGCCACCTTCACGCGCCCCCGCCGCGCGCGCGATACGACGAGTGAGGTTGAGATCGAGCAGGAAATTCTGTCCCAGCGATTTTTTCGCGTTCAGCCCATGCGCAGCGATTACATCTCTCAGCGGTGGTAGCGCGTCCTTACTCACGCCTTTGCTCTTGCATCCGCCATCGCCGCCGCCAGGCGGATCGCCGCGATCATGCTGCGAGAATCGGCGTTGCCGGTTCCTGCGATATCGAAGGCGGTTCCATGATCGGGCGAGGTGCGCACGATCGGCAGTCCCAAGGTTACATTCACCCCATCCCAGAAGGACAGGGTCTTGATCGGGATCAGGGCCTGGTCGTGATACATGCACAGCGCCGCGTCATAGCGCGCCCGTGCCTCTTCATGGAAAAGTGTATCGGCGGACAGCGGCCCCATCACGCGATGGCCGCGTCGCGCCAGTTCCGCAACCGCAGGAGCGATCACCGCGCCGTCCTCCGTGCCCAATACGCCATTCTCGCCGGCATGGGGATTGAGCCCCGCCACCGCCAGGCGGGGCGCTGCGATGGCGAAATCCTGCGCCAGGGCTGTCAGCACGATCTCGCCGGTCTCGACAATTGCCTGAGACGTGATCGCGCCCGGCACCTTCGCGATCGGCAGATGGATGGTGAGCGGTACCACCCGCAAGACATCGCTCGCCAGCATCATCACGGCCCGCCTGGCCCCGGTCAAATACGCGAGGAACTCGGTATGTCCGGGAAACGCGAAACCCGCCCCCGCCAGCACCGCCTTGTGGATCGGGGCGGTAACCATCCCCGCCGCTTCACCCGTCATGCAGCGGCGTGCCGCGATCTCGATCGCTTCGGTCACCGCAGCAGCATTGGCCCTGTCGGCCTTGCCGGGGAGTGTCCGGACACGGGCCTTGGTCGGGATCACCGCACCATCCGGAACATCGCCGAACACCGCGACGTCGCCGATCAATTTCAGGGGATGCGAACCGGTGTGCCCGCCCAGCGCCCGATATGCGGCAACCGCCACTTCCGGGCCGATCCCAGCCGGTTCGCCCATGGTGACCAGAATAGGCGCCTCGCTCCCAGCCATGAGGCGCGTCAATGCACCTGAGAGGCGAGCTGCATGGCGCCATGCGCATCGCGCACCTGGATATTCGCGTCGCGCTTCAGGTCGCGCAGATAGCGCCGCGCCAGGGCGGAAATTTGCTGCTCGAACAATTGCTGCTCCACTTGCTGGTGGGTCGGCAGCACATAGGCGGTCTCTGTGATCACCCGCTTGTCGCAGCGCGCGATGATCTCCACCCCGGCCTCGGAAATGAAAGGTGTCGCGACATCGCCCGGATGGGTCTGGGCGAGCACTTTCTGAATCTCGGGCGACAGGTCCGTGAGCTTCGTGTCGCCCAGATTCATATAGACCGCGCCCGGCATTTTCTCGCGGAACTTGTCGAGCTGATCGCAGGAGGTGGTGTGGGCACGAATCTCGGCCGCGACCTTCATCACCTGGTCGACTTCATTTTTGGTCGGCTGGCCGCCCATGGGCAGCAGCAAGCGGGCGAGCGGCAGGGTCCCGTCGGGATTGGTGGGACCGGTCGGCGCCTGCACGATCTTGGTGCCCAAAGGCTCCTGCCGCTGGCGCAAGGTCAGGATATAGTAGCCGCCGATGCCGCGGATCGGCTGCGACACGCTTCCCGGCTCCATCTTCGACAGCGCGGCATTGAGCTCCGGCGACAATTGGCCGGCAAAAACCCAACCCATGTCGCCGCCACCCGCCGCGGACGGGCTCTGGCTGAATTGACGGGCCAGCGAAGGGAAGGGCGCGCCCATGGAAAGCTGGCTCTCGATGGTCTGGGCGTCTTTCAGCACCTTGGCATCCTGCTCGGGATTGTCCACCGGCAGGAATATTTCACCGACCAGGAAATGCGGCTTATTTGCGCCTTCCGCATTGCGCGCCATTTCGGCATCGATCTGCTCGGGCGTAACGACGGGGCGGTCGCCATACTCGTCCTCGACCGCCTTCTGCCAGGCGATCTGGGCGAGAATCTGGGAACGCAGCGCCGCTTCGCTGGTGCCTGCATTGCCAAGCGTGGTGCGCAATTGCTCGATGGTGAAACGGTTTTCGCCGATCAGGCGATTGATCTGCTTATCGATCTCCGCCGGACTGACGGTGATGTGCTTCTTGAGGGCCTCTGCGAGTTCGATCTTCTCGTCTTCGAGCTGGGCAAGGATCTGGTCGTGGATGCGTTTTTTCGCTTCTGCATCCGGCTGCATGCCGGAAGTGGCAACGAACAGCGCCATTCGCTGCCGCACTTCGTAATCGGAAATCGAGGTGTCGTTTACTGTTGCGACGATGCCGTCGCTGTCATTGGGGTTGACTTGGGAAGCATCGGTGGCGGCAGGGGTGCCGGCATCCGGCCCCGCTGCATCAAGGGTGGAGACCGGTGCCGGATCGGCGGAGGCGGTAGCTGTCGGCGGCGGGGTTTGGGCGGCGGGCGCCGCGGCGGTGATGGAAGGTCCCGAATCGGCAAGATGCGTTGCAGCCGGCACGGCCGGCAGCGCGGTGGCGGCGCGGCTCTGCGAGTCGGCACAGATGAACGCGGCAGTCATCAGCAACGCGGTGGTCAGGCTTCGCATCGTGTCTCGGCATAGAGTCGAAAATGGGAGCATCGGTCGCAGCTACAGCGCTCTTGCCGGAAATCCGGCGCCAGCCCCCTAACCAACTGCGCAGGATAAGCAATTCGGCGCCGCGATCAAGCTGGACCGATCCTGATCCTTCCAGCCTTGCGGCGGCAATCGGCGGGGGAGCCCTAGGGATGGGTCAGCGCGAAGACGTCCTGGGGGAACAGGCTGAAGGGCTGGATGGGGGAATCGCCGGTCTTCAGGCTGAATCGCAGGATGATCGAGGTTGAAGGAGGCACGCCCTGGATCGCGTCAAACGTGTATTTGCGCCGGTAGGCGAGGGAAATCGCCACACAGTCATCCTCGTAGCCAAGGCCATACTCGACATCCAGGAACTGGTTGGCGAGGAGATCGCGCCTGGCGGCGGCGAAGGCCTGCCAGTTTTCATAGAAATTGAGGTCCGCCTGGGCGTTTATCTCTTCCCGGCTGCCAAGGCCCAAGGTCACCGCCTCGGGCGGCAACTGAACATAGGAAATCTGTAGTGAGGAGCGGTTATAGGTTCCCGTGACATAGATTTCATGCCGCCGTATGGAACCATCCCCCCGATCCACATCGATGCGGTCGGTGACGTCCAGGTGCGGGAATTTGACGCTGAAGCGGCCTACAACGTCGGAGGCGGTGCCGCTTTCGCCGGTGAAGGCGGCAAAGACCGGGTCGGGTTTCAATCGGAAGGTCTGGCCGATCAGCGCCTGTACTTCCCCGCCGGGAAATAGCGCCTCGGCTGTTCCGCCGACGTTGGCACGCGGCCCGCTTTCCACCAGGTCGTAGCCGGGCAACTGATCGAAACTGAACAGATTGTTGTCGTCGAATTCGAACGCATCGGAATCCTCGATCGGCAGCCCCTTGGGATTGCCGCCATAGGGCTGGGCGATGAACTGGGCGATGGGTTGGAGGATGTAGGAATGGCCTTCCGTCCCTTCCGCAATAAATGGCCAGCGCCAGTCCAGCGCGAGATAGGGAATCCCGCGGCCGATGAAACGGCTTTCTTCGGGAACGGTCGGATAATCGATCAGATCGTTGTTGTCGACGTGATAGAGATCGCCGCGCGCGTCCGCCACCACGGTCCAGAGTTGCCCCCCGGGCGCCACGAAAGGCAGCTTCCATTGAAACTCACTGGTCAGCCGTTGACTGTCCGGCCCCTGGTCGCGGGTAATGACGGCGCTGTTGAGGTCGAAGCGGAACTGACCGCCCCACATGTTGCGCTCGGGGATATAGCTGAGTTCGATCTTCGGCAGCACATAGGGAAACAGCCGCGCCTCGTCGGTGGCGCGCAAGCCTTCGAAATAATAGCCGCCCAGGAAGAAGCGGCTGCGGCCGGTATCGTTCTCCACGAACAGATCGTTCACCAGCCGGTCGAGATAGGAGATGTCGTAGAACCGCATATAGGCGGGATTGTTGGTTAGCTCGGCGTCGAAGCCGGTACGCCAGTTATCGTCCAGCGCGATGCGGCCCGAGCCGAACAAATGGTCATAGAATTGCGGCCCGGGGGGTCCCGCCAGGCCACCATTCTCATTATAGCCGAGGCTGCCCTGCAGCCACAGACCGCTATTGTTCCAGCGGGCGCGATATTCGCCCTCCATCACGTCGCCGCCATCGGTAGAGATCATCGGCGCGAGGGTCAGATCGTTGGTCGGCGACAGCGCGATATAGACCGGCAGGCGGGTGAAATACCCAATCTTGGTCGAGTTGCCGAAATCGGGGACCAGAAGCCCGCTGGCATATTTCACGCTGGGATCGGGCTGGCTGAGGAATGGCATGTAGATGACCGGCACGCCGGCCATCTCCAGGGTCGCGTCATAGAAATGGATACGATGTTTCAACTGGTCATAGACCACGGGCTCGGCTTTCACCTGCCAAAGCGGCGTGCGCTGGCCCGGCTTGTTGCAGATCTTGCAGGGGCTGTAGTCGGTATGGTCGGCGATTATGATATGGCCTTCGCGGCGTTGGGCGGCGAGGGCGGCGAGGCGTCCATTCTTGCCGATCAGCGCGCCAAAGCCGTCCAGCACCCCGTCGCGCATGTGATCGGTCAGGACGACATGCTCGGCGAAGGCAACGTTGCCGCGCTCGTCCGTGACGCTGACATGGCCGCTGGCAGTCACCTTGTCGGTCGCCTGGTCGTATGTCACCCGCTCGGCCAGCAGCACCCGGCCCTGATCGTCGATCTCGACATGCCCGACCGCGGAAACGGTTTTGGCATTGCCGTCATAGACGACCTGATCGGCCTGCAGCAGCATCCGGTTATCAGATGCTGCTGCAGGAGCGGATTTGGCCGGCGGAGTGTGCCGGGCAGCCGGCGCCGCCTGTGCGAGCGGTATCGCCAGCAGCAGCAACGCTGCTGCTGCACCGGACCGGCGGGGACTCATCCATCCTCCTGACTGAACACCAGGGTCATGCCGATCAGGATGGAGGCGATGGCGGGAGCGGTGGCGGCGAGCATCAGCGGCACCGCGCCGCTCTGGCCCAGCACCCGCGTCATCTCGTCAAAGAAATAAACGCCGAACCCGGCCGCCACGCTGAACATGATGACCTTGGCGACACCGCCCTCGCGCGACACCCTGAGCGAGAAGCTTGCCGCCATGAACACCATCGCGGCGAACAGGGCGGGCAGGATGTAGAGTGAATAGAGATAAAGCTGGTAGCGGTTCGCGGAAAAACCGGCAGCCTGGGCAGCGCGGATGAAGCCCGGCAATTCCCAGAAGGAAAGGGTGTCGGGGGAGGCGAAGCTCTCTTGGATTTGCGCGGGGGTCAGAGTTGTCGGGAGGCTGTAGGTCTTGTGATGCACCGGCGCGCTGTCGCCCGATCCCGAGACCCAGGCATTCGTCAAGAGCCAGCTATGGTCCATCAACTGGCCGGATCTGGCGTCGATTCGGCCGACGAATTTATCGTCGGCCCCGTAGAGCAGCACCAGCACATCCTCCAGATGCTCGCCCTGCTCGCTGACACGCAGGGCATGCACCACCGACTGCTGATGCTCATCGCCTTGACGCAGCCACAGCCCGTTCTGCGACACTGCGAGTTGCGACGCATCGCCCTTGATGTAGCGCGCCTCCAGGCCGCCGAATTCGGCGAACATGCGCGAAGAGACCGGCGTGAACACGGTCACCGCGAACACGCCGATGAACACCGCTACGGTGAGCGGCGGCAGGAGAAAGTCCCAGGCGGAAATTCCGGCCGCGCGCGAGGCCACCAGCTCCCGGTTGCGCGACAGCCGAGCGAATGTGAACGCGCCACCCAACAAGATCGCGAAAGGCAGCATCTTCTGGCCGAGATCGGGCAGTTGCAGGATCGCCATGCCGATCACCACGCCGGTGCCGACATCATGGTTGGCGGTCCGGTTCAGCAGATCGACAACGTCGATGGAGAAGGCCAGCGCCAGAAAAGCGCCATAGACGATCGCCACCCCGATGAAGAACTGCACCGCCAGATAACGGTAGAGTGTCCAGGACCAGCTCATGCGGAAGCCCCGGCCGACTGCGGCTTCCGCAGCAGCGCCGTCACGTCGAATCCCATCAGAACCGCCAGGGCTCCAGCCGCGCCGAGCAGCGGGATCAGATAGAAGACGGCGATGAAGTCCGGCTGGTTCTGCGCCAGCCCCTGCACGCCATAGCCGGCGATGCGCACGCCCGCCGCCGCCAGCGAGGCGAGCGTCAGGCGCATTGCCAGGGCGCCCCGCTGCCGCCGGCCGCGCATCACGGCCGCCATCGCGATCATCGCGAAAGCGAGGCAGTAGAGCGGCTGGGAAAGCCGGTTATGAGCTTCCGCCACCCAGGCGCGGCGGATGCGCGGGGTCAGCCCTTCCTTCTCCTGTGGCCACAGCAATTCGCCAAGATAGCGCTCATTGGCGCCGCGCAGGGTGGTGCGAGCCCGACTGGCGAACTGGTCCAGATCGATCGTGTCGCGGCGGAAATGTAGCACTGAAAGTTGCGCCCCGCCTTTGCCGCTCTGCTCGATGGTGCCGTCGAACATGATGAGCCGCGCTCCGGCCGGCGTCTGGGCCAGGATGCCCCTGGTGGCGATATAGGTGGAGGGCCGCGCCGGCTCGCGGCTGTCATGTACCAGGATGCCCGAAATCTGCCCGTTATTATCGAGCCGGCGGATGAAAACCGTGAGGCCCTTGGTGCTGTCGTTGAATTCGCCTTCATTGAGCAGGGCCGCACCGATATCGGCCCTGATGTCCAGTTTCTTGGCGTTGAGCGCGCGCTGGCTGGCGGGCACGAAATAGAGCGCGCAGGCACAGGTGAGCGCCATCACGATCGCCGCCGCCAGCAGCAGGGGCACAGACAATTGCCGCAGCGAATAGCCGGCCGAGGCCATCACCACCAACTCGCTGTCGCCGGAAAGCCGGTTAAGCGTGAACAGGGCACCGAAGAAAAAGGCGATGGGAAGAATGATGAGCAGCAGCGACGGCAGCAGCAGCAGGGTCAGATACATGAAGGTCAACGCCGACTGGCCCCGGTTGATGACGAGGTCCAGCAACGGCAGGCAGGTAATCAGCCAGATCACGCTGGTCATCAGGAATGTGAGCAGCGCCACCGGGCCCAGAAGCTGGCCCAAGATATAAAAGGACAGGCGCGGCAGAAGGCGTTTGGTCATGCTCACAGGGCTGCTTTCATGGGAAGGCGGCGCTCGCGGCCTTTCGCCCCTTCCTCGATTCGCTCTAAGTTAGATTGGTTTTGCACCTTCCGCCAACCGTCCCCCGCCATTTGGGCCAGCAATTTCGGAGCTCTTCATGCAAATTTCCTTTATGGCGCCGGCTTCCGTTTCGGCCGGAGCCTGGGTGGTCGGCGCGATGGCGGGCGCTGCCCTGCTGCCCGCCGCGGTGGCGGCAGACAAGGCAAGCGGCGGCGCGTTGACCCGCGCGCTCAGGTCCTCTCGGTTCACCGGCAAAAGCGGACAAATACTCGAAGTGCTGGCGCCCGCCGGAACCGGGGCTTCGCGCATTCTGCTGGCCGGGTTGGGCAAGGTCGAGGAACTGGACAAGAAGAACCTGGAGGTGCTGGGCGCCCAGATTGCCGCAAAGCTGCTGACCGGCGGCGATGCCTCTGCCAGCCTCGCGATCGATCCTCCGAAAGGATCGAAGATCAAAAATGGCCAATTTGCGGCGCATCTGGCGTTCGGCGCCCGGCTCAGAAGTTATCGGTTCAATCTCTACCGCACCAAGAACCTGCAAGAATATGAAACCAAGTTCACGACCTTGCGCGTCATGACGGCCGATGCCGCCGCGGCGAAGCGCGCCTATGCCGGGCTGGATGCGGTGGCGGAGGGAGTCTTCTTTGCACGCGACCTGGTCAATGAACCCCCGAACATTCTTTATCCGGCCGAATTCGCGCGCCGCGCCAAGGCGAGGCTCGGCAAGCTGGGCGTGAAGGTCGAAATCCTCGGCGAAGCGGAAATGAAAAAACAGGGCTTCGGCGCGCTGCTCGGGGTGGGCCAGGGTTCGGAGCGGGAAAGCCAGCTTGTCGTCATGCAATGGAACGGTGGAAATAAGTCGAGCAGCAGCAAGGTGGGCAAGCCGATCGCTCTTGTGGGCAAGGGCGTGTGCTTCGATTCCGGCGGATTGTCGCTCAAGCCCGGCGGCGGCATGGCGAGCATGAAAGGCGATATGGCCGGTGCGGCGGCGGTGGTCGGCACCCTGATGGCCCTGGCGACGCGCAAGGCCAAAGTCAACGCGGTGGGCGTGATCGGGCTGGTCGAGAATATGCCGGATGGCGGTGCGATCCGGCCCGACGATGTGTTGAAGTCCCTGTCGGGGCAGATGATTGAGGTGCTCAATACCGATGCCGAGGGCCGGCTGGTGCTGGCCGATGCGCTCACCTATACACAGCGTCGCTTCGCGCCGAAGGCGATCATCGATCTCGCCACCCTAACCGGGAACGTCATCCAGGCCTTGGGTTTCGAGCATGCCGGCGTGTTCTCGAACAATGACGAATTGGCAGAACGCCTGACCCAGGCCGGACGCGAGACCGGCGAGCGGGTGTGGCGGCTGCCGCTCGATCCCGCCTATGACAAGATGATCCGCTCCAAGATCGCCGATGTGAAGAATATCGGCGGGCCCAATTCCGGCTCCATCACGGCGGCGCAGTTCCTCAAACGATTCATCGAGAAGGACATGCCCTGGGCGCATCTGGATATCGCCGGTGTCGCCTGGCAGGACGGCGAACAGAGACCGATGATTCCGAGCTGGGGCACCGGCTGGGGGGTCAGGATGCTGAACCGGCTGGTGATCGAACACTACGAGAACTGAATGTTGACCTGGCTCTGTCGGCTTTTCGGTATGGCCTTGGTAATTTTGGCCTGTTGGATTTTTGTTACCAACTTGCGGAATGGCGATTTTGTTTGGATTGGCCCGGTGCTTCTCATTGGTTGCGGTTTTGCCCAGTTCGTAGGGCCCAGAAAGTCGCGCGGCAAATTGGAGGAACTCAGATCACAAATATGGATGTTTCGTGACTGAAACTCTGTTCTACCATCTCGAACGCCGTTCGCTGGAAGAGGTGCTTCCCGGCCTGGTGGAGAAATCGTTGGCCCGGGGCTGGCGCGCGGTGATACGGACGGATTCTTCGGAACGCTCCGACACGATCGACACTCTGCTCTGGACCTATGACGACCAGAGTTTCTTGCCGCACGCACAATCGGGCGATGGCGATCCCACCCGGCAGCCGGTGCTCATTACTGTGGAGGACGAGAATCCCAACGGAG
>DATATP010000402.1:0-20961 GCA_036268715.1 Rhizomicrobium sp. | reverse complement strand
GACCCTTGTGCGTCGCGCGCTCGCCCGGGGCGAGTACGCCCGAAATTGTGCTGGTGCCTGACTTGGCCACCGACCCCAGCGACTTCTCGATGATGTTGGCAAGGCCACCCTTCTTGTTGCCTGGTGTGGTGTTTGCAGCTCGGTCGGCGCCGCCCAGTTCGAGATAATTGTCGTACCAGGCCATCTCGCGCAGCAGAGCCTTCGCAACCTGTTCGTCGGCGGCGCGCGGCAGCAGCAGATGAATGGCATCGCGCACCTCGGTCACTTCCGAGAACAACACGGTGGCACCGGCCCGCACCAGCAGATCGGCACAGACCCCCAGCGCCGGATTGGCGGTGATGCCGGTAAAGGCGTCGCTGCCGCCGCATTGCATGCCGACGACAAGTGCGCTGGCGGGCACGGTTTCGCGCCGGCGGGCGTTGAGCCTTTTCAGCCGCTCCTCCGCCATCGCCAGAATGCCGTCCACCATCGCGCCAAAGCCGATAAAGGCTTCGTCCTGCAGGCGCAAAGTACCGGTCTGCCCTTCTTTTTGCGAAAGATCGGGCGGCAGCAGCCGTTCCGGCGCCAGCTTTTCGCAGCCCAGCCCGACCACCATCACCTCGCCCCCGAAATTGGGATTGCGGGCGAGACTCTGCAAGGTACGGATCGGCACCACCGCCATCGGCGCGTTGATCGCCACGCCGCAGCCATAGGCGTGGGTCAAAACCACCACGTCATCGACATTGGGATAGCGGGGAAGGAGTTCGGCTTTGATGCGCTTGACGGCATATTCCATGGTGCCGGCCACGCATTGGACACTGGTCGAGATGGCGAGGATGTTCTTGGTCCCCACCGTGCCGTCAGGGTTGCGGAAGCCCTCGAAAGTATAGCCGGCGAGCGGTTCCGGCACGGACCGAGACGTCTGCGCATAGGCCAGGTCTTCCAGCGCGGGCGCGGGCCGTATGGCAATTTTGGTTTCGTCGATCCAGTCGCCCCGCCGGATCGCGCCGACGGCGGTGCCGATCGCCTGACCATAGCGGACGATGTCGCCGCCCTCGGCGATCTCCGCCAGCGCCACTTTGTGACCCTGGGGCACGAACTGGTTCAAGATCAGCCCGTCCGGAAATATCGTGCCCGCCGGCAGGCCCAAAGCGTTGACGACCACGGCGACATTGTCGCGTGGGTCGATCTGGATGCGCCGGGGCGTTTGGTCGGAAACGGGGTGGATATTCATGCGAAAGTCCTGGCCTGCTATAGCATGGCGCGGCAGATAGGACCAAAGAACAGGTTTTCATGCCCCTGGAGAGCTTGCAGCACGTCAATATCCGCTGCGCCGATGCCCGCGCCAGCCGGAATTTCTATGTCGAGGTGATCGGCCTTACGGAAGGCCCACGCCCGCCCTTCCCGTTTCCGGGCCATTGGCTTTATCTGGGCGATGTTCCCGTCATCCATCTGGTGCAGAAGCCCGACGGAGAAGCACGCCGCGGCCCCGGCACAGGCGAGATCGACCATATCGCTTTCGGCGGCGGTGACCTGGAAGGAATGCGCGCGCGGCTGGTCGCACGCGGGCTGTCCTACCAGGAGAAAATCGTGCCGCGCGACGGCGTCATCCAGCTTTTCCTGCACGATCCGGAAGGGGTGAAGCTGGAGCTGAATTTCCCCACGCGCCAGGCCGGAATGTGTTCTTAGAGAGCGTCCGACTGCGGCATTCATTCCGGCCGCGTGTACCGCCGAATTCTATTGAACGAGATAGGGAAATTCTCCAAGCGACGCCGCCATCGCTTCGCGCGCCGCCGGCCCATCGTGTCGCGCGACCGCATTGGTGACGGCGCGGTGCAGGGCGAGGTCATGAAGCTGGTCCTTGCGGCCCTCGGGCTGCTTGGCGCAAATCCAGAACCGCGCAGCCTTGTGATGCAGCGGCGCCACCATGCGGGCCAGGGTGCGGTTGTGGCTGGCGGCGGCGACGCCGAGATGGAACGCTTCGTCCATCGCCACCAGCGCCCTGGAATCGTTCCGCGAGATGGCCGCCTCGGCTCCCTCGAAGGCAGTGGCGATGGCGGCGATCTCGGCGCGCGTGGCATGCGACGCTGCGAGTTCCGCACAATGACATTCGATCAACTGGCGCGCGTCGTAAGATTGCTTGGCCTCCAATATGTCGAGTGGCGCCACCACAGTGCCGACCCGGGGGCGGCGCTGGACCAGATCCTCTAGCGCCAGCCGTGCCAGCGCCTCGCGGATGCCGGCCAGGCCGGACTCATAGCGGGCGGCGAGATAATGCTCGTCGATCCGTTCTCCCGGCGCCAGTTCACCGAAAATGATATCCAGAAGAACCTGCTCATAGGCGCGCGACTTCAGAAGCCCGGGGGACCAGTCTTCGAGCCGGGCCGCGGGGTCTTCAGCCGGCCTTCGCATTTTGTCCTTTGCCCGCAGCGCCATCAAGTTCCCGTATTCCCCGCGGCGGCATGGCGTCAAGCCCCAGGGAACTCGCGTCATATTTGCGCGGTTTCGCGCCGATTACAGCAGCGTAAGGCACCTCAAGGGAAATTCCGCAAGCCTTTCACGCTTGCGGGAACTTTCCCTCTGCTGCGCCGCTTCCTGTGTGGAGGGTGCACATGGCCCGCGTTTTCGTCCTGTCGAACCGTGTCGCGGTACCGAGTTCTAATCGCGCCTTGCATCCGGGCGGACTGGAAGTCGCGCTACGCGCGCTGTTGAAGGAAAATCGCTGCGTCTGGCTGGGCTGGAGCGGCAAAGCGGTGGATTCAGCCGAGCAGGTGCGGGTCACCACCTATAAGGAGACCCATGCCGAATATATCGTCACCGACCTGATCCGCCGCGATTATGAAGAATATTACAACGGTTTCGCCAATCGCGTTCTCTGGCCGGTATTGCATTATCGTCAAGATCTCGCGGAGTTCTCTCGGCGCGATCTTTCCGGTTATTTGCGGGTTAATGACCGGTTCGCTGACTTGCTCGCCTCGCATCTGAAGCCCGACGACATCGTCTGGGTGCATGATTATCATTTGATGCCCTTGGCGCAGGTTCTGCGAAAGCGCGGGTGCAAAAACCGCATCGGCTTTTTCCTTCACATCCCGATGCCGCCTCCCGAAGTGGTGGCGACCATGCCGCATCACGACCAGGTCCTGGGCGCGTTGGCAGACTATGATTTGGTGGGATTCCAGACCGAAACCGATTCCGTCAACTTCGCGCGCTATCTAGCCCGGCAATTCGGCAGTTCGCCTCATCTGGGAACGATTCCCGGCCGCGTGCGCATTGGAACCTTTCCCGTTGGAATCGATACAAACGAATTCCAGAGCATGGCGGCGAATGGAGCGGCCGATCCGACCATTCGCAGCTTGGCCGCGGCCACCGAGCAGATCGTTATCGGGGTCGACCGGCTGGATTATTCCAAGGGCCTCGGCCTGAAATTCGAGGCCTTCCAGCACATGCTGCAAGCCAATCCGGAATGGTGCAGCAAGGTCACGTTCTTGCAGATCACGCCCAAGAGCCGCTCGGCAATTCCCGAATATGCTGCGATGGAGCAAGAGCTCGACAGCCTTTCCGGCCGGATCAATGCCGATTATGGCAACGTGCTGTGGACTCCCATCCGTTTCGTCACCCGGGCCTATAGCCGCGAGGAGCTGGCCGGCATGTTCCGCGTCTCGCGCGTGGGGGTGGTAACGCCGCTGCGCGACGGCATGAATCTGGTGGCCAAGGAATATGTCGCGGCCCAGGACTGTGACAATCCGGGCGTGCTGGTCCTGTCGGAATTCGCCGGGGCTGCAGCCGAAATGAAGGCGGCACTCCTGGTCAATCCCAACGATCCCGAAGCGGTGGCCGCGGCGATCCACAAGGCCCTGACCCTGCCGCTCACAGAACGCAAGGCCCGGCATCGGGAATTGATGACCAGCCTGCGCCGCAGCGACATTTCCCATTGGGGAAAGCGCTTCATCGAGCGGCTCACCAAAGCGCGCGGCCCCTCCCGGCCCATGCCGGTGATGGCAGCGGAGTGATGGCCGTGAATCCCGAAACGCCCAGACCCGCTCGCCGCGAGGATGCGTTGGAACAGGCCTTCATGCCGGAACGGCGGATCGTGATCGCCGCCGTGACGCCATCGGTCGGGCGCGGACGATATTCGGTCAAGCGCTGCGTAGGCGATCTGCTGCGGGTGGAGTCGGATGTGTTTGCCGACGGCCATGAACAACTGGCGGCGCAACTCGCGATCCGGGCGCCTGGCAGCCGCGCCTGGCAGCGCCTGGCGATGGCTCCGATCGGCAATGACCGCTGGCGCGCGGAAACGCACTTGAGCGAGGCCGGGCTTTGGCATTTTCGCATCGAGGCGTGGCTGGACCGGTTCGGCGGCTTTGTTCGCGACACGGAAAAAAAGCGCGACGCGGGCCTTCCTGTCACCCTGGAGATAGAAGAAGGCCGGTTGCTGTTGGCCGAAGCTGCGGCATCCGGCAGCGGCGCGGGGCACAGAGTCTTGAACGCGCTTCTCGAAGGTTTCGAGCGGCTATCCGCCGAGGACCGGCTGGTGCTGCTGCTCGCGCCGGAAACCCGCAAGACGATGCAGGCCATGGCGGCGCGACCGTATCTGGTCGCAGGCCCGGTCCAGAAGGTGGACGTCGAACGCCCGCGCGCCGGCTTTGCGAGTTGGTACGAATTGTTTCCGCGCTCTCAAAGCGGCCAGCCGGGCAGGCATGGCACCTTCCGCGACGTGATCGGCCAATTGCCGCGAATCCGGGCGATGGGATTCGATGTACTCTACCTGACGCCGATTCACCCGATCGGAAAGACCAACCGCAAGGGCCGTAACAACAGCCTCCTCGCGGCGACGAACGATCCCGGCAGCGCTTATGCCATCGGATCTCAGGCGGGCGGCCATGACGCGATCCATCCCGAGCTGGGCAATGCGCGGGATTTCCGCGCCCTGGTCGCGGCGGCGAAGACGGAGGGAATGGAAATCGCCCTCGATATCGCCGTGCAGATGTCACCGGACCATCCCTGGCTGCAGCAGCATCCGGGGTGGTTTCCGCGAAGGCCCGACGGCTCGATGAAATATGCCGAAAACCCGCCCAAGAAATACGAGGATATCGTCAATCCCGATTTCTATGCCGATCCGCAATTGTGGATCGCACTGCGCGAGATATTCCTGCACTGGATCGGCGAAGGAGTCCGCATTTTCCGGGTGGACAATCCCCACACCAAGCCCCTCCCTTTTTGGGAGTGGGTGATTGCCGATATCCGCTCCGCGCATCCCGACGTGATCTTCCTGGCGGAAGCCTTTACCCGGCCCACGCTGATGTATCAGCTCGCCAGGATCGGCTTCAACGAGAGCTACACCTATTTCACCTGGCGCAATACAAAGCGCGAACTGACGAATTATCTGACGGAATTAAGCACCGGCGAGGTGCGGGAGTTCTTCCGCCCCCATTTCTTCGTCAACACGCCCGACATCAATCCGCCTTTTTTACAGACCGGCGGCCGTGCGGCTTTCCTGATCCGCGCCGCGCTGGCCGCGACCATGTCCGGCCTGTGGGGAGTTTATTCCGGTTTCGAGCTCTACGAGGCCGAGCCGCTGCCTGGACGCGAAGAATATAAGGACTCGGAAAAATACGAATTGAAGCAACGCGACTTCGCCGCGCCTGGCAATATCGCCGCCGAGATCGCGCAACTGAATGCCATCAGGGCCGCCGAGCCGGCGCTGCAATCCCATCTCGGCATCACCTTCTACAATGCTTTCAACGACAATATCCTTTATTACGCCAAAACCGCACCGGGGCGCAGCGATCGCATCCTGGTGGCGGTCAATCTCGATCCCCACAATGCGCAAGGCTGCGACTTCGAGGTTCCGCTGTGGGAGTGGAATCTTGCCGATCATGAATCGGTTGCCGTGGAAGACTTGCTGCATGGCTACAAATTCACCTGGACCGGCAAAATCCAGCACCTTCACCTGACGCCTCTTGCGCCCTATGCGATTTGGCGGCTTCAGCCTATGGACAGTGCGCCATGAGCGAGGCAATGCCCGATCCGCTCTGGTACAAGGATGCGGTCATCTATCAGCTTCACATCAAGTCTTTCTTTGATTCCAACAATGATGGGGTTGGCGATTTTGCCGGGTTGATCTCCAAGCTCGATTATATCGCCGAGATCGGCGTCACCTGCGTCTGGCTGCTGCCATTCTATCCCAGTCCGCGGCGCGACGACGGCTATGACATCGCCGAATATCGCGATGTGCATCCCGAATATGGCAAGCTCGCCGATGCGCGCCGCTTCGTCGAGGAGGCGCACAAGCGCGGCCTGAAAGTCATCACCGAGCTGGTGATCAATCACACCTCTGACCAGCATCCCTGGTTCCAGCGGGCGCGCAAGGCCAGGCCCGGCTCCTCGGCGCGCAATTTCTATGTCTGGTCGGAAGACGACAAGAAATATGCCGGCACCCGCATCATCTTTCTGGACACCGAAAAATCCAACTGGACCTGGGATGACGAAGCCAAGGCCTATTTTTGGCATCGCTTCTATTCCCACCAGCCGGACCTCAATTTCGACAATCCACGGGTGCTGAAGTCGATCTTCTCGGTCATGCGATTCTGGCTGGACATGGGAGTGGATGGCCTGCGCCTGGACGCGGTGCCTTACCTGGTCGAGCGCGAGGGCACCAGCAACGAAAATCTGCCGGAGACGCACGCTATTCTCAAGCGCATCCGGGCCGAGGTGGATGCGCGCTTCGAGGGCCGCATGCTGCTGGCAGAAGCCAATCAATGGCCGGAGGATACCCAGGTTTATTTCGGCGACGGCGATGAATGCCACATGGCGTTCCACTTCCCGCTGATGCCGCGCATGTACATGGCGATCGCCCAGGAAGACCGTTTCCCGATCACCGACATCATGCGCCAGACGCCGGAAATCCCGCCCAATTGCCAGTGGGCAATTTTCCTGCGCAATCATGACGAACTGACATTGGAGATGGTGACCGACAAGGAGCGCGATTATCTGTGGAAGACTTATGCCTCCGAGCCGCGGGCCCGCCTCAATCTCGGCATTCGCCGCCGCCTGGCGCCCCTTTTGGAGCGCGACCGTCGCCGCATCGAATTGATGAACAGCTTGCTGCTCACTATGCCGGGGACGCCGGTAATCTATTATGGCGACGAAATCGGCATGGGCGACAATCTGCATCTGGGCGACCGCGATGGGGTGCGCACGCCGATGCAATGGTCCTCGGACCGCAATGGCGGCTTTTCCCGCGCCGATCCCGCCTCGCTGGTGCTGCCCATCATCATGGATCCGCTTTATGGCTATGAGGCTGTGAATGTAGAGGCGCAGTGGCGCGATCCCCATTCCCTGCTCAACTGGCTCCGGCGCATGCTGGTGGAACGGCGCAAGCACAAGGCATTCGGCCGCGGGACGATCCGTTTCCTAACCCCCCAGAATCGCAAGGTGCTGGCCTATTTGCGCGAACATGATGGCGAAACCATCCTGTGTGTCGCAAATGTGTCGCGCACCGCTCAGGCCGTCGAGTTGGACTTGTCACAATTTGCGGGCCGGGCTCCGGTGGAATTGTCGGGGGACACCGTGTTTCCCATGGTCGGCCAGCTCTCTTACCTTCTGACCTTGCCGCCTTACGGCTTTTATTGGTTCTCGCTTTCCACCAATGCGGCCCCGCCGGCCTGGAGTTCAGCAACACCGGGCCCCGCGGTTGAGCACCACACTTTTGTTTTGCGCCAGAGTCTGGCCGAAATCGTGGAGAACGGCGCGCGCACCGTGCTGCAAAGGGATGTGCTTCCGCATTACATCGCCCAGCGGCGTTGGTTCCAGCAGAAGGACTGGAAGGGCAGCGAGATCCAGATCGCCAGGGCCGGACCGATCGACAGCGATGGCCAGTCTTTCCTCTACACCGAAGTGACCGTCAGCAGCGACGGCCGCACGGCCTGCTACGTCCTGCCGATGGCGATTGCCTGGGAGGACGAAGTGTCCAATCCCTTCGAGGCGCCGCTCGCGCTGGCGCGGGTTCGCAAAGGTGCTCGTGTCGGCCTGCTCACCGACGCTTTCGCCTCACCCGTGCTGGCGCGCACGATCCTGGATGGACTGCGCCAACAGAAGCGGATCCAAATCGGCGACAGCGAGATTCATTTCTTTCCCACCGATCATTTCCTGGAATCCCAGGGCGGTCTGGGCAGCGAGAGCCTGGAATGGCCGGCGGCGGAGCAAACCAATTCCACTCTGGCGGTCGGCCGCAAAATGGTGATCAAGCTGTTGCGGCGGCTGAGCGCGGGTCGCCATCCGGAAGGCGAGATGAGCCGCTTCCTGACTGATCGCGGCTTCGACGGCACCCCGCCCTTATTCGGTGAGATGCTGCGCATCGGCCCCGATGGGGAAACCGTCACCGTGGCGATCGCCCAGGGCTATGTGTTCAACCAGGGCGATGGCTGGCAATGGACGCTCGACCGCCTGTCGCGCATTGTCGATGAAGGGGCTACCCCCTTCCCGGGGGCCGACAAGGACGGCATCGGACAATATCTCGTTTTCGCGCGCCAGGCAGGCCGCCGCATCGGCCAGATGCATCGCGTGCTGGCCGAACCCAGCGACGATCCCGATTTCGCGCCCGAGCCGATCACCATGACGCGGGCGGGCGCGATCGGCAACCGCATCCTCGCCCAGATTGATGCCGCATTGGCCGCCGCGAAGACGAGCCGCGACAGCGAGGCCGCCGCATTGGCGCGCGAACTGACGAACCGCCGTAACGCCCTGGCGCCCGCCATCGCGGCAGGGGCAGCGCACGCCGCGGGCCAGATTCGCACCCGCATCCATGGGGATATGCATCTCGGTCAGGTCTTGATCGCAGGTGAGGACGTGCAGATCATCGACTTCGAAGGCGAGCCTTCCAAGTCGCTGGCGGAACGGCGGCGAAAGGCGCTGCCTTTGCGCGATGTGGCCGGCATGCTGCGCTCCTTCGACTATGCGGCTGTCCAGGTCGAGCGCCAGGCTAGACAGGCGGCCGAGGAAAGCGTGGGCCGCGCTTCTGCGATCCTGGCAAATTTCCGCACCCATGCGTCCGACGCATTGTTGGAGGGTTATCAGGAAAGCATCGGCCATGCCCTGTCCGAATCCGATCATGTGCTGCTCCAGCTCCTGATGCTGGAAAAGGCCGCCTATGAGATCTGTTACGAAGCCTCCAACCGGCCCGATTGGCTTATCGTGCCGCTCCGGGGACTGCTGCTTTTCGCGGAAGGTCTGCTACAGCGGGAGGCCGCTCTTGCCTGATCGCGAAGTGCTGCAGCCGGACCTGGAGGGCGAGGATTTCTGGCGCCGATTCATGACCGATCCTTTCGCGGCGCGTGGGCCGCATCAGCTCGATGGTGGATGGGTGGTGCGCAGCTTTCAGCCTGACGCCGCGGCTGTCGAGATCATCTGCGATGGCCATCCGCCCATCGCAATGCGCCATCTCGGCGGCGGCTTTTTCGCCGGGGCATCGGCTGGTGCAAAATACCGACTGCGCATCCATTGGCCGGACGGTGTCGAGGAAACCGAGGACCCCTACAGCTTTGGACCGGTTCTGGACGAAACCGACCTTTATCTCTTCAATGAAGGCACGCATTGGAAGCTGGGAGAAAAATTCGGCGCCGTTCCTCTTTGCCATGAAGGCGTGGATGGCGTCTCCTTCGCCTTGTGGGCGCCGAACGCACGGCGGGTCTCACTGGTAGGCGATTTCAACAATTGGGACGGCCGCCGCCATCCCATGCGGCTGCGCCATATAGCGGGGGTCTGGGATATTTTTCTGCCGCGCCTGAAGCCGGGGGCGCGCTACAAATATGAGATCGAGGGTCCCGCGGGCCTGTTACCGCTGAAGGCCGATCCCATCGCCCGCGCCACCGAGCCGCCGCCAGCCACGGCCTCGATCGTCGCGCCGCCGCCGCGTTTCGAATGGCACGATGAGGCATGGATGGAAAGCCGGGCGGCGCGGCAACGCAGTGACGCGCCGATATCGATCTACGAAGTGCATGCCGCCTCCTGGATGCGCCCGCAGGGCACCGACACCGGTACCTTGAACTGGGACGGCCTCACCGCGAGCCTGATCCCCTATGTGAAGAAATTGGGTTTCACCCATCTCGAGTTGATGCCGATCATGGAGCATCCCTTCTTCGGGTCCTGGGGCTATCAGCCACTGTCGCAATTCGCGCCTTCCGCCCGTTATGGCAGCGCCGCCGATTTCGCGCGCTTCGTCGATGCCTGCCATCGCGATGGGATCGGCGTCATTCTGGACTGGGTGCCGGCACATTTTCCCAATGACGCGCACGGCTTGGCCCTGTTCGACGGCACGGCGCTTTACGAGCATACCGATCCGCGCGAGGGCTTCCATCCTGATTGGAACACCTGTGTCTATAATCTCGGTCGCAGCGAGGTCCAAGGATTTCTCATCGCCAGCGGGCTATGGTGGCTCGAAACCTTCCACGCCGATGGTTTGCGTGTCGATGCGGTCGCCTCGATGCTCTACCGTGACTATTCCCGCCGTGCAGGTGAATGGATTCCCAATCGTTATGGCGGAAGGGAGAACCTGGAAGCGATCGACTTCCTTAAGCGGATGAACGGTGTCGTCGCCGAGCGATGTCCGGGCGCCATTACTGTAGCGGAGGAATCGACCGCGTGGCCAGGGGTTTCGACGCGCGTGGAGGATGGCGGCCTTGGCTTCTCCTTCAAATGGAATATGGGCTGGATGCACGACACGCTGCGCTATATCGGTCTTGATCCCATCCATCGCCGTTGGCATCACAATGATTTCACCTTCGGCCTGCTGTACGCCTTCTCCGAGCGCTTCGTGCTGCCGCTGAGCCATGACGAAGTGGTGCACGGCAAGGGTTCGCTTTATGGCCGTGTTCCGGGCGATCCCTGGCGGAAGCTCGCCACCTTACGCGCTTATTTCGCCTTCATGTGGACCCACCCGGGCAAGAAGCTGCTGTTCATGGGGGGCGAGTTCGCGCAGCAGCGCGAATGGAACCACGACGGTTCGCTGGACTGGGAACTGCTGGATGACGCAGGCCATCATGGCATGCAGCGACTGGTGACCGATCTCAACGCGCTCTATCGCAGTCAAGCGCAGCTTTATCGCACGGACGCCGATCCGGCGGGCTTCCGCTGGCTGGTGGCAGATGATGCCGACAACAGCGTATTCGCCTTTGCCCGCGGTGATGGGTTGCTCACGATTATCAACATGACCCCGGTACCCCGGGCAGGCTATCGCATCGGCGTGCCCCTTGCCGGCCGTTGGCAAGAGATTCTCAATACCGATTCCGCGCATTATGGCGGCGGCAATATCGGCAATCTCGGTGCGCTCGAGACGGTCAGCCATCCCAGTCACGGTTTTGCGCAATCCCTCATCCTGACCCTGCCGCCATTGGCTGCTCTCATTCTCAAGACACAAGATTGATCATGCTGCATTTGCCCGAAGCCATGGAAGCCGGAAAACCTTATCCTCTGGGCGCCACATGGGACGGGCTCGGCGTCAACTTCGCTGTCTTCTCCGCCAATGCCGAGAAGATCGAGCTGTGCCTGTTCGACGATGCCGGCAAGCGCGAGATCGTGCGCTTCTCCTTGCCAGGGTATGACGAAGAGGTCTGGCACGGCTATTTGCCCCACGCTTCGCCGGGACTCATTTACGGCTTCCGCGCCTATGGGCCATACGACCCTGCCAACGGACATCGCTTCAATCCTGCCAAGCTCCTGCTTGACCCTTATGCTAAAGCAATCAGCGGTAGCCTGCGCTGGACGGACGCAGTGTTCGGCTATCGGGTCCATTCCGCCCGCGGCGATCTTTCCATAGACCGGCGAGACAACGCCAGCGCCATGCCCAAGGCGGCTGTGCTGGACGATCACTTCTCTTGGGGCGATGACAAAAGGCCGGAGACACCTTGGAGCGAGACGGTGATCTATGAGGCGCATGTGCGCGGCTTCACCAAGCTGTTTGACAAAGTGCCCGCGCCGCAGCGCGGCACGTTCGCAGCGCTCTGCCATCCCGACGTGATCAGTCATCTCAAACGGCTCGGCATCACCGCTATAGAGCTGATGCCGGTGCATGCCTTTTTGCAGGACCGAAGGCTGGTTGAGAAAGGCCTCAGCAACTATTGGGGCTACAACACGCTCTCCTATTTCGCGCCCGAGCCCCGCTATCTCTGCGATGGCAATCCTCGTGAAATGCGCGAGATGGTGCGCCGCTATCATGCCGCCGGCCTGGAGGTGATCCTGGATGTGGTCTACAACCATACTTGCGAGGGCAGCGAGTTGGGCGCCACCATTTCCTGGCGCGGTCTCGACAATGCCAGCTATTATCGCCTTGCCGAAGATAATCGCCATGCCATCAACGACACCGGCACCGGCAACACGCTGAATCTGTCCCATCCCAGGGTGTTGCAAATGGTGATGGATTCGCTGCGCTACTGGGCGGATTCGTTCCGCGTCGATGGCTTCCGTTTTGATCTCGGCCTGACGCTGGGACGCGAACAATGGGGCTTCGATACCCATGCGGGATTTTTCGACGCCATCCGCCAGGACCCGCTTCTATCGCGCCTCAAACTGATCGCCGAGCCTTGGGATATAGGACCGGGCGGCTACCAGCTCGGTCATTTCCCGCCAGGCTTTGCCGAATGGAATGACCGCTATCGCGACAGTCTGCGCAAATACTGGCGCGGCGATGCCAATATGCGTCCGGAAGTCGCGGCGCGGCTTTCCGGCTCGGGCGACCTGTTCGACACGCGCCGCAGACGGCCCTGGTCCTCGGTCAATTTCATCGCCTGCCATGACGGCGCCACGCTGCAGGACATCGTGTCCTATGAGGGCAAATACAATGAAGCGAATGGCGAGGAAAATCGCGACGGCGCGAGTGACAATCACGCATCGAATTATGGCGCGGAGGGAGAGACCGACGATCCAGCCATTGTTTCCTATCGCGAAAGGGTGAAGCGCTCGATGTTGGCTTCTCTGCTGGGCTCGCAGGGCACACCGATGCTGCTGATGGGCGATGAATGCGGCCACAGCCAGAAGGGCAACAACAATGCCTATTGCCAGGACAATGAGCTGACCTGGTTCGACTGGTCGCTGCCGGGCTCGGAACGGGGCAAAACACTGATCGATTTCATCGGCCGACTCGTCCAGTTCCGCAGGAGCTTTGCAAGCATGCGATGCAACAGCTTCCTTGGCTCCTCGCAGATCGCGCCGGGAATAGAAGAACTTTCCTGGTGGGACGAGCGTGGGGTGCAACTGTCGCAAGAAGATTGGGAGAATGTGGAGGGGCGGATTCTCATTCTTCGCCGGGCGGAGATAAGGAAGGATGGCCGGCTGGAAGCGACCGCCCTGATGCTGAACGGCAGCCCGGAAAGGATCACTTTCAAGTTGCCGGGCGATTTCGACTGGCATCTCCAATATGACAGCAACGATCCCGCCATTTCCCCGCACCGGCTAGAAGCAAAGACCTATGAGATCGCCGACCGTGCCGCGGTGCTGCTAACCGCCGAGATCGCCTCGTGAATTACGCGTTCGGGCCGCGCATCGAACCTGGTGGCGTGCGTTTCCGCCTGTGGGCGCCCAGCGCGCAGATTATCGATGTGGAGGTGGAAGGCGTTGGCATCACTCCCATGTCTTCCGCGCTCGACGGCTGGAAGCAGGCTTTTATCACCTGCCGGCCGGGCGCGCGTTATCGCTTCCGCGCCGGCGATATCGTGTTTGCCGATCCTGCCTCACGACGGCAGGCCGGCGGCGTTCATGGCTGGAGCGTGGTGAGCGCTCCGGCAGCGCGCGACGGCTGGCGCGGCCGCTCCTGGGAGCAGGTCGTGCTCTATGAATGTCATCCCGGCCTGATGGGTGGCTTCGCCGGTATCGCGGAAAAGCTGCCGGAATTGCGAGATATCGGCATCACCGCCGTCGAACTGATGCCCGTGGCGGCGTTTCCGGGGACGCACAATTGGGGGTATGACGGCGTGCTGCCTTTTGCGCCAGCCGAGAGCTATGGCACGCCCGAAGCGCTGCGCGCCATGATCGGCGCGGCGCACGCACTGGGCATGATGGTGTTTCTGGACGTGGTCTATAATCATTTCGGCCCGGATGGGAATTACCTGCCACTTTATGCCAAGCCTTTCTTCCGCACCGACACCCCCACGCCCTGGGGCGCTGCGATCGATTTCCGTGTTCCCCAAGTGCAGCAATTCTTTGGCGAGAATGCGCGCTATTGGCTGTTCGAGTTTGGCTTCGATGGACTTCGCTTCGATGCCGCGCATGCGATCCGCGATGAAGGCTGGCTGGACCGGCTGGCGGCGGAGCTTCGCGCCGGGGCGGGCGAACGTCACATTCATCTGGTGCTGGAAAACGAGAATAACGCCGCCAGCCATCTGCGCCACGGTTTCGACGCGCAATGGAATGATGACATCCACCATGCCTTGCATGTCTTGCTGACGGGAGAAAGCGCCGGCTATTACCAGGACTTTGCAGACCATCCCGCTGCCCGTCTCGCGCGCGCACTGGCCGAGGGCTTCATCTATCAGGGCGAGACATCTGCCAACCGCAAGGGCGCGCCGCGCGGCGAACCCAGCGCCGATTTGCCACCTTCGGCCTTTGTCGCCTTCCTGCAAAACCATGACCAGATCGGCAACAGGCCTTTAGGCAAGCGGCTTACCACCCTGGCCGATTCCCGCGCTCTCAAAGCAGCGATGACGCTGCTGCTGCTTTCGCCCCAGATTCCGATGCTGTTCATGGGCGAGGAGATCGGCAGCCGCGCGCCCTTCCTTTATTTCACCGATCACAGTCCAGAGTTGGCGAAAGCAGTACGCGAAGGGCGCCGGAAAGAATTCGCCGCTTTTGCCGCGACGCATGGCGAGATTCCCGATCCCAACGATCCGGCGACCTTCGCCGCCAGCGATCCCGAGCGCGATGCGCCCGAGTGGAACGAATGGCTGGCTCTGGTTCAACAGTTGCTCGCTCTGCGCCGCAAACGCATCACACCTTGTATAAGGGGAGCGAAATCGGTGGGTGCCGAGGCTTGCGGCGAGAAGGCGGTGAAAGCGCGCTGGACCCTCGGCGATGGCGGAATGCTGACCCTGGCCGTAAATTTCGGCACCGGGGCGATTGCCACGGCGCTTCCACGGGCGAAGCCGGTTTGGGGCGCGGCGGCGGAGCAAACCATTCCCGCGATGTCGGCCCTATGCTGGATCGAAGCATGAGCCGGGCCTTGGAGCTGCTGGCACGCAAAACGGGGCTGGCGGTACATTGGACGGATGCCGATGGCAATCCGCGCCGGGTTTCAACCGACGTGCTGCAAGCAGCGCTGACGGCGCTGGATCTGCCCGCCGGCACCGAAAGCCAGATCAAGGATAGCCTCGCCCGGCTGCGAAAGCAGCAGAGCGCCACACCGGCTTTGACGATCATGAAACCTGGCGCGGTCATCGAGAGTGTGGCACGGGGCGCGCGGCTGGTGTCGGAAGACGGTGAAATCTGCGATGCGCCGGTCCGTAACGGACGCTCATGTGCGCCGCAGCGGCCCGGATATTACCGGCTTGCAGATGAAGATCGCACCATCGCGGTGATACCGCCTTGTGCCTTTCGGGTTCCCAAGCGGGGCTGGGGTATCGCCGTGCAACTCTATGCCTTGCGCGGCAGCAGAGGCTTTGGCGACTTCGCGGCCCTGGCGGCGTTCGGGGATCAGGCCGCAGCGGCGGGTGCCGATGCCGTGGCGATCAGCCCAGTGCATGCTCTGTTCGGCGCCGCGCCCGATCATATCAGCCCCTATTCGCCGTCCTCGCGTCTATTCCTCAATCCGCTTTATGCGCCGGCTGGCACGGGGACACACGCAAGCGATGCTGCGCTGGTCGATTGGCCCAAGGCCGGCGCTGCCAAGCACAGAGCGTTGCACCACGCCTTCCAGATCTTCCGGCAAAGGCCGCGCGAGCCGTCTTTCACGGCGTTTGTCCGACAAGGCGGCGAGCGCCTCTTGTCCCATGCGCGTTTCGAACTGCTCGATGCGCGCTTCCGCGCGCGAGGATTCGGCAGTTGGGAAAAATGGCCAGACAAATACCGCCGTCCGGACACGGCGGCAGTCACGGCAATGAAATCCTCCGATCCGGAGATCGAATTCCAGCTTTTTCTGCAATGGCGTGCCGACCACGCGCTGGCGCATGCCCAGCGGCGGTGCCGCGACGCCGGCATGCGGATCGGCCTTATCACCGACATGGCCGTGGGGATGGACCCGGCCGGCAGCCACGCCTGGAGCGCTCCGGGTGAAGTGTTGCACCGTCTTTCCATTGGCGCTCCCCCCGATCTCTACAATGAGGCAGGCCAGAATTGGGGGCTGACGAATTTTTCGCCGCATGGTCTGATTGCCGGCGGTTATGAAGGCTTCATCGCAACCCTGCGCGCCGCGATGCGTCATGCCAGCGGCGTGCGGCTGGACCATGCGATGGGGCTGATGCGGCTCTGGGTGATCCCGCACGGCGCGCGGCCGGTGGACGGGGTCTATCTTCACTATCCCTTCGAGCAGATGCTGGGACTGCTGGTGCTCGAGTCGCTGCGCAACCGCGCTCTGGTGATCGCCGAGGACCTCGGCACGGTGCCGCGCGGCTTTCGCGCGACCATCGCCCGCAGCGGTCTGTTGGGGATGCGGGTGCTTTGGTTCGAGCGCGATGGAAGCGGCGGATTCCTCGCGCCGTCGCGATGGGACCGGGATGGCGCGGCCCTTTCCACCACCCACGATCTTCCGACGCTCGCGGGCTGGTGGCGGGGCCATGACATTGCCTGGCGCAGGCGGTTGGGCCTTGGGGGAAAGGCAACGGAGGCAGCGCGCAAGACCCGCGCCCGCGACCGCCGCGCGCTCTGGACAATGTTGCGCAAGGCGGGCTGCGCCGAGGGCCGAATGCCGGGGGAAACCGAACCATCGCGTTTCACGGACGCCGCGATCACGGCCCTCGCCCGCACGTCCTGTCCCCTCGCCCTTGTCCCGGTCGAGGATTTCATCGGCGAGGCAGAACAGCCCAATATCCCCGGCACATTGGATGAACATCCCAATTGGCGGCGGCGGTTGAAGAGCACGCGGCCATTGTCGAGCCCCACGGCACGGCGGCGCGCGGCGATCCTGGAAGCGGAGCGGCCATGATCCCGCGCGCGACGTACCGCCTTCAATTCCACAAGGATTTCAACTTTGCCCAAGGCGCAGCGCTGGCGGATTATCTGGCGGCGCTTGGCGTCAGTCACGTTTATACCTCCCCGATCCTGACCGCGCGGGCCGGTTCGCTTCACGGTTATGACGTGGTCGATCACAGCCGCATCAATCCCGAACTGGGCGGCGAAAAGGGATTCCGCACCATGGCCGCCGCGTTTCGTGCGCACGGCCTGGGCATCATCCTGGATATTGTCCCGAACCATATGGCAGTCGGAAAGGCAGACAATCCGTGGTGGCAGGATCTGTTGGCCAATGGTCGGGCGAGCAGCTATGCCGGCACGTTCGATATCGACTGGGACGCGCCGGGCCTTGAGGGCAGAGTTCTGGTGCCATTCTTAGATGGCGATCCCCAAAAGCTTCTCGCAAAGGGCGATCTGAAACTGACGCGTGAGGATACGGGATGGGCCTTCGCCTATTTCGATCACCGCTTTCCCCTGCGCCCGGAGGACCAACAACAGCTCGGCCCGCGCGATCCCCGCGACATATCGCTCGACTCCCTGCGCGCCCTGCTGGAACGCCAGCATTTCGTGCCGGCCGATTGGCGCGAGGCCGATGCCCGGATCAACTGGCGGCGTTTTTTCGACATTACTGAGCTCGCCGCCATCCGGGTGGGCGAGCCCGTCGTATTCGAGGCCGTGCATGCCAAGGTCTTCGCGCTTTATGCCGAAGAACTTATCGACGGGGTGCGAGTCGATCATATCGACGGCTTGGCCGACCCGCGGGCCTATTGCCATATTCTGCGGGCACGGCTCGGGGCCCTTGGCCGCGAACCTTATCTGGTGGTCGAGAAAATTCTGGCCGAGGATGAAAAGCTGCCGTCGGATTGGGCCTGCGACGGCACCACGGGCTATGATTTCATGAACGAGGTTTCGGCGCTTCAGCATGCCGAGACCGGTGTCGAAACACTGGACCGGCTGTGGCGACAGTATGGCGGACGGGATCGGGATTTCGAAACCGAAGAAGCCGAGGCGCGGCGCGAGATCGTCACCGCCCGCTTCGCCGCCCAGTTGGCCGCGACGGTGCGCGCCTTCGCCCGCATCCCGCTCCATATTCCATCGCCGGAATTGCAACAGGCCATCATCGAGCTGATCGTCAACCTGCGTTGCTATCGCGATTACACCACTGGCGCGCATGACTCCCCTCCCCCGGGCCCTCTTTTCCTTGCGGCCGTGAAGCGCGCGTCGGCGCGGATGCCACAGCTTGCCGGGGCCATTGCAGCGCTTGCCGGCCTGTTCGCCTCACATTCGGACGACCGCATGGTGATGGATGCGCTGCGCCGCTTCCATCAACTGTCTGCTCCTGTTGCCGCCAAGGCAGTGGAGGACACGGCGCTCTATCGCTTTGGACGGCTGCTGTCGCGCAACGATGTGGGGTTCGATCCGCGCGTCGTGGCGATGCCCGCCGCGACTTTTCATGGCCGCATGCAGGAGCGGGCGCAGGCTTTTCCCGCTGCGATGCTCGCCACCGCTACCCACGATCACAAGCGCGGCGAGGACAGCCGCGCCCGGCTGGCCGTACTTAGCGAAGCACCCGTTCAGTGGCAGGCTTTCGTCGCGGAAACGGAAATGCCGGCGGGGCTGCACACCGCCGATGTCTATCAGCTTCTCCAAACCCTGGTGGGGGTGTGGCCGATCGGGGAAATGCCGGGCGAGGCATTGGCGGCGCGGGTTGGCGGCTGGTGCGAGAAATTCCTGCGCGAAGCCAAGCTGCGCTCGAGTTGGCAGAATCCGGACACAGATTACGAGAAAAAACTCCAGGATCATGCGCACCACCTGATCCTGTCGCCGAAGGCCGGGCCGTTCCGCAGGAGGCTTGGGGTATTTCTGGCTGAGATCGGCCCCGCGGCACAAGCCAATGCCCTGGTGCAGACGGTGCTGCGCTATACCGTGCCTGGGATGCCGGACCTTTATCAGGGCTGCGAGTTCATCGATCTCAGCCTGGTCGATCCGGACAATCGCCGGCCGGTCGATTTCACCGCCCGCGCCGCCGCGCTCCGACATGCTGCAGACCCCAGCTTCGCGGCGCGCAAACAGCGCATTATCGCAGCCCTGCTCAAGGCGCGGCAGGCCAATCCCGACCTGTGGCGTCTAGGCGATTACCGGCCGCTGGAGATGGGAGAAGCCGCGATCGGCTTCATGCGCCGGCACGACCACTCCCGCTTGACGGCCATCGCGCGCCGTCACCTCTTCGGAGACGCGCCGGAAGGTTCCTTTGTGCTGGAATATGATGGGATGGATTTGCTGACGGGTACGCCACTTGCCTCAGGCGTGATCGCTCTGTCTGTCCTGTTCCAAACCAACCCCGCGGTCGTGATCTACGCGCGCGCGGACTGAGACAGGACAAACGATCCGCCAGCGGTCAGGGGCTCACCGCCTCCGTCCGGCGATAGGTCCAGACATAAGCGGGTGGGAAATTGCGCCACACGGCTGTGCGTGTCAGCGCGGCACCGGCAATCTCCGCCTTGACCGGCGGCCCCCAGCCATAGGAAAGCTGCACGAAAGTCGCGGACGGTCCCTGAGTCTCAAGCGCCCGCCGCAGCAGAGACTGCCGCATGCCGGCGGGAAAGTTCAGCAGCGGCAGGCCAGACACGACCGCTGCCACCTGGGCCCCGGCGGGCAAATGATCTTCAAACGCAAAACCGTCGCCATGGCTTAGCGTCACGGTGGGAAAACGGCAGCGAAAGAACCCGGCGAACACCTCATTCTGCTCGATGGCGAGGATACGATCCGGCGCGATGCCCCGTGCCAACAGGGCCGCCGTGACGGCGCCGGTTCCGGGACCCAACTCGACAATCAGACCGGGAACGGCCGGATCGATCTGTGCCGCTATCTTCGCTGCGAGAATCCGGCCGGATGGAGCGGGCGCAGATACTCCGCGCGGGTTTTCCAACAGGCCGCGCAAAAATAATCCGCCATGCCCTGTCCGCTTTTGAAGCTCGCCGTCAGAGAACAGAAAACCAGTCGTCATGGTGAAACTCCGCGGCGCCTGTTTTGGAACGAATGGGAAGGATTTTCGTGCCCCCAACGGATGCCGGCTAGCCGACCTGGCCATTTGGTCCAGCATTGTCCGGGCAAGCGGCAACGTCGACGCTCTGTGGCGGCCCAAGGAAGCATTTGACAAGGCTCGAACGGAACTAGAGTCGCGCTGACCGCTTTCGGGAGTTCCAAGAAACGGAAGATTAAGGAATTCGTTAACGTCCTGGAAGGGCAAAGACGGGGCACCTTCACGCAAATCGCGCACAAAACATCTGATCGCCGGCGTAGTAGTAATAGCGTTCGCGGGCATGACGGGATTATTGGAGCGGTTCCAGGAAAAGTGTGTAGCGTTGGTACGCTGGCGATACCAACTCCGTCCGGAACCGCGACAAACCAAGAAAATAGCGCGACGGTCGCTAATACTCGAACTGGTAGCTGAGACCGACGCTGCTGCCATTGTCTTCCAGGCTGCTGCCCTTTGTCACGGTGGCATTGGTGCCGGCGCTGACCGTCGCCTGGGCCTTTAGATGGCGCGTGATGTCGAATTGAACCTGGGTGTGGGTGCCGCCGGAAATATCCTGCTTTACGCCGACATAGACGTTCCGCGCGACATAGCGGCCGGCTTCGATGGTGGTTTCGCTTTGGCTTCCGCTGGCGCCTGCCGTCGTGCTTCCCACCGCCAGCCGGTCGAGACCCACGCTCCGGCGCAATGCGCCGAGGGGATCGAAGCCGCCGCCGATGCCGCCCAGTGACCCGATCCCCTGGGCAATGGATGCCATCTGCAGCGGCGTCAATTGTTTGACGCTTTGCTGGAACAGA
>DATATP010000401.1:0-5829 GCA_036268715.1 Rhizomicrobium sp. | reverse complement strand
CAACGCCAGCTCTTCCTGCGGCTGCGGCACCAGCTTCGCCGTTTGATGAAAATTGCCACCTGGACTGTCCACTCGATCAAGGCGCGGCTGGAGCCGGTGCTGGCTTGGCTGAAAGATGCCACCCCCGACATCGTCTGCTTTCAGGAAATCAAATGTATCGACGAGAATTTTCCCGCCGGGGCGTTCGAGGCGCTGGGATATAATTGCGCCGTACACGGACAGAAAAGCTATAATGGCGTGGCGATCCTGTCCAAGCGGCCGCTGGAGGATATCAGCCCACGCCTTCCCGGCGGAGACGGCGACGATCACGCCCGCTATCTGGAAGTTGTGGCGACGGGAGCCAAGGGAATCGTGCGGGTCGCATCGATTTACGCCCCAAATGGAAATCCGATGGACACCCCCAAATTCGCCTACAAGCTCGCCTGGCTGGAGCGGCTGAGGGCTCATGCCGCAGGGCTGCTGGCCAATGAGGAGCCTGTGGTGCTGATGGGCGACTATAACGTGATCCCGGAAGACAAGGACGCCCGCAATCCCAAGGCGTGGCTGAAGGACGCGCTGTTCCAGCCGGAATCCAAGGCGTCGCTCCGGCGTATCGAGAATCTCGGCTATACGGATGCCCTGCGCGCGCTGCATTCCGAGGCGGGCCGCTATACTTTCTGGGATTATTTCGGCTCGTGGGAGCGCAATAACGGCATCCGCATCGACCATATCCTGCTGTCGCCACAGGCGGCGGACCGGCTGAAGGCTTGCGAGATCGACAGCCAGGTGCGCGGCGGCGACAAGCCGTCCGATCATGTGCCTGTGTGGGTAGAATTGGACATCTGATTTTTATGGCCGCACGTTTTGGATGTTTGCACGGTGCCTTTTTCGCGCCCCAATCTCGGCTAGTATTCCCGCTGCGCATTCTTGAGGGTTCCATGCCGCGCGTCGCCCAACTGGCGGCTATTTTTTTTGCCTGCGGAACCGTACTGGCGGCGGCGGCTCCCGTGGAGAAGCGCGTCTACAAGGTAGACAGCGTGATCGCGACACGGCATGGCAGCAGCCTCTTGGTCCAGGTCAAGGGTGCGGTCGAGACGGGGGGCTGGCGCAAACCGCGGCTGCGCGTGCTGCCCCATCCCGAAGGGCATACTTTGGTGGTCGAGTTCCTTGCCCAGCCGCCGCCGCCGGCCGCGATGGTGATCCAAGCGCTGGTGCCGATTTCGGCCTCGGTCCATATTCGGACACGGCCGCACATCTCCTCGGTACGCGCCGAGGCCGAGGCCAATGAAGTTACAGCGCAGATATTGCACTGACCCGCCCTCTCGGGCGTTGACCAGGAACGGACATGCAAATTGACGTGATCTCCGACACAGTCTGTCCCTGGTGCTTCATCGGCAAGCGCCGGCTCGCCAGGGCCATGGCGATGCGGCCGGCCATCGCTTTCGATGTGCGTTGGCGGCCCTTCCGGCTGGATGCGACCGTGCCCAAAGGCGGGCTGGACCGGCGCACTTACCTGGAGGCCAAGTTCGGCGGGGCTCCCAACATCGCTGCAATCGACAAGCAAATCGCCGCCGAGGGCGAAAAGGAGGGCATCGAATTTGCTTTCGACGCCATCGCGCGGCGGCCCGATACCATCGATTCCCATCGCCTGATCCGCTGGGCGGAAGCCGCCGGGGTTCAGGACGAAATGGTGGAGCGGCTGTTCATCGCCTATTTCGAAAATGGCGAAGATATCGAAGATATCCGCGTGCTGTCCGATATAGCTGATCTGGTCGGCATGGACGGGGTGGGGATCGCCGAACTTCTGGAAGGCGATACCGACCGCGCATTGGTGGAGCGCGAGGACCTTCTCGCCCATGAAATGGGTGTAACAGGGGTGCCCGCCTTCATCTTCGGCGGAAAGCTCGCGCTGTCCGGCGCGCGCGAGCCGGACGTGATGGCCGCGGTGATCGACCGCGTGATCGAAATGGGCGCTGGTTTACCGCAGGATGAACCCGAAGAGACCCGCGAGGAAGGGTAACTACTTCCCCGCATATTCGTACCAAGTCAGCCAACCCGGATCGCGCATATCCAGGCAGACCACATCGGTGCGTTTGCCTGTACCCTTGATGTCCGCCGTCTGGCAGGCGGCCGGCGCCATGTCGTCGTCCATCTGATAGCGCGTCCAGCGCTGGCCGCTCGCGTCGGTGGCCTTGTAGAAATAGAGACTCTGGCTGGAGCGGTTGCCGCCCGCCACGATCTCGTCGGTGTCGTCGCCATCCACGTCCACCAAGGTCAGGGCATGGCCATTGGCGAGCGTCTCGTCGATCACGTTGCGTTCGTAACCGCCATGGCCGTCCGGCATGTGAACCACCAGCATGTTGCCGTGAAACGGCTCGATGGTGACGTAGAATTTCTTGCCGGCGACATGGCCCATCGCCACGTCGCTGGAGCCGCCGCCCGGCCAAGGCGCGACTTTGCCTTGTGTCAGCGGCGTGCGGACCCATTTGCCGTCCTTGAATTCATGGATGGCAGTGCCTTCATAGCCGGAGGTCATCACATCCTGCCGGCCATCCCCGAACCAGTCCTGGATGTCGAGGCCGTGGCTGACGCCGTGATTCTCCAGACTGACGGTCTCGCGCTTCCAGCCGGTTTCCGGCCGGTAGGCGTAAAGCGGCGTGATATTGTGGTCCGGATCGGGAAAGCCGGTGGCGGTGCCTGCCAGGATGGGCGCGATGATAATGGCTGGCTTGCCATTGCCCTCGATATCGGCGAAGCGCACCCGGTGGTCGGACGGGACGTTGTCAATGACCCGCTCGTTTTTCCAGGGGCGGCGCGGATCGCCATCATGATGCAGGATCGCCACCGTGCCGGAATCTTTGTGCGGATCGGTATTGAAGTGGAAGGCCAGCACGATTTCGGGAATGCTGTCGCCGTCAATGTCGGCCGCGTCCATATAGACCGGCTTGGGCGCGTCCTTGGCCGTAATGATCAGGTGCGGCGTCCAGCTCGGGTTCTCGTACCAAGTGATCGCATCTGCGGTCAGTCCCAGGGCGGCGATATCGGGTTTGCCGTCATGATTGAAATCGGCGATCACCTCGGAATAGCCCTGCCCTATGCCCTTGGTGACATGATGAATGATAAAGGGCGCGGTGATGGGTGGCAACGCAGCCTGAGGAGCAGGGGGCTGCGCGGCGGCGCCGCCGCAGCAGGCCGTCATGCAGAAGCCGGCAAGCAGACCCGAGTGGCGCATGCGGTGCCCCTGTTTGTTGACCACGAGGGCCATCATAGCCCGAAGGCAACTCAGCGATAAGCAAAGTTATGGGAATACGATTCGGCGTGGCTGGCATAGTTGCTCCGGCCTGAGCACAATCTGCCGGCTTGGCGCGAGGGATTTTGCGGTGTGAGCAGGAGCGTCGCCCGGAGCGGCCATATAGGCCGTGAGCAGGCCTAGCTTTTCTTATGAGCTGAGCGAATTAGAAAAGCCGGCCCCGCTTCGAGCGTAGCGAGGGCGGCGCGCGACGAACTCACGCCGCAAAAGACACGCGCGCCCCGTCACGCGGCGTCAGCTACTACGCGGTTGCGGCCCGACCGCTTCGCCCGATACAGCGCCTGATCGGCGCGGCGCAGCAATGCGTCGGCCGTGTCGCCCTCGCCCTCGCACTTGGCGATGCCGATCGAGATAGTGATTGGGAGCTGGTGTGGAGCGCTGCTGATCTTGATCGGGGTGGTCTCGATCGACTGGCGCAGCCGTTCGGAGATGCTATAAGCAAAGGCGATGTCCGTATCGGGCATCACCACCACGAATTCCTCCCCGCCATAACGGCAGGCCAGATCGATGCCGCGCACATTTGCGGCGATACGGCTGGCGAATTCCTTCAGCACCTCATCGCCGATATCGTGGCCGTGGGTATCGTTCACCTGCTTGAAGAAATCGATGTCCATGATGACGAAAGTCAAGGGGCGATTATTTTTCTTCGCGCTGTCCAGCAGCGTATCGAGATGCCGGCTCATATAGCGGCGGTTATGCAGGCCGGTGAGCTGGTCGGTGATCGCCATTTCCAGGCTGAGCTGGACATTGTGGCGCAGCCGGTCGGCATAGCGCTTCTTGCGCAACTGGGTGCGGACCCGCGCCACAAGCTCGTTCCTGTCTACCGGGCGCGTGAGATAATCGTTGACGCCCATTTCCAGCGCCTGGGTCAGCTTGCGGCGATCGCCGTCCGACACCACCACCAGAATGGGCACATTGCGTCCCTCGGGCAGCGACCGGAGCTGGGAGCAAAGCCGCAGGCCGTCGAAGCCGCGCATCCCAAGGCTGACGACCAGCAGATCGTAGTCACCGCCCTTCACCCGTACCAGCGCTTCCTCGAATGTCTCGACGGCCGCGACTTCATGGGTGGGCTTGAGGGCGGAACTGAACCAGGCCACCGATTCCGCGCGATCCTCGATCAACAGGATTCGCCCGGATGGCGACGCGTCCATCAACACTTCGGCCGCATTGGCCAGGCCCATGCTCTGGCCGGTCGATTCGCGCATGCGCATTTCGTCGGTCATCATCTTGAGCCGCACCAGGCTGCGCACCCGCGCGAACAGGGCGGCATCGTCCACCGGCTTGGTAAGAAAATCGTCGGCTCCCGCCTCCAGGCCCGTCACCCGGTCGGAAGGCTGATCGAGCGCGGTGACCATCACTACCGGCAGATGGGCGGTCTTGGGATCGGACTTGATACGGCGGCAGACCTCAAATCCGTCCATGCCGGGCATCATCACATCCAGAAGCACGATGTCGGGATTGGTTTCGGCCACCCTGGCCAGCGCCTCCTGGCCGTTGAAGGCGGTGACAACCTCGAAATACTCAGCCGTCAGCTTGGCTTCCAGCAGTTTGACGTTGGACAGGATATCGTCAACGACCAGGACGCGGGCGGTCATGCATTATCCGATGAAGCGACGAACGGTTTCCAGGAAACTCGTCACTGAAATAGGTTTGGAGATGTAGGCCTCGCATCCGCCTTGGCGGATCACTTCCTCGTCGCCTTTCATGGCAAAGGCGGTGACGGCGACAACAGGAATGGCTTTGAGCGCGTCGTCCTCCTTCAGCCATTTGGTCACTTCCAGTCCCGAGACTTCGGGGAGCTGGATGTCCATCAGGATCAGGTCAGGGCGGTGCTCGCGAGCGATGTCGAGCGCCTCCATGCCGTCCTTGGTTTGAAGGATCTGGTAGCCATGCGCATCGAGCAGGTCGTGGAAGAGCTTCATATTGAGCTCATTGTCCTCGACGATGAGAACGGTCTTGGTCTTCACGTCCATCGGCCTGGCTCTCCGTGCGGGGGCGCACCCCTTGAACTTGGACGCCCGCCCGCGCCCAATGGAGTTCCGAAAGTCCGGACCTTCGGATCCCAATGCGAGTATTAACGAGGATGTCTTAACGCTCCCTTGACGATGCGACACGCCATGACGACGCAAAGCGCCGAAATCCTTGGGCTTGATGCCCTGGCCTGGCTGGCCGGGGATGTCGGCAGGCTGGAAAGGTTTATGAATGCCTGCGGCATAGAGCGCAGCGCGTTGCAGGTGCTCGCGAATCAGCCCGAAACTATCGTCGCGGTAGTGGAATTTCTGTTGGCGAATGAGGATCTTCTGGTCGCCTTTTGCGACGGCAGTTCCATTCGGCCCGATGCGGTGCAACAGGCGCAGCGGCTTCTGGGCGGGGCGTGATGCGCATTGGCATCGACCTGGGGGGCACCAAAACCGAAATCCTGCTTCTTGACGCGCTGGGGGCGGAGCTTTGGCGGCGGCGAATAGCCACGCCGAAAACTTATCCCCAACTATTGATGGGGCTCGGCGAATTGGTGACGGAAGCCGATTCGCGGGCCGGAG
>DATATP010000400.1:0-3036 GCA_036268715.1 Rhizomicrobium sp. | reverse complement strand
CAACGCCAGGCCGATAAATGCGAGTTTCGCAATTCGCGGTGCAGAGATCATTCCCACCCCCCGATGCCGCCTGATCGACGATCTGACCACTTTGTAACATAACGGCACACTGCGAACAAGGCCGGAAATTCGGTATTATGGCGCAAACGCCGGTAGTACCGCATCGATGGCCGGCGCAAAAGATTTGTAGCGATCGATTTGTTTCGCCGATTTTTCCCGGCGCCACCGCGACAGGTGTTGCAGGCTTGATAGCAAACCCACAAGCATCCTCGGCGGCCCAGCCACCAACAATAAGGAGGAGGTCATGAGACAGACGGCGCTGGTTGGAATTGCAGTTGTGACAGTCGCCATTGTCGCCGCCTGCATGGGATCCGCATCCGGAAAGTCCAATGAAGACGCCGCACCGATCTATGGAATCAAAATCCCCGACGGATATCGGGACTGGCACTTGATCTCAGTCAAGCACCTGACAGGTGCTGGAGGCGAGCTCAAGCAGCTGCGCGCCCAATTGGGCAACGATATTGCGATCAAGGCCTTCCGCGACGGAACGCGGCCGTTCCCGGATGGCGCAATCATTGCCGCGCTGCATTGGAATGAAGACTCGTCAGACGCAGACAACAATGCCCTGGCTAGCGGTTTTCTCAGCCTCGGGCTCAAATCTTCCTTTGCCGGGAAGGCAGTGAATGTTCAATTCATGGTCAAGGACTCAAAAAAGTACGCCGCGTCCGGTGGCTGGGGATTTGCCGACTTCACGAACGGCAAACCTGGGACTCGGGCGCTGCACGAAAAGTGCTTCACCTGCCACTTGCCTGCAAAAGACAGCGACTATGTTTTCACCCGCTATGCACCTACGCCCTGAACCGAACGGGTGATCGCAACCACCGCAAAGCGGCGACAACAGCCCAGATGGCTTCCACCAGCCCGAATGGCCATGCGCCTTGCAGAAAGCCGTAAGCCGATCCCAAGAGACAGGAAAAGGCAAAGCCCAGGATGAACCAGGGGCTGCGCTTTTCCAGCGCATAGGTCACGAGCATCGCGGTGACCGCGAAAAGACCGAACAGGGTCAACCTGTCCATCAGAGCTGCGCCAGCCAGTTGCGCAGGACCTGCCGCCCATTGGCGAGCGCGGCGGCCGCCAGCCGCGCCGTATCTGCCCTAAGCCCCGTCACGGTGACACCGGGCGTCGCAGCGATCTCGCAAGCGTGACCGATCAGCCAGCGTTCAAAGCCCTGGTCATGCGCTTCCGGATGAAACTGGAATGCGAGGCCATACCGGCCGAGCGCGAAAGCCTGATTCCGGCAGATATCGGTCGAGGCAAGAAGAGTTGCACCCGCCGGCAGATCGAAGGTGTCGCCATGCCAGTGCAGCACCGGATGATCCGCCAGCGGCGCCAGCAATCCGGCAGCGCCCTGCGCCAGGTCCAGGGGCTTCCAGCCGATTTCCTTGGCCGGCCCCGGATAGACGCGCGCGCCCAGCGCCCGCGCCATCAGCTGTGCCCCCAAACAGATTCCCAGTGTCGGCCTTTGCGCCTGCAGCCGGGCCGCGATACCTGCGATCTCGCTTTTCAGCCAGGGATAGAGATCGTCTTCGTAAACCCCGATCGGACCGCCCAGCACGACGAGCATGTCGGGGTCGCCGAAACCCGCGACATCGTCCACGCCCATATCGGCATAACGGATGGCATAGCCCGCTTGCGCCAGCGGGGCCTCAAAGCCGCCCAGATCCTCGAAGGCGACATGGCGGATGGCCAGAAGCGTCTTGGTCATTGTGCGTCGGGTCATCCGCCATATGTGATTTCTTTACGCAAAATAGCTGTCGGCCAGCAGCATGTCTTCAAAAAATGCGCCGAATTTCATGTCGGGACTGCGGATGTGGATTTCGAGCACCCACAGCAGCGGCGATGGCGTTAAGTCCAGCGTGTTCATCGGTCCCTCGTAGACCGCGGCATGGGGGAAATCCGAAATGCGGTGCCCCGACAGATCGAGATTGAGCTCCCAGCCCATCTTCGCGGCTTCTTCGGTGGCGTAGTCATAAAGGACCTTGCCCGTCGCCTTTTCCTTTTCCCATTTCTTGCGGACCAGGTGAAACAATGTGCGGGCGTCCTCCGCGCATTTCGCATAGGCCGGGTCGGAACCGGTGACGAATGTGTCGCCGCCATCGCCTTCCCATTTCTCGAAGACCGGCCCGATGTCGATGAGGAAAAGATCATCGGTGCCCAGCACAATGCCCGGATCGGACGGCGCCCCAAAGGTCTTGGTGGTGTTGGTGCCGAACCGGACATAGACATCATGCCATCCCTGTACCATGCCGTGGCCGGCCAAAATTTCCTTGGCCATCTCGACCGCGTCTTCCTCGACCATGCCCGGCTTGCAGCGGGACGCGATCTCGTGAATCGCCGCGCGCGTGATGCCGCGAACCGCCAGCATCCTCTCGGTGGTGAAGGCGGCGCCGGTTCTTTCCAGGCCAGCCTGGATATCGTCAAATTTTTCGGCAACGGCAGACATTGTCATTTCTCCTTGGTTGATGACTATTCACAGGCGTCCACTTCCAGGCCGGCCAGTGCGGCCGTCAGCAGGATCCGGCAGGACAGACGCTCGTCCGGCCGGGCCTTGAGATGGGCGAGAAGGCGAAGCTCGCGCTTGTCCGGTTCGGTCAACTGCTGCGACCATTGCGGCGCGAACGCCACCCGGCAGGTGCCGCAAGCGCCCTTGCCGCCGCACACCGCCAGCAATCCCAGCCCCGCCCGCTTCAGCGCCACCATCAGGCTTTCACCTTGATGGGCTTCGACAGCACGCGCCTGGCCCGCTTCCCACAGCGTGACCGCGACGCGCGGCCCCAGGGGAACGGCGTCCGGCGACGGCGCGCCGGACGCTTGCTGGGTAACGGTTTGCGCCTCCGCCACGGACTACTCGGCGGCCGTCGCGGTGAAGCGATCGTGGACCAGCTGCAGATCCTCGCGCACCGAAACCGAGGCGGATGGCTGGCGGCGATAGAAGGTCAGGACCCAGACGATGCCCACGGCCAGATAGGCGAGATA
>DATATP010000399.1:0-19594 GCA_036268715.1 Rhizomicrobium sp. | reverse complement strand
CACATACGGTCATCGTGCCATTGCACAGTCAATTCGGGCCGCGCAGCGCGTTTCACCCGATGAAACGAATTCGCCCGACCTAGAGCGCGCGCCCTATGGCTTTGCGATTGTGTCAGGCACGCTTGCACGCAAATGCACGGGTCGGAATTTAACCGGCACCCCGTTCAGCGTGACTTTCATGCTCGTGATGCTGCACCGCACGATGCAAAGGACTCGAGGGGGACGCAAAGATGTCTGCGCGAATCAGCGAGCATAATTCATCAGGCGTTCGACCCAATCGAACGGCCCCTGCGCGGAACGCCGACTTGCATTGCATTCGCCGTGGACCCTGCTCTAGTTTTCCAAACAACGTGCTGCCGAGCATGATGTGAAAAGCACTCCTTATGCGCACGCACACTGCCCTTCAAAGTCCACGATCATCCCTCCAATAACAGGCACCCCCATGAACATGATCACACGACTGCTTTTCTGTGCCGTGCTGATGCTGGGCTGCGACCCGGCATTCGCTGCCGGCAAATATATCGCGTATGTCGGCACCTATACCAGCGGACCAGGCAACAGTAAGGGAATCTATGGGCTGCAGGTAGACGGCAACGGCCACTACAAAAGCTTGGGACTGGAGGCCGAAGTTGCCGACCCCTCTTTCATGACAACCGATTCCAATCATCGTTTCCTCTATGTCGTCACGGAAAGAGGAAATCCCACGGGATATCTAAGTAGCTATGCCATTGACCCGGCGACGGGGGCGCTGCGCTTCCTTAATCGGGTGTCCGCAAACGGCAGGACCACGGCCCATTTGACCGTGGATCAGACAGGGCATTGGCTGCTGGTGGCCAATTACGGCAGTGGCAGCGTCGCTTCTTTTGCACTGAAGTCTGACGGCAGCATCGGAGAAATGGCCGACTTTCATCAACATTCAGGTTCCAGCGTCAACTCCAAACGCCAGAGAGGGCCGCATCCGCATGAGGCCGTGATGTCGCCTGACAACCGCTTCCTGTTCGTGCCGGACCTGGGCTTGGATAAGCTTTTTTCCTATCAACTGGATACGAGCACAGGAAAGCTGACGCCGAACGATCCCGCCTTCACCGCGATTCTGCCTGGCTTCGGCCCTCGCCACCTGATCTTCGGGAAAAGCGGAAAATTCGCTTATCTGCTGGGCGAAATGGGATCGAAAGTGATTGCTCTCTCCTATGATGCGGCGCATGGAAAGCTGACGCCAATCCAGACCATTGCCACCATCCCCGCCGATTTCAAAGGTGAAAACAATTCAGCCGAACTTGCATTGGATGCGTCGGGGCGGTTTCTTTATGCCTCCAACCGCGGCCACGACAGCGTAAGCCTGTTCTCAATCGACTCACGGACAGGCCTGCTCGAGCTAATCCAGATAGAACCATCGGGCGGCCAGATCCCGCGCAGCATTGCGATCGATCCCAGCGGGCGCCATCTGCTGGCGGCCAATCAGGACAGCAATCAGATCGCTGTTTTCAATCGCGATCAACACAGCGGCCGGCTCAACTCGGACGGTGAGGTATTGGATGTGCCATCGCCCGTCTGCATCCTTTTCGTACCGCTCGATGGCGCACACTGAGCCACCGGAAATCGCAGAAGATCGCAAAGGCAGAAGTACAAGACGGGGCCTGTCCCGCGGGAAGCGCACACCAAAAGTGCATCGCTGTCGTCATCTCACTTTTTGGCAGCGATCGCGCATCCGTCGGTGACCTGGCGGCGAAGGGATTGCATAGCGCACGTCAACAGCCGGACAGCGCTTGAACAGGGCCCCGCCAGATTGATCGGGCAAGGGGAAGTCTCCGGTAATCACAAGGGGCAGACTCCGTTCCGCTTCTGTCGTAGTTTCAGACGTTTACCGCAGGGTGAGGCTTGGTAAGCTTTGCTGCGCAGCGTTACCGTCCCCGCCTCCTATCTCCATGTAATATCGACATTATTCCGCGCATAGAGAGCACCATGGCCCTGGTCAAGACCTCAAAAATCACCCCCGATAAAACTAAAACGCCAGCGGCTGTTGCCGGAATGACGCCCCTGAAGGCGCCAAAGCTATTGGTGCGGAAGGGCGCCGTAGCCGGCAAAACTACCATCACCGAACGGTTGGCAGCGGCGACCGAACAGCTTGCGAGTGGCATCACGCAGTCTTCCGCTGCGGCCGAAGAGTTGCGCCGGTCGATGGAGCAAATCGCGGGTGGCGCCGAAGAGGCGGCCGGCGCTTCGCAAGAACAACTTGCCGGCATCAAACGCATTATCGTCAATCTGGGCACTGCGCGTAGCCGGGCCGGCGATATCCGCCGGCAAACGGAAGCTGCTCGTCTCGTCTTGACGGAGACGTCGCTTCTTATCACAAATTCGGTCCGCGCCATCGAGCGAAATGCGGAACGTCAACGGGATTCGGTTGCGGTCATCGCGGAGCTTGAACGGCGGGCCGTCGAAATCGCGGACATCACGCGCATTGTCAGCGGGATTTCTGACCAGACCAATCTTTTGGCCTTGAATGCCGCCATCGAAGCGGCGCGCGCTGGCGATCATGGGCGCGGGTTTGCCGTCGTGGCCGAAGAGGTTCGTGCTTTGGCGGAAACGTCGGAGAAGAGCGCGAAAACCATTCGAGGCCAAGCCGACGCCATCCAGAAGGACGTTCGCCAGATTGCCGCGGCAGTAAAGGAAGCCGCCGAGATCGCGCTGCAGGAATCCGCGAATGCTATTGGTGTCGCGCAGCAGCTGGAGACGCGGCGCACGGATATGGTCGCGATCGCGACCGGCAGTGAAGAGATCCTGGATACGGCCACCGAAGCCGAACGCGGCGCCATGGATGCCCAGCGTGGCGCGGAACTCGTCGCCAGCGCTGCCGAGCAACAATCCGCTGCCGCGGCTGAGGCGCAGACGGCGATCCAGGAGCAGGCGGAGGCCCTGGAACAGTCGCAAACGGCAGCACAGGCTCTTGCACGGCAGTCCGAGAAATTGCGCGCCGGAAATGCCGGTGTTTCAGCAGCCGAGGAAATCGGCGCGAGCGCCGAAGAGCTCTCGGCCTCGATCCAGGAAATGTCCGGCGGCGCAAGTCAAATCATGACCGCGATCGGCCAGATCAGCAAAGGAGCCCAGCAACAGGCTGCAGCAACCCAGCAGACCTCAGTCGCGCTCGCACAGATTGAAAAGAGCGCCAGCTTCGCCAAAAACAATGCCTTAACTGCGGTCGAAAAGGCCACGGCGCTTGAGAAAGCTTTGCGCGAAGGCCGCGCATCCGCCGGCAAGCTGGTCGATGGCGTAACCGCTTCGCTCGCAGCGACCAAATCCAGCCTCGATACAATCGTGCGTCTGGAAACCCTTGGCCGCGGCATCGAGAAAATCGTCGACACAATCGCTTTGGTCGCGGTGCAGACGACCATGTTGGCCGTGAGCGGCTCCGTCGAAGCAGCGCGTGCCGGTGATGCCGGACGCGGCTTTGCGCTCGTCTCGGGCGATATCCGGGGTCTGGCTCGCGACACCTCCGCCAATGTCGAGCGGATCAAGGACACGGTGCGCAATATTCTCGACCAGATCGCTGCGCTGCGCCGGGATTTGGAGCAGGTGATTTCGTCCGGCAATCTGGAAGTCCAAAATAATCTGACCGTTTCGACGTCGCTCGGACGCTTGGAGACCGACATCACGTCCCTCATGACAAGCAACAAGGAGATCATGCAGGGCGCCGAGGCCATCCTCTCAGCCGTTAAGGAGACAGCAGCAGGCGCCCATCAGATCGCATCCGCTGCCGAACAGGCTAGCTCGGCTGTTGCCCAAGCGACGACGGCATCGTCGCAACAGGCGCGCGGCGCCGAAGATTTGGCCGCCTCGATCGAAGAAATCGCAGCGCTAGCCCAGGAACTGAAATAGACCATGTCCGAGACCGATCCCGCGTCTCCTCAGGCCGGGCCGACACGTCATTTTCTGACGTTTCGAGTTCTGGACAGGCTATACGCGCTGCCCGCGAGCGACGTCACCGAAGTTATTCGCGTGCCCCCCGTTGCGCGCATGCCCCAGGCGCCCAAAGGCCTGATGGGGCTTGCCAATTTGCGGGGCGAGATTCTGCCTGTCGCCAGCAGTCGAAATCTTCTGGGCCAGACCGAAATGGCCGATATGTCGGACGCTCGTGCCATCGTGATGCATGGTGCATCGCCCGTCGCCTTGGCGGTGGACTCGGTAGCCGACCTGCTCGAATTGCCCGACAGCGATATCGAGCGGCAGGAGAGCAAGCTCTCGGCCCTCCCCGGCGAAATTCTGGTCGGCGCTTTTCAACACGCGAAGGGCGGCCAGATCGTCAAGTTGCTGGATATCGACACTCTCTTGCGCGCGGCCTTCGTGCCGCAAGCCTGGACCCAACACCGCGTCAAGCAACAGGCGTCCCTGACGGGCACGTTAAACAACGCAGACGGCAAGGTTGCCGCGCAATCCAAGTTGGTGGCATTCGCGATCGCGGGCCAAGAATATGCCCTCCCGCTGGAAATCGTTCAGGAAATAGTCGCGGCGCCGTCGCTGCTAGCAACCGTGCCCCACTCCGATGCGGTCGTACTGGGCGTAACAAGCCTGCGCGACACGTTACTGCCTCTTTTGTCTTTGCGGGCGCTTCTGGGGTTTGGCAATAGCACGGAGCCCAATACCGAAAAGGTTGTTATCGCCACCGTGCAGGGCAACTTGGTCGGACTTGTCGTCGATGAAATGCGCGCCATCTTTGCCGCCGATGAAACCCGTATCGATCCGATCCCAGAGGTGCTGGCGGCACGGACACGCGGCGAAAGCCGCATCGCAGGCATCTACCGAGGACATCAAGGCCAAGGCCTGATCTCCATTCTTTCGTCGGAGCAGATTTTTGGAGACGACGTTATGCAACACCTAACTGCGGCGCGAGAGCATGCGCAGATCGAAAGCATGCCGACGACCGTTTCTGCGACGCGTCAATTTCTAATCTTCCGTTTGGGCAACGAAGAGTTTGCGCTTCCCATTGAGGCGGTTGAAGAAGTCGCACGCGTGCCCGAGCAAATCGCGCGCGTTCCGAACACGCCAAAGTTCCTGGAAGGCGTCGTCAACCTGCGCGGCGAAGTTCTGCCGGTGGTAGACCAGCGCAAGCGTTTTCAGATGCCGTCTCTGGCCGATACCGAATCACGCCGTCTTGTCGTGGTGCGCACCGCCCGCCATATCGCCGGTCTGATCGTGGACAGCGTCTCGGAGGTTCTGCGAACCGGGATCGACGACATCGATTTGGTGCCCGATTTGACAGGGGAAACGGCGAAGCTGGTTGCCGGCGTCGTGAACCTGGAAAGCCAGGGGCGCATTATCCTCCTACTCGATCCGGAAGAGCTTCTGACCCGTGCCGAGAAGGGGCTGTTGGACAAGTTCAGCAAGCAGCAGAGCGCGCCGGGACGGCCCCAGGCGTGATAAAGGTCTTGGTCGTCGACGATTCCGCGCTGATGCGGAAGCTGCTCGGTCAGATTCTGGCGCGAGAAGCGGATTTCACCGTAGAATTTGCCGCCAACGGCGTAGACGCACTCGACAGGCTCGCGTCTTTTGAACCCCACGTGGTCACGCTGGACGTACACATGCCGCAAATGGATGGGCTGGCCTGCCTGGACCGGATCATGATCGAGCGGCCCTGTCCGGTCGTTATGGTTTCGTCCCTCACCGCTGCCGACGCCGACACGACCCTGGAAGCTTTCCGGCTCGGGGCGGTCGATTTTGTTGCCAAGCCGGTAGGTGCCGCGTCGCTTTATATGGACGAACTGGCACCGGAAATTCTTTCCAAAATCCGCGCGGCGGCGGGGGCGAAGTTGAAATCGAGCCTGCGCCTCAAGGATCGCATTCGGCACCGGGTGGGCAGCAGGCCTGCCCCCCCTCCAGTAGCGGTGGGAACGCCGATGCCAGCGATGGCCGCCCAAGGCGACGGCCTGGTGCTGGTCGGGACATCGACCGGTGGACCGCCCGCGCTGGAAGCGTTGCTTTCGGAATTGCCGGCTTCATTCGCGTGGCCGATTTTAATCGCGCAGCATATGCCGGACGCATTCACCGGCTCCTTGGCCAGGCGCCTGGACGGTCTTTGTGCCCTCACCGTGATGGAAGTCCGCCAGCCCGTCCTTCTGAAGCCAGGCTGTGCCTATATTGGTCAGGGCGGTGCAGACCTCGTGGTTTCCCGGCGGGCGGCCGGCCTTGTGGCCTCCAGCGTCCCCGCCCTGCCGGAATACCTTTGGCATCCCAGCACCGACCGACTTGTGCGAACCGCAATGGAGCATGTCGCCGCCAGCCAGTTGATCGGGGTTTTGATGACCGGAATGGGCAATGACGGGGCGGACGCCATGGTTAGGCTCCATGGCCAGGGCGGCAAGACGATCGCGGAGGCAGAAGACACCGCCGTCGTCTGGGGCATGCCCGGCGAATTGGTCCGGCTGGGAGGGGCGGATTTTATTGTCAGCCTTCCGGGGATCGCCGGGGAGCTTCAGAAGTTGACACCCCTATGCCGCTAATTCGCAAAGACCCTGAGGACAGCCCGCCATCACCGCCGGTTTCCTCTGATCTGATCGCTGATCTGCAATCGCCCAGCAGCGAAGCGCGCTGGAGTGCCGCGCGGCAGTTGGCAAAGGACCGGGCAAACGTCGGCCATTTGGGACGTGCCTTGGGCAAAGAGGCCGATCCCCGGGTGCGTGAGGCGCTGTTCACGGGCCTGGCCCAAATCCAGACCCCTGATGCGATCGCCGCGATCCTCCCTCATATCCGCTCAGACGATGCCGCCATGCGGGCGGGCGCGCTGGACGCCCTGGGTGCGGCACCGCAAGCTGTAGAAAATTCCATACCCGCGCTGCTGCGCGATCCGGACCCGGATGTGCGCATCCTGGTCTGCGATATCGTGCGCCGGCTCCCGGGGCCAATCGCGACCCGCCACCTCTGCGCCCTTCTGAAAGCGGAGACCCATCCCAATGTCTGCGGCGCGGCCGTCGAAGCACTTTCGGAGGTTGGTAACGAGACCGCCCTGCCCGTGCTCGCGAAGTGCGCAGATCGCTTCGCCTCCGAGCCTTTTCTACTCTTTTCCATCAACACGGCATCCGAACGTATAACAGGAGACGGGCGCCCGGGCGGGTCGCAATCTGCTTGAACAGTCCCGATCCCGCCACAGAGCAGGAATTCCAACGACTGTGCGAATTTCTCTATCGCCGGACTGGATTGCTCTTCACCGAGACCAAGCGCTACTACGTCGAGCGGCGCATGTTCGAACGCATGAGCGCCACCGGGTCCGGTTCTTTCGCCAACTATTTTGCACGTCTCCGCAGCAACGTGAACGGCGAAGTGGAGCAGCTTATCAATGCGCTGACGGTCAACGAGACCTATTTCTATCGCGAAGAGCATCAACTGCAATGCCTGACATCGGACCTTTTGAAGGAGCGACTGAAAGCAAAACCCCGGGGTCAAGGTATTCGCATCTGGTCGGTACCTTGTTCAACCGGCGAAGAGCCTTATTCCATTGCCATCTGGCTTCTGGAAAATTGGCCCGAAGTCGATCATCACCACATAGAGATTATCGGATCCGATATCGATACGCGCGTTATAGAGGCTGCTCGCGAAGGCTATTTCGGCAAACGTGCATTGATGCGCCTCTCGCCGGATCTGGTCGCCAAATATTTTATTGATCTGGGAGACGAGCAATGGCGCATCCTCGATAGTTTGCGGGAATCGGTCCGGTTCACACCGGTCAATCTGGCCGAGCCCGGCGGCACGGGACTTCACGGCAAATTTGATGTCATCTTTTGCCGTAACGTCTTGATTTATTTTGACGATGCCTCTCGGCGCGCGGCAGCTGAAAATCTGTATGAGAACCTCGAACCGGGCGGCTTTCTGTGTCTGGGACACAGCGAGTCCATGAGCCGCATCTCGCCTTTGTTCGACGTCTGCCGATATAGTGACGCGATTGTCTATCAACGGCCGCTGGAAACTAGAAATGCCTGAAGCACAAAAGGCCCGCGCCCTGGTCGTCGATGATGCCGGCCTCGTCCGAGCCTATTATCGCGACATACTGGAACGTCACGGTTACCACGTCGAAGAAGCCCTTAACGGGGTCGAAGCGATGGAGAAACTCCTGCAGGCCAGTTTCGATTTCATCATCCTCGACGTGAACATGCCCCGGATGGACGGCATCACGTTTCTGAAGACCCTGCGCCGGCAGGCACTTCCCTTGGCATCCATCCCCGCGATCGTTGTGAGCACCGAATCCGAAACGCATGATATATCCGATGCGCGCGCCGCAGGCGCCAATCACTATCTCATAAAGCCCCTGCGCGAGGGCAGCTTGGTTCAATATGCGGCGCTTCTGTCCGGGAAGGCCGCATGAACGAATTTGTCGAGCAATTCCTTCTGGAATCGCGCGAACTGGTCGACCAGGCGACGGCTGACCTGTTGGCGGTCGAGGAAAACCCTGGCGATGCTGAACGGCTGGACGGTGCTTTTCGCGCCTTTCATACACTCAAGGGTTCTGCGGGCATCGTGGATTTCGCGGCTATGGTGAAGGCTGCCCACGCTGTCGAAAACGTGCTGGCGTCCGTGCGCGTCCGCAAGGTGCCGGTTTCGCGCGGCCTCATTAGTGACTGTCTGACCTGCCTGGACCTTATTTTGCAATGGCTCGATGTCATGCAGTTGGATGGTGAAATCCCGCCTAAGGCAGACGAACAGGCAGCTGCGATGGCTTCCCGATTTGCGCCCCATGACCCAACACCAACGGGATCGCCGACCGTCACCTCTGCCCCGCTGGGGGCGGCGGTTGGCGTGAATGGCTTTTCGCCAGCGGCCGCAGCGCTATTACACGCGCAGGTCGACCTGCTGTTGGAGAAGGCCCCGGACGGTCTTATCGGTCGTATCCTTTCCGCGGGACGCGTCGCCATCAATGTGTTGCGCAGCAGCGCGGTTGCCGGCGGGGTCGCCGATATCGAGCGCGCCGCAGGAGCGGCGGCTGCCGCCGAAGACGGAAGTTGCCTGGCCGATGCGATCCAGGAGCTTCTTTCAACCGTGGCGGCGAGTCCGGCTGGCGCCGATACCGCCTTGGGTCCGGAGGTCGCGCGAGCCCGCGTCCTGAGGGTCGATGTCGAACGCATCGATGCGCTTGTCAAACTCACGGGCGAACTGATTGTCGCCAAAAATGCCGTGGGACATGCCGCGCAGCTGGCCCGCGCGGATCCCGATCCCCAAACGCTCGCCCGGCTTCTCAAAGACCAACACGCCCTGCTTGGGCGATTGATTGCAGAGCTGCAGCAATCCGTGCTGGCGATTAGGGTCTTGCCGTTGCGTCATGTGTTCAACCGTTTTCCCAAGCTGGTGCGGGAAATCGCCGAAGCGCTTGGAAAGCCCGCGAAGCTGGCGACAGAAGGCGATGACACCGAAGCCGACAAGGTCGTGGTCGAAAACCTGTTCGAGCCTCTTCTTCATAGTGTCCGCAATGCACTCGATCACGGTGTGGAAACGCCAGCGGAGCGCGCAGCACTTGGCAAGGCGCCGATCGCGACGATCACACTGCGCGCTTCGCGTAAGGGAGACGTTGTGCTGGTAGAGGTCCTGGATGATGGCCGGGGCATCGATTTGGAAAAGGTCCGGTCGCAGGCACTGGCGCGGCAAATCGCAGATGCCGACACCCTCGCACAGATGAGCGACGAGGATCTTGTCGATCTGGTATTTGCACCGGGATTTTCGACGGCGGCCACGGTTTCCGATTTGTCGGGTCGGGGTGTCGGCATGGATATTGTGCGCAGCAACGTGGAACGCCTTGGCGGCACCGCGCGAATTTCCAGCACGCCAGGGCGTGGCACGCTTGTCGCCCTGAGCCTGCCCTTCAGCGTGATGATGACGAGGGTCATGACCGTGGAAGCGGACGGGCAGGTCTTTGGTTTGCCCCTCGAAAGCGTGATCGAGACCGTTCGTCTACCCATCAGCCAGATTTCCGATATCGGCAAAGGCCGCGCATTCGTTCTGCGCAATCGCACGGTTCCGTTGCTCGACCTGGGCGAATTCCTTGGCCAAAGCCGGTCTACGGCGCGTGAGGGCGATACCAATATCGTGATCGTTTCGACCGGCGGTCAGTTGGGAGGACTTAAGGTCGATCGTTTTGGCGACCGCATGGATGTCATGCTCAAGCCCATGGATGGCCTTCTGCAAGGCGTGCCAGGGGTCGCCGGTACGAGCCTGCTTGGGGACGGCACGGTCCTAATCGTCCTGGATCTGCAGGAGTTACTGAGATAGCGGACCGACCACGGCCGGGCTGGCGGTCCGGGAGGCCGTGGCCTAGACTGCCTTCGCCCGTGCCGCGGCGGCACGGCGCTTTCCCAAAAACAGCCGGAAATGGGTTTTGGTACAATGACGTACAGAATACTTGTTGTTGATGATAGCAAGCTGGCGCGCATGGCGCTTGCAAAGGCGCTCAACGCCGTGCGGCCGGATTGCGTTCGCGTGGAGGCGAGCAGTGCCGCCGAGGCGCTCGATCTGGCAAAGGCCTCGCATTTCGACCTCGCTTTTCTGGACTTCAACATGCCCGAGCGGGATGGGCTGCACTTGGCGGCTGATCTCAAAGCGGTCGATTCGCGCATCCAGCTGGCAGTGATCTCTGCCAACCACCAAAAGGAAGTCATCGACCGCGCCCGTGCCGTTGGCGCCGACTTTCTGGCGAAGCCGCTCACCGAACAGACGCTGCGCGATTTTCTCGCCTCAGCCGAGCCCAAACTGAAGGCGCAGAGCATTTGATGGAAACTCCCGTCCTTCCTCTCGATTCGCTCGAACTGGATGCCCTGACCGAACTGGTCAACATCGGCGTCAGCAGCGCCGCCTCCAGTCTTCGCGAAATGGTGGGCGAAGAAGTCATCCTGTCGGTACCCAAAGTGGAGCTGCTTGGGCGCCAAGCGGCCGTCGACATTCTCCATCGCACCGAAGCCACGAAGCTGGTCGCCGTCCACCAGGTCTTCGAGGGGGACATCACTGGTCGAGCCATGCTGATCTTTCCGGAAGCCAACAGTCTGGAAATCGTTCGTGCGGTCGCCGGCGGCAATCTTTCGCTCGAAGACATCATGGATCTGGAGCAAGAGGCGCTGGCCGAGACCGGCAATATCATTCTCAACGGTTGCTTGGCCACGATTGCCAATTTGCTCGAACGCAGTCTGAAAATGTCCCTGCCCGAAATTCTGCGCGGGGAAGCGGCTCATTTCTTCAGCCTGCCGCCGCCGCCGGAAGGTGGTAACCTCGTTCTGTTTGTCTATATCAATTTCTCCATCCAGCATCGTGACATCAAAGGTTACATCGCCATGCTGATGGATATGCCGTCCCTGGCGGCCCTCAAGATCCTGCTGGACGAATTCATTGAACGAACGGCCGGCGGGATGAGGACGGATGCCCTTCGCTGATTCACTGTTAGGCATCATCGACGCGCTCGCCAGCGGCGTGGTCGTCCTTGACGAGAACAAGCAAGTTCAGACCTGGAACACCTGGTTTTCGGAAGCCAGCAAAATATCGCTGCAAGGCGCATGCGGGCGTGCTGTTTTCGAAATCTTTCCCAATGCCAAGTCCGTGCGGCTGAACGCCGCGATCAATGCGGCCTTCCAGTCCGGTGTTTCCAGTCTTCTCACCCATTCTTTGCATCGCGCGCTTTTCCCGCTGAGGACGGCGGCTGGGTTCGAGATGGTGCATGATGTTTCGGTGCGGCCCATCGGGCCGAAGGGCAATCGCGTCTGTCTGTTGCAGATCCTGGACGTTACCGTGGCGCATCAGCGCGAAATGGTCCTGCGCGACCGTTACACGGCCCGCTATGACGCCCTTGTCGAGGCCACCGACAGGATCAAGGCGATGGAAGAGCAGCTACGCCAATCGCAGAAAATGGAGGCTGTCGGCCAGCTGACCGGCGGCATCGCCCATGACTTCAACAATCTTCTCCAAGGTATCATCGGCTCGCTCGACCGTGTTCAGTACCGCATCGCGGAGGGCCGGATCGGCGATGTCGACCGTTTTCTCAAGGGTGCGGTCGCGTCGGCGAACCGGGCCGCGGCCCTGACCCATCGTTTGCTGGCCTTTTCCCGCCGCCAACCCGTCGACCCCAAACCCGTCAATGCCAACGCGCTGATTGTGAGCATCGAAGAACTTCTGCGCCGGTCGATGGGCGAAACGATCGCCCTGAAGACAGAGTTGGCGGCCGATCTCGCGCTGGTACGCTGCGACACCAATCAGCTGGAAAACGCCCTTCTCAATCTTGTCATTAACGCCCGCGATGCTATGCCGGACGGCGGAGAGGTGATGATCGCCACCGCCAATATCGTCCTCGATGACAAGGCCGCGCTTCCATACAATTTGGGGCCAGGCAGCTACGTCTCCGTGGGGGTTCGGGACAACGGCGTCGGCATGTCTGCCGACGTCAAGTCCCGCGCCTTCGATCCTTTTTTTACGACCAAACCGATCGGTCAGGGGACGGGCCTGGGTTTGTCGATGATCTATGGCTTCGTGCGTCAGTCCGATGGCGGAATCCGGATCGACAGTGCACCCGGCAAGGGCACGTCGATCGAAATCTGTCTTCCCCGTTATGACGGGCCAGCTGAACCGGCGGCCGTGGACTCCGTGGCGACCGCGGAATTCAATTCCGAGCAGGGTGAGATCGTTCTGGTGGTGGAAGACGAAGCCGTTGTGCGCCTTCTGGTAGTCGAGACGCTTCAGGATCTTGGCTATCGCGCGCTGGAGGCCGCCGATGGTCAAGCCGCGCTACGCATCCTGCAGTCCGGCCAGCGTGTCGATCTTCTGGTCACCGATATTGGCTTGCCCAACTTGAACGGTCGCCAGCTGGCAGATGCCGGACGCACGACGCGGCCGGCATTGAAGATTCTTTTTATGACGGGCTATGCCGAAAATGCCGCCAGCAAAAATTTTCTTGCGCCGGGCATGGAAATCATAACAAAGCCATTTGAATTGGATGTGCTCGCCAAGCGTGTGCGCAAAATGTTGGAAGAACCACCGTTTTAGGGTCGTTTTGGCACCGTTTCGCCACGGGCATCGATTGTCTGATCTCCGCAAACGACTTAAAATCTTCCCCATGTCCGATACCGCATTTCAAGCTCTCAAAGACGCATGCCGTCGCCAGATTGACTGGTTGCACGCGCAAGCGTCGGCTTACGAGCAGGGCAGCGCACGGCATGTCCAAACCCGCGCCGGCACATCCCAAGACGTTTCTGCAGATATTGCCGGGGAGTTTCGGCATCAAGCCAACAATCTCCAAGCCGTCATCGATGCCTGCGAGCGCTTGCGAGCCCGGGATATGTGAATGGTAATTTCCCCCGTAATTGGAAATCGGGTTTTTGAGCCGAGGCATGAGAAGCCCTGCTCCTCGGGCCATGCTCCACGGACCAAGCCCCGCTCTGCAGATGTTGGCCGTGCGAGTGACTTGTCGGTACTGCGGTAGCAGCGAATGCTTGCACATGGACCATAACGTTCCGCTTAGTCGCGGAGGATCAAATCTCTTTGAAACCCTCGTAAGCTTGCGGTTCCTGCAATCGGTCCAAAGGACCGAAACTCAGCGAGTGGCAGCACATTATGCGGGCAAGATAAGGGTGCCATTAAAACTTTGATGTGGGCCTCGACGGGATGGCGGTACTAGTTGCGATACCGTAGCGCATCGACGAGAAGTGCGAAGGCGGGAGAAGGCTGGCGCCTGCTGGGATAATAAAGATGGAATCCGGGAAAGGGCGGGCACCACTCTGCAAGTACTCTTATTAAGCTCTTAGTCGAAAGCTCGTTCCGCACAAGGCCATCCGGCAGATACCCTATGCCCAAGCCGAGTTTCGCAGCGGCAATGACCGCCGAAGGCGTATTGCAAGCGATTTGGCCGCTGACCTTGACGTTCAAGGGCCGGCCATTTTTCTCGAACTCCCAAGCATACAGATTGCCGTAAGTTTCCAGGCGTAGGTTTAAACAATTATGCCCAGTGAGTTCCTGCGGCGTCTTTGGCTTGGAATGCGCACGAATGTAAGCGGGAGACGCTACGGCCGCCATGCGCATGTCAGGCCCGATCCGCACGGCGACCATGTCTTTCTCAACCTGTTCTCCAAGGCGGATGCCGGCGTCGTAACGCTGGGCGACTATGTCCGTTAACGCGGAGTCGACAACGGCTTCAATATGAATATCCGGATAGTCGAGAATAAATTTGGCGAGCGCCGGCATAAGGATGCTATCTGTCGCGAAGCTGGAAGTCGTTATCCGGATATTGCCAGCTGGTTTCTCGCGAAGCTCACTGAGCGAAGAAAGTTCATTCTCGATCTCGTCGAACCGTGGACCTAGGTTCTGCAGCAAGCGTTCGCCCGCTTCGGTCGTAGACACACTGCGCGTGGTGCGGGTCAGTAGCCGCAGTCCAAGACGCTCCTCCAAACCTCTGATCGTATGGCTAAGGGCCGACTGCGACACGCCCAGCTGTGCTGCAGCGCGTGTAAAGCTTCGTTCGCGGGCGACAGCAACGAAAGCCAAAAGATCATCGAGATTGTGGTTGGTATTCATGAGGATAATTCATAACCGCATCCTAACATAAGCGATAGAAAGCAATTATTGCCAGACCTACCTTAGGTGTCGTCGAGTTCCAAAGGGACAGTCATGGAAATAAAACGAAACGGTTCCCAACCGTCAGCCAAAGGCCCGAGTCAGTATTTTACCGGGAATGTGCGCGTCGACCCTTTGTTCCAGTCTCCCGGCTCGGCGGTGTTCGGTGGCGCGCTCGTTACCTTTGAGCCTGGCGCGCGTTCAGCATGGCATACCCATCCTTGCGGCCAGACCCTCATCGTGATGTCCGGCTTGGGCTGGACCCAGTGCGAAGGCGAGCAAAAGGTCGAAATACGTCCCGGCGACGTCGTGTCCTGCCCGCCAGACAAGAAACATTGGCATGGCGCGACTGATAAGACTGCGATGTCCCATATCGCGATCCAAGAATCCAAGGACGGAAAGAACGTCAACTGGCTGCAAAAGGTCTCCGACGAACAGTTTTTGGGAAGCTAGATGCCACACATCACCATCCAAATGCTTCCTGGTCACAGCGAAAGCGATAAGCGCGAACTGGCCAATCGGATCCTGAAGGATGTCGTGGAAACATTTCATCTGGGCGAGGACTCGGTTTCGATCGCGATGGAGGAAGTCCCGTCCAAGGAATGGGCGCGGGAGGTCTACGATCCTCAAATCCAACCCAATATGGACCGACTTTACAAAAAGCCGGGTTACGCACGCTTCCAAGGAGTTAAACAATGGCCGAAGCATCCAGCCACAACAGCCCAGTCGCAGATGTCGCCCCCGCGCTCGCTGACATCACGGACAATGTGCTGTTTGGTGATGTATGGAAACGTCCAGGGTTAAGCCCGCGTGATCGCAGCCTGGTAACCATCGTGTCGCTGATCTCGCTCTATCGCACCAACGAGATGCCGTTCCACTTGAAGCGCGCAATGGAAAACGGCGTGACCCGCGAAGAGATCGCGGAGATCATTACACACCTGGCATTTTACGCAGGCTGGCCGCCGGCTAGCACGGCGGTCGGCATCGCCCGCACGGTCTTCGAAGAGGCGGATCGTCAGAAAGGCGTCAACTGATGCAGAAGCGCACATTAGGTCAGGGTCTCGAAGTCTCCGCAATCGGCTTCGGTTGCATGGGTCTGAACTTCGGATATGGCACGTCTCTGGCAAAGGCGGACGCCATTGCCATGATCCGTGCCGCCTATGAGCGAGGGGTGACCTTCTTTGACACGGCCGAGGTCTATGGGCCTTACACGAATGAAGAAATTGTCGGCGAAGCGCTGGCTCCGATGCGGGATCACGTCGTCATTGCGACCAAGTTCGGCTTCAACATCGCGCCGGATCGCGATCCCCGCGGGATGAGCGGAGGTCTTCCGGCGCTCAACAGCCAGCCCAAGCATATTCGCGAAGTGGCGGAAGCATCGTTAAAGCGCCTCAAGGTCGAGGTAATTGACCTTTTCTATCAGCATCGCGTGGACCCGGCCGTGCCCATTGAAGATGTGGCAGGCGCGGTAAAAGACCTGATCGCCGCAGGCAAAGTAAAGCATTTCGGCCTTTCCGAACCAGGGGCGCAAACCGTTCGGCGGGCTCACGCCGTTCAGCCGATCAGTGCGTTACAGAATGAATATTCATTGTGGACCCGAGGGCCCGAAGCAAACGGCATCCTGCAGGCTTGCGAAGAGCTCGGTATAGGCCTTGTGCCCTACAGCCCGCTCGGCAAGGGCTTCCTGACGGGAAAGATGGGCAAAGGCACAAAACTCGCCGCCGGCGACTTTCGCTCCACCATTCCCCGTTTCACGCCGCAGGCGATGGACGCCAACCAGGCGCTCGTTGAACTCCTGCAGAAGATCGCGGATCGGAAGCAGGCGACCCCGGCCCAGATTGCGCTCGCATGGCTATTGGCAAAGAGGCCGTGGATCGTCCCGATTCCGGGAACGACGAAGCTCCATCGTCTGGAGGAAAATTTGGGCGCTGCCTCGGTCAATTTGGCACCGGCGGACCTTGCCGAGATCGAAGGCACGACTCGGAAAATCAATGTCAAGGGCGAGCGTTACCCTGAAAACCTTATGGCCATGACGGGCCTTTAGCGGAGAATTTCATGAAAGCAACGATGCTATACGCTAAGGGGGATATCCGGTTTGAGGACGTGTCCGAACCGACGATCCAAAAGCCGACCGACGCAATCATCCGCCTGGCAGCAAGCTGCATTTGCGGGTCTGATCTGTGGCCTTATCGTGGCCTGAACGACATCAAGGCGCCAATGGCTATGGGCCACGAATATTGTGGCGTGGTCGAGGAAGTCGGCAGCGCGGTGAAGACCATCAAGCCGGGGCAGTTTGTCGTCGGCTCATTCTGCCTGTCGGACAATACCTGCCCGCATTGTAGGTTTGGGTTCCAATCTTCCTGCGAACAACGGGAGTTCATGTCCGGTGCACAGGCGCCCCTGGCGCGCGTCCACCTTGCAGATGGTTCATTGGTTGCGATCCCGGAACAACCGGCCGAGGATCTCATCCCCAGTCTTCTGGCAACCTCGGACGTGCTTGGCACGGGCTGGTATGCGGCGGATGCGGCGCGGGTCCAGCCCGGATCGACGGTCGTCGTGGTCGGTGACGGCGCGGTCGGCCTGATGGGCGTTTTGGCATGCGAGCAGATGGGCGCAGAGCGTATCATTGCCATGAGCCGACACGAGAAACGCCAAAAGCTCGCCCGGGAGTTTGGAGCAACCGACATTATTACGGAACGGGGTGACGAAGGCGTCGCCCGGATCAAGGATTTGACCAAAGGCATCGGCGCTGATGCGGTTCTCGAGTGCGTGGGCACCGAGCAATCCATGGCCCAGGCCCTGAAGTCGGCCAGGCCTGGTGCGATGGTTGGATATGTTGGCGTACCCCATGGCGTTCAGCTCGATGGCGCTCAGCTTTTCTATTCGCAGGTCGGCATGTTGGGCGGCCCTGCACCCGTTCGCCGTTTTTTGCCGGACTTGCTGGAACTCGTCCTCGACCGAAAGATCGAGCCTGGCAAGGTGTTCGATTTGGAGCTGCCTTTGGCTGACGTCGCGGAAGGCTACAAGGCCATGGACGAGCGCCGGGCCATTAAGGTGTTACTGCGCGTGTGAGGCTGTGGCGGACTTTGTATCGGGCCGTGTGAGCGGAAGCTACGCATTCACCGCTAACGCGTATTGTGAAAATTACCGCGCCTAACTTGCATTGTCGTTACGCGTGAGTGATGTAAGGTCGCCCTCAATCGCTATCGCAATATCACTGATTCACCAACATAGGGGTTGGATACCGCGGCTCATGCCAGCGTCATGGCATACCGGCTTCGTCCGCATCTGCGTCATCATCGCGGACTTCAACCACCTTGCCCGCCACCACTTCCGTCCATGACGCCATCGCTGCGAACTTGCCGCAGGTGGCAGCAAGATATCACAAACGAAAACGGCGCCCGAAAGCGCCGCTTCCTGCCCCCAAAAGGCTGATAGTTTAGGGTTTTACTTTGCGGCGGCGGATGGCTGCTGCGCCAGCAAGAGCGGCACCGAAGATCGATAATGTGAAGGGCTCCGGGACGGCCGACAGACTTGCATTTACGCCATCAGGCGTGCGCGCCAATCCGCCGGTGCTGTTGATCACAGCCACACCGTAGGTGAGGCCCACGACCGGCTCAGCCCCATCGCCCCACAAAACTGCCGTGTATCCGCCGTCCACGGTGAAAGCCAGACCGAATACATCGAGAAAAGTCCCAAAGAAGGGATAGTTGCAATCGATGGGAGACCCGCCCGGGAAAAACAGGTTATTGTAGGTAAGAGAGCCAGATGGATAGTCGATAAAGCTTAGGCTCGTAGGGACAAGTGGATCGAAGCCCGTGTCTCTTTCATTTGCGGGATTTATCGGTACCAGGCCAGTGATATCGGCGTTGAAGATGCCATCAGTCGCATCTGAAAACGTACCCGTAATGCCTGTGATCGCAAACGCGCCGTCAGGATCGGCTCGGCAGCCTGTGCCATCTGTGGCGCAATTGGGGTTAGGGTCAGTTGGTGAAACGTCTGGCTCAAAGGTGAGCGTACCGCTCCCGCCGAAGCCCTGCCCGCTGAACTGAAAATTCACCGCTCCAGCATGAGCAGGCAACACAAATGCCAGGCCGGCTAAGGCGACACCCGCGACGGAAATTCTTCTATGCATTATTTTGACCCCAACAGGCGGATAATTGGACAAGCAAAATATTGAATCGTTCGCGGTTAACCCAAAGCAACAATCGTGCCATATGGTTAACCGTCTGAATTCACACGGTCACAACATTCGGGCTGACCGACGTTGTAAATAACGTTTACAACGTCGGGCGCCTATAAACCCACGCGATGAATACGGCTAAAACAGCCCGCCCGGACCGCTGACTGTCAGCTTGTTCGCTTCGGCTCGGGTCGCCCTGGCGTTCCTCGCGCGTCATTCACCGGTTCACGCCTCACACCGTCTGAGCATCGCCTTGGGCTCGGCGTGGTGGCTGCGTTGTTGCCCGGCCGGTCTGGTGCGGCCATCGGGGAACTTCCTCGGAAGTTCGGCGTTTGGTCTGGCGCGGTTTGATGGGTGATTCATGCCTCTACTTTATATTGTCGGCTTATTGATCGTGGTCGGCGTGTTGCTCTGGTTGGTCAACACCTATATCCCGATGGACCCGAAAATTAAGGGCATTTTGAACGCAGTCGTGGTGATCGCGGTGGTCATCTATTTGCTTCAAGTGTTCGGCCTTCTTGGAACGCTGGAGAACATCAGGGTCGGAAGACCCGCCTGACTGCTTCGCGATGTAAGGATTTAAGACACACCGCCACCGACGCCGCGCGACGGTTATCCAGCTGCCTGACTTCGCCTTTGCCTGCCTATCGCTGTGAGTTTGCTGCACATGGCGGCTCCATATCTTGCCGTCGCCCACCCACAAAAACGGCGCCCGAAGGCGCCGATGTCGCCGATGTCGCCATCTGGCTTTCCTTTGTCAGCGTTTTCTGCGCCGACGCACCGCTACTGCTCCCACCAGGCCGGTGCCCAGAAGTGCCAAACTCGCGGGTTCCGGCACACGAGCAGGCGGCGGCG
>DATATP010000398.1:0-14104 GCA_036268715.1 Rhizomicrobium sp. | reverse complement strand
CAGCGCGGCGGCATCATGGGTCTTGAGGAAGGATTGCACCTGCGCAGGCTTGTCCGACTTCCACACATCCACGGCGAGCACGGCAAGGCCGGGCACCCGCTCCTTCAGCCGCGCCAGGGCCGGCAGTTCGGACACACAGGGCGCGCACCATGTCGCCCACAGGTTCAGCAGCACATAGCGGCCCTTGAAATCGGCCAGAGTATGGCGCCCGCCGGTCAGGTCATAGAAGGCCACCGCGGGGGCGGATTTCGCCGGATTTTGGGGTGCCAGCGCCGCAAGGCTGGCGGGCGGGCCCAGCCCCTGATGGACATGAAGCAGGTCGTTCCCATATAGAACCCCCAGCGCCACAGCGCAGAGGACCGCAAGGCCGATCAGGATTTTCTGGGTCATGTCGCGCGGCCGACCGTGATGAGATTATGAGCACCAACAAAATGTGGGGCGGGCGGTTCGAAGCCGGTCCCGCCGCCATCATGAGGGAGATAACCCCCTCCATCGATTTCGACAAGCGCCTGGCGGCCGAGGACCTGGCAGGATCGCGGGCCCATGCCCGGATGCTCGCCAATGAAGGGATCATCTCCAAGGAGGACGCCGCCGCGATCCTTTCCGGGCTCGACCGGATCGAGACGGAGATCGCGCAAGGCCAATTCACTTTCCGGCGCGAACTGGAAGACATTCACCTGAACATCGAGGCGCGGCTTGGCGAGCTGATCGGCCCGGCGGCCGGGCGGCTCCACACCGCGCGCTCGCGCAACGACCAAGTGGTGACCGACTTCCGGCTATGGGTGCGGGCCGCCTGTGGCAGAGCCGAGGATGGCTTGGTAGGCTTGCAGCGGGCTCTTCTGGGCCAGGCGGAAAAACATGTCGTCACCATCATGCCGGGCTTCACCCATATGCAGCCGGCCCAGCCCGTCACGTTTGGTCATCATCTGCTCGCCTATATCGAGATGTTCGGACGCGACCGGGGCCGTTTCGAGGACGCGAAGAAGCGGCTCAACGAATCCCCTTTGGGGGCGGCGGCGCTGGCGGGCACCTCCTTCGCGATCGATCGCGAATTCACCGCCAAGACCTTGGGCTTCACACGGCCGATGCGCAATTCGATGGACGCGATCTCGGCGCGCGATTTCGCGCTGGAATATCTCGCCGCCTGCGCCATCGGCGCGGTGCATCTGTCGCGGCTGGCGGGCGAGCTGGTGCAATGGTCCACGCCCGCCTTCGGCTTCGTGAAATTGTCGGACGCCTTCACCACCGGCTCCTCGATCATGCCGCAGAAGCGCAATCCCGACGCCGCCGAGCTGATCCGCGGCAAGACCGGCCGGGTGCTGGGTGATTTCGTGGCGCTGGCGACGGTGGTGAAGGGGTTGGTGCTGACCTATGGCACCGATCTGCAGGAAGACAAGGAGCGGGTGTTCGACGCCGCCGACACCTTGGAGCTTTCGCTGGCGGCGATGGCGGCGATGATCGCCGATCTGACGGCCCAGCCGGACGCGATGCGCAAGGCGGCAGAGGTAGGCTTTCCCACCGCCACCGATCTGGCCGACTGGATCGTGCGGGTGCTGAAGAGGCCTTTCCGGGAGGCGCATCATATCGCCGGCAGCATCGTCAAACGCGCCGAGGACAAGGGCGTGAGCCTGGACAAGCTGACGCTGGAAGAGATGCAGGCCGTCGATCCGGCGATCACCCGGGCCGTGTTTGGTGTATTGTCGCTGGACGCGTCGGTGACGTCGCGCATGAGCTTGGGCGGCACGGCGCCGCCGCGGGTGCTGGAACAGGTGCATTTCTGGCGGGAGAAGCTCAAATGAAGCGATTTCTGCTCGTGACCCTGGCGGCTGTACTTCTGGCCGGATGCGGCGTGAAGAACGACCTAGTCAAGCCGAATGGCGAATCCACGCCAAAGAACCAGACCGATCCCTCCAAGCCGCCCTATCCGATCGGCCGATAGGCGGATCGCCTGGAAGTCCAATGAATCATTTCCATTATCGCGACGGGGTGCTCAGCGCCGAGGAGGTGTCGCTCGCGGCACTGGCGCAAAGCGTGGGCACGCCGTTTTATTGCTATTCCACCGCCACCTTGGAGCGGCATTACAAGGTTTTTTCCGAAGCGTTGCCGAAGGGCTCGCTGATCGCCTTTTCCGTCAAGGCCAACGGCAACCTTGGCGTTCTGAAGACATTGGCGAAGCTGGGTGCGGGCGCCGATGTCGTATCGGGCGGCGAACTGGCCAAGGCGCTGGCGGCAGGTATTTCACCGCAGAAGATCGTGTTCTCTGGCGTCGGCAAGACCGAAAGCGAAATGCATGCCGCGCTCGCCGCCGGCATCCATCAATTCAATGTCGAAAGCGAATCGGAACTGGCTGCGCTCGACGAAATCGCCGGTGCGTTGGGCAAGCGCGCGCCGGTGACGTTGCGCATCAATCCTGATGTGGACGCGAAGACCCACGCCAAGATCACCACCGGCACCGCAGAGACCAAGTTCGGGATTCCTTTCGCCCATGCGCGCGAGGCTTATGCCCATGCCGCGATCCTCAAGGGCATCGAGATCGTCGGCGTCGATGTGCATATCGGCAGCCCGATCACCGATCTCGAACCCTTCGAGCTGGCGTTCCGGCGCATCGGCGAACTGATCGGCCAGTTGCGCGCCGATGGTCATGCCATCCTCCGTCTCGATCTGGGCGGTGGGCTGGGCGTGCCGTATGAGCATGACAACCAGCCGCCGCCCGATCCTGCCGCCTATGGTGCAATGGTGAGCCGGGTCACCCGCGACTTCGGCTGCAAGCTGCTGTTCGAGCCGGGCCGGCTGATCGCTGCCAATGCAGGCGTGCTGGTGGCGCGCGTCATCTATGTGAAGCGCGGCGATGCCAAGACCTTTCTGATCATTGACGCAGGCATGAACGATTTGATCCGGCCGGCTTTGTACGACTCCCATCATCAGATCATGCCGGTCGCAGAACCCGTGCCCGGATTCCCGCGCATCCGCTATGATGTGGTGGGACCGGTCTGCGAGACGTCCGATCTGTTCGCGGCCAACCGGGACCTGCCGGAACTCAAAAGCGGCGATCTTGTGGCAATCCTTTCCGCGGGCGCCTATGGCGCGGTGATGGCATCCAGTTACAATGCCCGGCCGCCCGCCCCGGAAATCCTGGTCAAGGGCGAGGAATGGAGCATCATACGGCCGCGCCTGAGTTATGAGCAGCTTATCGCCCAAGACCGTCTCCCATCCTGGCTGGAAACCTGACCCGCTCCGCCGCCGGCTTGTGCTGGCGCGGCTTTCGCTGATCCTGGAACGGTTGCTGCCGGCGCTATGGCCGGCGGCGGGATTTGCCGGGGCGTATCTCGCGCTGGCGCTGTTCGGCCTGTTCGCCTTTCTTCCCTGGCCTGTCCAGGCACTTTTGCTGGCGGCAACAATCACCGCGACCGGCTGGTCGCTTTATAAAAGTTTCGAGGGATTCGCCTGGCCGGGATCGCTGGAAAGCGCCCGGCGGCTGGAGCGCGACAGCGGCTTCGCGCATCGTCCAATCTCTGAAAAGGACGATGTGCTGGCAGGCGGATCCGGTGATGGCTTCGCGGAAGATCTCTGGAAGCTGCACCGGATGCGCGCGCTGCCAGCCCGTGGCTTTCGCGTCGCGCCGCCCCGGGCCGACCTGAACAGTCGCGATCCGCGCGGCCTGCGTTGGTATTTGCTGATCGCCCTGGCGGCCGGCCTGGTCATTGCGCACAATCATCTGATCGACCGTTTGGTCAGCGCTTTCGATAGCGGCGCTGGCGCCGCGGCCACTATGGATGCCTGGATCGATCCGCCCGGCTACACCGGCGCGCCATTGCAGTCCCTGACTGCCGCCGATACGGGCCTCGTTCCGGTGCCGGCGGGATCGGTGCTGAATTTGCGCGTGCATGGCGCCCCCCGGGCTCCCGGTCTCGCTGCGGGAAGCAACCAGGCACCGCGCTTTGCCGGCGGCGAAGGCGAATATACCAGCAATACCGTCATCCGGCATGACGCAAGAGTGACGGTGCGGGTGGGAGGCCATGCGATCGGCAACTGGCGCATCCATGCCGTACCCGATGCGCCGCCGACCATCGCCTTCACCGCGCCGCCGTCCGCCACCCGGCGCGATGCCGTGAAGTTCGATTTTACGGCGCGGGACGATTATGGCGTGGCATCCGCGCGGGTGATCCTGACGCCGCACGGCCGGCATGGGCGGCCACTCTCTGCCGATTTGCCGCTGGCGCCCGGCAAATCGGTGTCGCAGACCAGTTTCATCGATCTCACTGCGCATCCCTATGCGGGGCTGATGGTCGATGCCAGGCTGGAGGCGCGCGATGCCGTGGGTCAGCGGGGTTACAGCCGGCCCGTCACTTTCCGCCTGCCGGCGCGGGTGTTCACCGATCCTCTCGCCCGCGCCCTGATCGAGCAGCGGCAGAACCTCGCCACGGCCGATCGGGCGGGCTGGCGGGGAGTTGCGGCGGCGCTTGACGCCCTCGCGCTCGCACCGGAGCGTTTCTATGAGGGCAAGGACGCAGTCTATTTGGCGCTGCGGTCCGCCTATTGGGGCGTCAGGACCGCCCGCGATCCCGGTCAGATCGCGCGGGTCGAGGATCTGTTATGGCAGACCGCGATGGCGCTGGAGCATGGCGGGCTGCTCACCGCCGCAGAGGAACTGCGCAAGCTCCAGGCCGCGATCACTGCGGCGCTCGCCGCCGGTGCCCCGCAGAACGTGATCGATGAGCTGCTCAAGCGCTACGACCAGGCGATGCAGCGCTACATGCAGGCGCTGGAGAACAACCCTCCGGCCGCGGGGCAGCAACCGCTGCCCAAGGACGCCAAGATTGTCGGCGAAAAAGACATCCAGGCGATGCTGAAGGCGATCCAGCAACTGGCGCAAAGCGGGGCCCGGGAGCAGGCGGCGCAGATGCTCGCGATGTTGCAGAGCATGCTGGAAAATATGCACATGGCTCAGGGCGGCCAGGGCCAAGGCGGCCAGGGCCAGGCCGGCAACAAGGCGCTCAACGACGCCATCCAGAAATTCGGCGAGATGATGGGAAAGCAGCGCATGCTGCTGGACAAGACGTTTCGGCAGGGGCATGGCCTGGGCGATCCCAAGGACGGCGGCGCGCAAAGCCTTTCCAAGCAGCAGGGCGAACTGGAAAAACAATTGGGCGATGCGCTGAAGGGTCTCGACCCCAAGCTGGCGGACAAGTTGCGCGGCGCCGGCAAGGCGATGGGCGAGGCCAAGGGCGCGCTGGGACAGCAGGATTTCGACAATGCCGCCAACGCCCAGAAGAATGCGCTGGAGGGCCTGCGCCAGGGTGCGGGTCAACTGGCCAAGGAAGCGCTGAAGGAAGGCAAGAATGGTCCCGGCGAGGGCCAGGACGATCCGCTCGGCCGCAGCAATTCGCCCTTCGGCAATTCGACCGTGAAGCTTCCCGGACCCAGCGACCTCGCTCGGGCACGGCAGATCCTGCAGGAGCTTCGCAAACGCGCCGGGGAGATGAATCGGCCGCAGCAGGAGCGCGATTATATCGACCGGCTGCTCAAGGCGTTCTGAATCCCAATTGTCATGGCCCCCTGCGGCGGCCATCCAGGGATGTCCGGGTCGTGAAGTTTATCCTCGGGCCACGCTGCGCGTGGTCCCGGGGGCCCGGCCATGACATTGCGGGTAGCGGCGGGATTAGAGCAAGTTGCATTCAAACGCGTTCGCCCCCTCATGCTTCGACAAGCTCAGCATGAGGAGATTTCTAGGTTTCCTCACCCCGAACCTGTCGAAGGGTGAGAGCCGCGATTCAATCTGAACGCAGATTGCCCTAGCCGTCTACTTTCCCGATGTAAGGCAGCGCGCGGTATTTGCCGGCATCGTCCATGCCATAGCCGACGATGAAATCCTTCACCCCGGTATAGAGCGCGTAATCGGCCTTGGTGACCGCATCGTCATGATGCTTGTCCACCGCGACCACGGTTTTGACTGAGGCCGCGCCGGCGTCTTTCAGAAGCTGGGTGGAGCGCGCGATGGTGTGGCCTTTGTCCAGTACCCCGTCGATCAAGAGCACATGCTTGCCCCTGACGTGATCGCTGGGCGCTGCCAGCACGGACAAAGCGCTGCCGACCCGCGCGTTGCCATAGGAGCGCAGCCAGATCATCTCGGTCTCAAGATACACGCCCTCCTCCGCCATCATGCGCACCAAATCGGCGGCGAACACGAAGGCGCCCACCAGCACCGGCGCCGCGACCTGGGGCGGATCGGGCAGGACGGCGAGCCGCTTGACGAGACGGCGCAGCCGCGCGGCGATGTCGTCGGCCGGAAACAACACCGCGGGCAGGATCATGACCCGTCCTTGGCGAAGCGCAATTGCAGATGCCGGGAGGCGATCGGCGGGCTCGACAATCGTGTGGCAAAAGGGACTGACTGGCCCGGCCTCAAGGTGGCGGCGCCGGAGCCGAAGCTCCAATGATAGAGTTCGTGATTATTGGCATCGCTCAGACTCACCTCGACCATCCGCGGTACCGGCAATTCGCGCTTGCCGGTGTTGACGATGCGCCCTGTCACGGCCAGAACCACCACGCCATCCTCGATCTCGCGGTGATAATCGACATTGCGGAAATCGATCGCCGACGGATTCACTTTCATGCCCAGGCTGGAATAGACGCCCGCCGATTGCGGCCAGATCGCCGCGATGTCCTGGCGATAGCGCACCGCCGAGAAGGCGATCACCAGCACGATCGCGATCAGCCCGAGCCAGCCTCCCACCACCGCCAGCACCGGCAGGATCGAGCCCCGCAATTCGGGCAGATGGGCGCGCAAGTTCTCCCGGGGTGCGGCCGCGGGCTGTGGCGGGTGATAATGGCTGCCGATGCTGGGGGGACGCTGGCGCACCGGCTCCGGTTCGGGTTCGGCCGCGGCTTGCTGCGGCACTGGAACGGGAGCCGGTTCTGGCGCCATGACGGCCAGTTCGGGGGAGGCCTCCGGCTCGGGCGCGGGCTGATGCCAGCTATTGCTGCATTTGGCACAGCGGACCGTGCGGCCCCGAGGCGGAAATTTCGCCTCGTCGACCTGATATCGAGTGTCGCAGGACGGACAGGATATGATCATGCGCCCGATCCTAACGGAGCATTTCCAATGAAAGTGTCAACCGGCTTTGCGTGAGAAATGCGCCCCCTTAAGACTTGTTGAAAATAAGCGGGCCGACCGATGACCGCAAGGCGGCGCATGGCTATGTTCGGGCATGGTTCGCTTCGAAAATGTGGGTATGCGCTATGGGGCAGGGCCCGAAGTGCTGCGTGATGTCAATTTCGTCCTGGAGGCGGGGTCCTTCACTTTCCTGACCGGCCTTTCCGGCGCCGGCAAGACGACGCTCCTGAAACTGATGTATATCGCCGAGCCGCCGTCGCGCGGACTCATCACCTTGTTCGGACACGACCTTGCCACCGCCCGGCGCGGCGCGCTTCCGGCTCTGCGGCGGCGCATCGGCGTCGTATTCCAGGACTTCCGGCTGCTCGACCATCTGTCGGCCTTCGACAATGTGGCGTTGCCGTTGCGGCTGGGCGGCAAGCATGGCGCCGATTACAGCCATGACGTGCGGGAATTATTGTCCTGGGTCGGGCTGGGCGACCGGCTCGGCGCGCGGCCTCCCACCCTGTCGGGCGGCGAGCAGCAGCGGGTCGCCATCGCCCGCGCCGTGGTGGCGCGCCCCGACCTTCTGATCGCGGACGAGCCGACCGGCAATGTCGATCCGGAAATGGGGGCGCGGCTGATACGGCTGTTCGCCGAGCTCAACCGTCTGGGAACCACGGTGTTGATCGCCACCCATGACCGCGCCCTGATCGAAGCCACCCGCGCCCGCGAGATGCGGCTGGTCGAAGGCCGGCTGGTGGAGCTGCGCGCCGCGACGGGAGCGATCCTGTGAAGGAAAGCAGCAGCAGCGTTCTGCCCCGCGACAAAGGCGCCGCGCCGCTCGATTTCGTCATTGCGGTGATGGCGTTCCTGGCGGCGCTGGCGCTCGGCGCCTCGCTGATCGCCGATCGCACAGCACAGAGCTGGCAGGCGGGTCTCGCCAACCGGATCACGGTGCAGATTTCTCCGCCCGAAGCCGGCGATGCACGCGCCGGCCTGGACCACGAGGTCGCGACAGCGCTTTCGGTGCTGAACACGACACAAGGCATCGCGCATGCCGCGCCGCTGTCGGACGCGCAAATCGCGGCGCTGGTGGCGCCCTGGCTGGGAAAGGCCGGCGTGGTGGAAGGCATACCCCTGCCGCGGCTGATCGACGCCGAGCTGGACCCGGGCGCCGATATCGACATGACCGCCCTGGCCGCACGGCTGAAGGCGGCCGCGCCCCAGGCGCTGCTCGATGATCATCGCCGCTGGATTCAGAGATTGCAGGGACTGGCCGGCGCCATCCGTTATTCCGCATACGGAATATTGCTGCTGATTGCTGGCGCGACCGCTGCAACGGTATCGTTCGCCACCCGCGCGGGCCTGGATGCCCATCATGACATGGTGACCTTGCTGCACCAGATGGGCGCGCGGGCCAGCTTTATCGCCCGCAATATCGAATGGCATTATTTCCTGTCTGCCCTGATGGCCGCGCTGGCGGGGACACTGTTTGCGGCGCTGCTATTCGTCGCGGCGGGCGGGCTGGAGGCGTTCGGCGTTGAAGCGGTGCCCTTCCTGCCGCCATTGTCGCTGCGCTTGAACGAGCTTCCCTGGCTGCTGACCGTGCCGGCCATCACGGCGCTGATCGCCTGGGCGACGGCGCGGATTTCCGTCTTGTCGGTGGTGCGGGCGATCTATTGACCGATTTGTCGCCGGGCGCCGCGCTGCTATTCTGCGGGCGGAACCCGGAGCCTTTCGCCTTGCGCGCCTTCTTCACCGCGATCCTGCTGGCGCTGCTTGCCTATGCGGTGGGCTTTGTGCTGTTCGCAGCAGGGCTGCCGGCGACTTCGCCCCTTCCTTCGCACATCGACGGCATCGTGGTGCTGACGGGCGGCGACGAGAGGCTGGAAAACGCGGTGGCGTTGCTGGAGCATGGCGTCGGCAAGCGCCTCCTGATCACCGGCGCCGACATGCAGACCACCAAGGCGGTGCTGGGGCACATTGCTCATGGCGGGAAGCGTTTCGCCTGCTGCGCCGATGTCGGCTATGCCGCCCAGGATACGCGCGGCAATGCCGACGAAGCGGCCGAATGGGCGCGCGAGCATCATTTCCGCAGCCTCGTCATCGTCACCGCCCGCTATCACATGCCGCGCACCTTGCACGAATTCCGCAGGGTGATGCCGAACATCCGCCTGACCCTTTGGCCGGTCGATCCGGCGGGTGTCGATGTCACCCATTGGTGGCGCCAGCCTCACACTTTCCTGCTGCTGCAGCGCGAGTATGTGAAATATCTGGCAAGTCTTGCCATGAGCCGCAGCACGTGATGCGTATATGATCGTTCTGCGCTCGTTTGCCTTCATGGCGTGGTTTCTGCTTTTGACGATCGTCTTGGCTGTCCTGTTTTTGCCGGCGCTGGCGCTGCCTCGCGGGGTCACGGCCTGGATGGCGCGCTACTGGGCGCGCGGCACCTTCTGGGGTTTGCGGGTCTTTTGCGGGATCGCTTGGCGCATCGTCGGCAGCCCGCCGTGTGGTCCGGTTCTGATCGCGTCCAAGCATATGAGCATGTGGGACACTTTGGCGCTTTACCTGGCGCTCGATCAGCCCGGCATTGTGCTGAAACGCGAGCTTCTGCTCATCCCCTTTTACGGCTGGTATCTGTGGAAAGCGGCGGCCATCCCGATCGACCGCGAGGGGGGGGCCAAGGCGCTGCGCCGTATGACGCACGCCGCCCAGACGGTGATTGCCGAGGGCCGGCCGATCCTGATCTTTCCGGAGGGCACGCGCAAAAAGCCGGGGGCGCCGCCCGACTACAAGGCGGGGGTTGCAGGGCTATATGCGCTGCTGGGATTGCCCTGCGTTCCGGCGGCTCTGGATTCGGGCGCCTATTGGACGGGCTTTCTCAAGCGGCCCGGCACCATCACCTTGGAATTCCTGGAACCGATTGCGCCGGGGCTGAAGCGGGCGGCGTTCATGGCGGTGTTGCAACAGCGGATAGAAGGTGCGACGGACCGGCTGCTCGCCGCAAGCGCGCGATGACCATGCCGGACAAACGCTGCGGCGCCTGCAAGGCCTGTTGCCGCGATCTCAAGATCGACACGCCGGAATTCCACAAGGAAGGACTGGTCCTGTGCCCGCATTACACCGGCACCGGCTGCGGTATTTATGCCAAGCGCTACAAGGTCTGCCGGGAATTTCTCTGCGGCTGGCGGCTATTTCCCGAACTGGACGAGGCCTGGCGGCCGGACTTGAGCGGTGTGCTGATCCTGCAAATTCCCTATAATACCTTGCCGGAGAAATATCAGACGGCGGGCCATGGCTTGCATTTGGTGCTTCCGGGTGGTGAGGCGGCGGTTACCCGGCCAGGCTTTGCCGAATATGTCTGCGCTGTGGTCGGGCGCGGTGTCGCCGTTTATCTTTCCGTGTTCTCCTCCAATGCGCTGATCAATCAATATCTGGAGCCGGTGGCGGCGGCGAACGATATTCCGGCCGCCGGGCGCGTCCTGCTCAACCTGCACCGCCTGCTGGTGACGGCAGGCGAACGAAAAAGCACCTTCAGGGCGCTGCCGTACCTTTATCGCCTGCAGTTGGAGCGCTGGCGCTCCCTGGCCGGCAAAAGGTTCAAGAATGGGCAGGCAACCGAATAGTGGGAACCGGCTGGAACGGGAAAGGCGGAAACGCCATATTCGGTCCGGGACGCCATGCTTGTGGCGGACCGCGCACAAATCTGCTTGATACGGGACGGATGACCGACATTTCCACCCAGATCTGGGACATGAAATACCGCCTTAAAGCGGCGGACGGCACCCCGGTCGACCACGATCTGGCGGAAAGCTGGGCGCGGGTGGCGCTCGCCCTCGCCGCGGCCGAGCCGGCTGAGCAGCGGGGCAAGCGGGCGGTTGAGTTCGCGGGCGCCTTGGCGGGACATCGCTTCCTGCCCGCGGGCCGCATCCTGGCTGGGGCGGGCAGCGGGCGCAGCGTCACCTTATTCAACTGCTTCGTCATGGGCGCCATTCCCGATTCGATGGACGGGATTTTCTCGGCCTTGCGCGAAGCGGCCCTCACCCTGCAGCAGGGGGGTGGCATCGGCTATGATTTTTCGACCCTGAGGCCGAAAGGCGCGCCGGTGAACGGCGTGGGCGCGGACGCGTCGGGGCCGGTCTCTTTCATGGACGTGTGGGACGCGATGTGCCGCACCATCATGAGTGCGGGGGCGCGCCGCGGCGCGATGATGGCGACGTTGCGGGTCGATCATCCCGATATCGAGGATTTCATCGCTGCGAAGCGCACACCCGGACGTCTTTCCAATTTCAATCTGTCGGTTCTGGTCACCGATGCCTTTATGGCCGCAGTGAAGTCCGACGGCGACTGGGAGCTGAAATTCGGCGGCAAGGTCTGGCGCACGCTCAAGGCGAGAAGCCTGTGGGAGCGCATCATGCGCTCGACCTATGATTATGCCGAGCCTGGCGTCATCTTTATCGACCGCATCAACGAGCAGAACAATCTCGCCTATTGCGAGACCATATCGTCAAGCAATCCCTGTGGCGAACAGCCGTTGCCGCCTTATGGCGCCTGTCTATTAGGCTCGATCAATCTGGCGCGGCTGGTGAAGAATCCCTTCGCGCCGGACGCGGCGATGGACCTGGACGGATTGGAGCGGCTGACGGCCGCAGCGGTGCGCATGCTGGACAATGCCATCGATGTGTCGCGCTTTCCGCTCGAGGCGCAACGGCAGGAAGCGCTGGCCAAGCGGCGCATCGGCCTGGGCGTGACCGGCCTCGCCGACGCGCTGATCTTCTGCAAGGTCCGATACGGCTCCCTGGACAGCCTGATCCTGATCAAGACCTGGCTTTCCACCATCAGTCACGCTGCCTATCGCGCCAGCCTCGCATTGGCGCGGGAAAAGGGCCCATTCCCCTTATTCGATCGTGACGCCTATCTCGCCCGTCCGCATATCCAGGCGCTGCCCCAGGACATTCAGAGCGGCATTGCCGCTCATGGCATCCGCAATGCCTTGCTCACCTCCATCGCGCCCACCGGCACGATTTCGCTATTCGCGGGCAACGTCTCCAGCGGCATCGAGCCGGTATTTGCCTTCAGCTACGACCGCAAGGTGTTGCAGCCTGACGGCAGCCGCAGTCAATCTCGCGTCGAGGATTATGCCGTGCGCGTCTGGCGCGCCAAATTCGGGGCCGAGACGGCACTGCCGGACTATTTCGTCACCGCACAGACCTTGCGCCCCGCGGACCATCTGGCAGTGCAGGCGGCAGCCCAGCCTTTCATCGACAGCGCCATTTCCAAGACCATCAATATCCCGGTCGACCTTTCCTTCGAGGATTTCGGCCATGTCTATCTCGAGGCTTATGACTCCGGCTGCAAAGGCTGCACGACCTATCGGCCGAATGACGTGACCGGAGCGGTGCTGTCCGCCTTCGAGGAACCCAAGCACGCGATCGCCGCCGAGAGCATGATCGCGCGTGAACGCGAGCCGGAGCTGCCGTTGCCCTTGCCGGAGCCGCGCGCTTCCAGCGGCGGGGTGATCTATATGACCCGACCGTTCGACCGGCCGGAAGAATTGCCGGGCTGCACCTACAAGATCAAATGGCTGGACAGCGATCACGCCTTCTACATCACCATCAACGATATCGAGAAGGATGGGCGGCGGCGTCCTTTCGAAGTGTTCATCAACTCCAAGAACATGGAGGCCTATGCCTGGGCGCTGGCGCTGACCCGCATGATCTCAGCAGTATTCCGCCGGGGTGGCGACGTATCGTTCGTGGTGGAGGAATTGAAGGCGATCTTCGATCCGCGCGGCGGCCAATGGATGGGCGGGCGCTACGTGCCTTCGCTGCTCGCGGCCATCGGCGAAGTGATCGAGCGGCACATGATCGAAATCGGCTTTTTGAATGGGCGCCTGTCCAGCTTGGTGCCAGAGGCGTCTGTGGCGCAAGTTCCGCCGGAAGGCGCGCGCGTCCGCTTTTGTCCGCGCTGCGGCGATGCCAGTCTGATCAAGCTGGAGGGCTGCGATTCCTGCCTGTCCTGCGGCTATTCCAAATGCGGCTGACTCCCCCCTTCCCATGAGCTATTCCAGCCGCTTCTGGCTCTTTGCGCCTCTTTGCATGCTCCTTGGTCTTGCCGCCTGGGTCGGTGTGCATTGGTGGAACGCCGCTTCGGCCCTGGACAGGAAGCTGGATTCGATGAAGGGCCGCGAAGCGATTCCCGGCATGGCGATCGATTGGCATTCAAAAACGCTTTCGGGCTTTCCATTCCGCCTCGATACGGTGTTCACCGGCTTCTCGATCAAGGGCACCGGGGCGCATGGGCCCTTCGCCTGGCGCAGCGAACGGTTCGCGTTTCATGCCCTCACCTATGGCGCGGCCAAGACCGTCTATGAAGCGGCGGGACCTCAGCAACTGGCCTGGACCGGCGGTGACGGCAAAGCCCACAAGTTCACCTTCCTGCCCGCAGCCTTGCATGCCAGCAGCGTACTGAGCGGCGGCGGTCTTTCGCGCTTCGACCTGGACATCGCCGCCGCCGGAAGCAGAAATTTCATCGCCGGACGGTTCCAATTCCACATGCGCCGCGATCCAGACGGACGCAACCTGGACCTGATGCTACGGGCCGATTCCGTTCGGCCTGCTGGCACCCATGGCGCGCCGGCCAAAAACATGCAGGCCTATGTCAGCCTGACCAATGCATCGGTCTTCGCGCCCTTGCTGCGGGGCGAGGTTTCCTGGCCAGATGCTGCGCGCGCCTGGCGATCCGGCGGCGGCGTGGCCAAGCTGTCACAGGTGACCGCGCCCGAATGGTCGCCGGACCGGCTGCTATCTTCTCTTTATTAAGGCTATCTCCGTCCAAAATTCGGAGCCGGGCTCTCCTGCCCCATCTCGATAATCGCCCTGCGGATGGCGCGGGTGCGGGTGAAGAAATTGAACAGTTGCTCGCCATCGCCATTGCGAACCGCCCGCTGCAAAACGCTGAGATCCTCGTTGAAGCGGCCCAGCACTTCCAGTACCGCCTCGCGATTGT
>DATATP010000397.1:0-8271 GCA_036268715.1 Rhizomicrobium sp. | reverse complement strand
TTGCGTGTTGCCGGCGCCAACCCCGTCCACGCCCTGCGCTACGAATAGGAGGCCATGATGTTCCGCAACTATCTGGTCATCGCGCTGCGCAATATCGCCCGGCACAAACTCTATAGCTTCATTAACATAGCTGGGCTGGCTCTGGGGCTCGCATGTGTGATCTTCGTGATCCTGTTCGTGCGCGACGAGCTCTCCTACGACAAATGGATCCCCGGCACGGAAAATCTCTACCGCCTTGAGATGGCGATCCAGTTGCCGGGGCGCGATCCGCTTCTTACCTCAACAGTTCCATTCCCGACGCCGGCAGCGATGCGCAGCGAGATTCCGGAAGTGACGGCGATGACCCGGATCTACAACAATTATTCCATGACGCTGATGGTCGGCGACCGGCAGTTCCGCCAGCGGATCGACTCGGTGGACCCGAATTTTTTCAGCATCATCAGGCTGCGGCTGATCAAAGGGGATCCCACGCACGTGTTCGCCGATCCGCAATCGCTGGTTCTGTCCGAAAGCGCCGCGCGGAAATATTTCGGCGATGCCGACCCGATCGGAAAGATCATCTCGACCTCCGCCAATTGCGAGGTCACCGATACGGCCTGCCTGGGCCGCATGGTTTCGCTGAAAGTGACGGGCGTCGTGCGGGATATACCCTACAACTCGCAATTGGATGGCGATGTGTTCCTGCCGAACACCTCAATCGCGGATCGCAATAGCCAGGATATGAAACACAGCTGGCACACGGAGAACGGTCATGGCTATGTCCGGCTGGCGCCGGGGGCCGATCCGCGCACGGTGATTGCCAAGATGGCGCCGCTGCTGGACCGCGCCGTCACCGGAGAGCTCAACGCTGCCGGCAACCCGCTCAAGGGAAGCCAGGCTTATCGGTTCCACCTGACCCCCTTCCGCGATGTGCATCTGAATTCGGACCGCTGGAGGGGCAACATGACGCCGGCGGGCAGCTGGATCACGCTTTATGGCGTGGGCATTGTCGGCGTGCTGATCCTGCTGGTCGCCTGCTTCAACTTCATGAATTTGGCGACCGCGCGCGCTCTGCTGCGTGCCCGCGAGATTGCGCTGCGCAAGACCCATGGCGCGAACCGCACCCAGCTTATCGTCCAGTTTCTGGGAGAGGCGGTGCTGATGGCGCTGCTCTCGCTCGTTCTGGCGCTGGCGCTGGTGGAAATTCTGCAACCTTCCTTCAGCCGCTTTCTCCAGCATCCGGTCGGCCTCGATTATGCCGGCGACTGGCCGCTTCTGCTGATCATTATCGGTGTAACCGTGCTGGCAGGCCTGATCAGCGGAAGCTATCCAGCTTTGGTGCTTTCGGGCTTCCGGCCGGGCTTGGTCCTGCGCGCCAACAATGCCGGACAGGCCGGGTCGGGGCGTTTGCGGAGCGCGCTGGTGGTGATGCAATTCGCCGTCTCAATCGCACTGGGCATCGCCGCCAGCGTGGTGTTCAGCCAGATCACCTTCGCACGCAACATCGATCTGGGTTTCCGCAAGGATAATGTGCTGGTTGTCGATGGGTCGGGACTGCTGACCATGGATGACCAGCAAAGCTTCATCCAGCGGCTCAAGTCCGATCCCAATATCCTCGATGTCGCTATGATCGGCACACCTCCCTTTAACGGCAGCAGGTCATCGGGAACGATGCAACTGACCGGTCATCCCGAATTCGTCGATCTGAACAATCGCGTCATCGGCGCCAACGCGGTCCACTTCCTGGGCATGAAACTGGTGGCGGGCCGGCTTCTGTCCGACAACCGTGCGCAGGATCGGGTGGACACGTCAGGACCGCCCACCGATGAGTCGGCAATAACAGCCAATGACGGGCACAATATCCTGATCGACCAGGCTGGGGCCGCCCGGTTGGGCCTGACCGCGCAACAGGCGCTGGGCCGGACCATCCTAGACGGCAAGACCCATCTGCAGATTGTCGGCGTGCTGGCGGACGCCAAGTTCGATGGCGCGCGCGAGCCGCCCAGGCCTTCCATCTACTTCTATGACCCGAAATATACCGGCTTTGCGATGGTCCGCATTCGGCCGGATGCGGTACCCCGGGCCGTGGCGTTCGTGGACCGGGCCTGGCACGCCTTCGCGCCGACCAAAGCCGTGTCGCGTTATTTCCTGGATGACGATTTCGGCAAGCTGTACCAGAGCGACGAGCGGCAGGGCGAGATGTTCGGTGTTTTTGTCGGCATCGCCATCTTCATCGCCTGTCTGGGACTGTTCGGGCTCGCCGCTTTCACTGTCGGACGCCGCACCAGGGAGATCGGCATTCGCAAAGTGTTCGGGGCGCGTACCCGCGACGTGGTGGTGTTGCTGTTGTGGCAATTTTCCATTCCCGTGTTGATCGCCAACGCCATTGCCTGGCCGGCGGCCTGGTATTATCTGCATGGGTGGCTGCAAGGCTTTGCCTATCGCATCTCCCTGAATCCACTTTATTTCGTCGCTGCCGGGCTGGTCGCCTTGATGATCGCCTGGGCCACCATCTTCGCCCATGCCCTGCGCGTGGCTCGCGCCAATCCCATTCAGGCATTGCGCTATGAATAAAACAATGTCCCTCTGCAAAGGACCAAAAGGAAAGGCCGGCGCCGCGGCCCTGGCCTTGGCTCTGGCCGGTTGCGCCACAAGCGTTCCGCAATCCCTGCCGGCGCCATTGGTTCCGAAATCTTTTACCGGTCCCGTCGAAAGCTCCGCTGGCGTATGGCCGCAAATGGATTGGTGGCAGGCATTTGGCGATCCGGCCCTGACGGCCCTTGTGGGGAAGGCGCAAGCCGACAACCGGGATCTTGCTGTCGCGGCCGCTCGGGTGATGGAGGCCGAGGCCCAATCCACAATCGAACATTCTGTTTTGTTTCCTCAGCTGGGCGCGCAGGCCAGTCATGTCAATGGCGGCTGCAATGGCCAAAGCTGCCAGCAATTCCTGAGCGGCAAACAGTTCGGCCTCACTTTCGATGCCAGCTATGAGTTGGATTTCTGGGGATTGGCACGAGACAATCTTCGCGCGGCAAACGAGCAACTGAAATCGGCGCATTTTGCCCAACAGTCGGTCGCACTCACTGTCACCGCCAATGTTGCAGAACAATATTTGAATGTGCTGGCGGTCCGCCAGCGGATCGCCATCGCCAACGAGGAAATCGCTGCGATCAATGCAATCCTGGATGTCATCAAATTGCGGGTGAAGACGGGCGCAACCTCCCATCTCGATCTGGCACGCGAACAGGCGCAGGTCGAAGCGGTCGAAGCTCAGCTTCCCGGCCTGGAAACATTGGAAAAGCAGGCCTTGTTTTCCCTGGCGGTCCTTCTGGGACAACCGCCGGAAGGTTTCGACATCGAAGCTCAAAATCTGGACGCCATTCGGGCGCCGGCGGTGGCCCCGGGCCTGCCATCCGAGCTTTTGCTGCGCCGTCCCGACGTCGCCGGGGCGGAAGCCAATCTCGCAAGCGCCCACGCCAACGTCGATGCCGCGCGGGCCGCCTTTTTTCCGCAAATTTCTCTCAGCGGATCGGGAGGCTTCGTCAGCACGGCCATCGGTACACTGCTTCAGGGACCCAATTTTGGATACGCCTATGGGGCGAATCTGCTGCAGACAATATTCGACGGCGGAAAGCTGATCGGACAGCAGGAGCTTGCGAAAGCAACCCAAAAGGAATTCATCGCGCGCTATCAGAGTGCCGCATTGCACGCCTATGCCGATGTGGAGTTGTCCTTGATCGATTTGAGCAATACCGCCAAGGTGGAAGCCCATCTGCGGCGCGAAGTCGATGCGGCGAAGGAAGCTTTCCAAATCTCGCAGTTACAATATCAACAAGGCGCGACCGATTTGCTCAACGTTCTCCAGGCGCAGCAGCAGCTTTTCGGCGCCGAGGATCAGCTTGCACAGACGACCCTGGGCAATCGCCAAGCGGCCGTGCATCTTTATGAAGCCCTGGGCGGCGGCTGGATTGAAAATCCTGACGACCGGACTCAAGTTGTCCAAGCAGCGCCATGACGGACCACCCGCGCGAACTCTGATTGCAGTGCAGCACAGCAATTTCCGCTTTTTGAGCCTTGCGGTTGACAGCAGCGAGCGCCCGGGTGACGCTTCCCTCAAGGCGGCCGGGAAACGCGCGGGGCAGACCGTCGGTAGGAATAAACGGGGCGACAAATTTACCAGACCCGCCATAACGCCATCGGTATAGGCGAACCTCGCATCTTACGGGACGCGATATGATGGGGCCGTTCAAACTCGCGGCCGCCGCAGCGCTGCTTTGGGCAGGGCTTGCTTCGGCGCAGGAACTGGCCCCCGTTCCGCAGGCGCGCCCGGAAGCGCCACCGGCGATCCGCCCTCTAGTGCAGGCAGCGCCGGTTCCTGATTGGCTCACCTACGGTTACGACCAGCAGCGCATCGCCTGGAACCGCGGCGAGACCGTGTTGAACACGAAAAACGTCGCCAAGCTGAAGCTGTTGTGGAGCAGCCAGGTCACCAGTGCCGCCAAGCCGCTGCTTCTATCCACTCTGACCGCGCCAATCGTCGTGGCAGGGGTGTCTACGCCACAAGGCGTCAAAGACCTGGTCTATACCGTCACCATCGAAGATACGCTGGTCGCCCTTGATGCCGCGACGGGCGAAATCTTGTGGAAGAAGAGTTATCCCAATGCCATCACGCCGCTGCGCGAGGCCTCGATCAGTTGCTCCAATACCGAGCAGGCGACGCCGGTGGCCGACAAGAAAAATGGCGTGCTCTATTTCACCACCAGCGACGGCAAGCTGCGCAGCGTTTCGCTGGGAGATGGCGCCGACCGCATGACGCCGCACCAGATGGTGCAGCCTTTCAGCCGCAACTGGAGCCTCAATCTGGTGGACAATGTGGTCTACACCACGGCGGGGCGCGGCTGCGGCGGCTCTGTGGAACAGCCGACCGAGTTTGGGACCGTCGCGGCGGTGGATGTCACCGATCCTGCCCATCCCGAACTGTCGCGCTTCTATACCGGCAAGGGGCGGCCGGGCGGACCCTGGGGCGGGGGCGGCGTGGTGGCCGGACCGGAGGGGCTTTATGTCGCGACAGCAGACGGTCCCAACAATCCCGGCGGCGGCGTCTATGGCGACATGGTGCTGGCAGTGCGTCCGCATGCCTGGGGTCTCAATAACAGTTTCACCCCGCCCAACTGGCGCACCTTGCTGGCGCGCGATCTCGATCTGGGATCGGGCGGGCCGCTGATCTTCCAATTCGGCAACCGCACCTTGCTGGCAACGGCGGCAAAGGAATCGGTGGTGTATCTGCTGGATGCGAACAATCTCGGCGGCCTGGATCACCAGACCCCGCTCTACATGTCGCCCCGGCTGGGCAACGATATCGAAGACTTCCAGGCCAAGGGCGTCTGGGGCGGCATGGCCAGCTGGCTGAGCGACGATGGTAGCCGCTATCTCTATATTCCGGTCTGGGGTCCGCCGCGCAAGGACGGTCCGAAATACCCGTTCGGCTATGGGGATGCGCCTGACGGCAGCGTGATGGCTTATAAGATCGTCGCCGACGGCGACCAGCTTTCCATGAGCCCCGTCTGGAGATCGCGCAACCTCAATATTCCATCCCCGCCGGTCGTGGCCAACGGCGTCGTCTATGTGTTGCAGACCGCCGAGAGCAGCTATCAAACCCCTAAAGGCCCCGACGGCAAACGTCTGCTGTTCGATCAGGTCGCGGTCATCCGCACCACGCCGCATTCCACCATGTCGCTGTTCGCGCTGGATGCGCGGACCGGCAAGGAATTATGGTCCAGCGGCAAGGCGATGGGCGGCAACATGGTCCATTTCACCGAGCCTGTGGTGGCGCTAGGAAGGCTTTTCGCCGTCGATCATGCCGGCCATGTCTGGGCATTCGGACTGAAGAAATAGTCGTAGGAAAGAATCGGGATTTGCATATGAAGAACACAACAAGGATTGCTGCGGCGATGGGCCTGCTGCTGACATTGCCGGCCCTGGCGCAGGATGAGGACGCCCGTCCTCCACGCCGTTCCGTGCCGCCGCCTCCGCTTGCAGTCATGCCGGCGGTGCCGGACTGGCTGACCTGGGGCTACGACCAGCAGCGCACCGGCTGGAACCGCGGTGAAACCGTGCTCGACAGGAAAAATGTTTCGCGGCTTAAACTGGTGTGGAGCACAAAAGTCTCGACACCACCGGTCAATACTTCGCTCAGCACCCTGACGTCGCCGATTGTGGTGCAGGGCGTCGCCACCGCCGAGGGTCCGAAAGACTTGGTCTATGTGGTCGGCATCGACGACACCGTGTTCGCCCTGGACGCCAATAACGGCAAGGTCGTGTGGCAGAAGACCTTTCCCAATCCCGGCCCGCCCCCGCGCAGGCCTTCGGTCAATTGCGCCGACACCGAACAGGCGACGCCCGTAGCCGATAAGACGAATGGGATTCTCTATCTCACCACCGGCGACGGCAAGTTGCGCGGCCTGGCGCTCGGCGATGGCAGCGAGAAAGCCGCCCCCACCCAGATGGTGGCGCCCTTCAGCCGCAACTGGAGCCTCAATCTAGTCGGGAACATCGTTTATACCGCCGCGGGACGCGGCTGCGGCGGCGACAAAGAACAGCCGGTCGAGCCGGGCACGGTCGCGGCAATGGATATTTCCGATCCTGCCCATCCCAAGCTGCAACGCTTCTATACAGGCAAGAACCGGCCCGCGGGGCCGTGGAGCGCGGGCGGTCCGGTGCTGGGCCCGCAGGGGCTGTATGTCACCACCGCGGATGGCCCCAACAATCCGGGCGGCGGCGTCTATGGCAACATGCTGCTGGCGGTGCGGCCCGGCGCCACCGGCCTCAATGACAGTTTCCTGCCGCCCAACTGGCGCGTCCTCAATGCCAGGGATCTGGATTTCGGCTCCGGCGGCCCGACGATCTTCAATTTCGGCGCGCGCACCCTTGTCGCGACGGCGGCGAAGGAAGGCGTGGTCTATCTACTCGATGCGAACAATCTCGGCGGCTTCGACCACGCCAAGGCGCTGTATGCATCGCCGCGCCTGGGCAATGACGATGCGACCTATTGGGGCCATGGCGTCTGGGGCGGCATGGCGACCTATCAGACACCAGAGGGCGATCGCTGGCTCTATGTGCCGATGTGGGGGCCTCCAGCCAAGGACGGTCCGAAATATCCGCTGAGCTATGGCGATGCGCCCGATGGCAGCATCATGGCGTTCAAGATCGAAGCGGATGGAGATGGCGTGAAGATGGACCCGGCCTGGATCAGCCGCGATCTCAATCCATCCGCCCCGCCGGCAGTGGCGAATGGCGTTGTCTATGCGTTGCAGGCTGCCGAGCATACCAGCCAGCATCCCAACAATCCGGAAGGCCATGGCCGCTCCCTGGACGGCAAGCCGCCGCCGACCGAGGACCAACTGGGCATCTACCGCACCACCGCCGCTGCTCCCATGACCCTGTTCGCACTGGATTCGCAGACCGGCAAAGTGCTGTGGTCCAGCGGGAAAACGATGGACGGGCAGACTGCCCATTTCACCGAGCCGGTGGTGGCGCTGGGCAAACTGTTCGTGGTCGATCACAACGCCCATGTCTGGGCGTTCGGATTGCGGAAATAGAGCTGGACGTCCGATCCCGGGAATTTGAGGGCGCATCATTTTCCAGGCATGAAAGGATGCGCCATGGGACAGGCTTTTGACGGCTGCGCCCCGATGACAGGCGGCCGTCGAGCAATCAAATAGTCAAGAGAGCCTGAGGACGATTTCCAACCGCTCCACCTATTTGTCCCATACCGTAAGCTCGGTATTGCCGCCGTCATCGACCATGACAGTGTATTTCTGAGCCGGCGCGTCGAAATCGATCAACCAGCGATCCTTGATCTTCTGGGAACGGGTCAGACGCAGCCCGCCGCAGCGGCCGGCGCAATATTCGGCCAAGCGATCTTGGGCGCGGGCCTGCGCTTCGCGCAACTGCATCGGCCCGGCGCAGGCGGCGAGTAGGAAGGCCGCGCAACACAGAAGCGCCTTGAGGACATCGCGGTTCAAATCATCAACTTCGAGCGGCGGGATGTTACGGTCTATCTTCCATTTACGCCGCGACGCTGAAAAGTGCCAGCCCTCGCCACCGAAAGCATTTTCGTGTTTGTTTTGTCGCGGTTCCGGATGGAAACCGTTACACACGCGGCTGCAAGAAAGACTGTTCATCTCAAGAGACGGAACGGTCGCGAAGCCACTGCTATTTGCGCTGACTCAATTCGGAAATCTGTTTGCGCATCGCCTCAATCTCGTCCTTGAGATCGCTGATGTCCTCCTT
>DATATP010000396.1:0-4814 GCA_036268715.1 Rhizomicrobium sp. | reverse complement strand
GACGGGGACGACAATCCAGGGATTTCCGTTCTCCCGCGCCTTATCCATTTGCTGCGTATAGATGGTTTCGGCCGGATAGACGTGCTGCTCCATGAAGTCGCCGATCCGCTTCATCCATTCGCGCTGCCGCGGCGAATAGTCGAAATCCATGCTGCCCTCCGGCGAATAGCTGTTCGTGAACCTCTAGACCGTGGTGGTGCCGTTTGACAGCGGCGGCAAGTCCCGGCAAGCACGCCGGATGCTGCTTTGGGCGGGGCTGTGCTTGCTGGCGCTGGGGCTTGCCGCGTTCGCCATCGACCGGCAGGCGACGCACTTTTTTCACGACCGGCTGGCGGCGCACTGGTTCCGCCGAATTCGGCGCACCACCGATCTCGCCAAGGGCGCGCACTGGCTGGCCGCCGCGATTCTGATCATCGGCCTGACATACGCCGCGCGGCTGGCGATGGGCGACGTGTTGTTCCTGTTGCGGCTATGGCGGGCGGCGATTGCTTTCCTCGCCTGCCTTGCCGTTTCCAGCGCCATTCTGCATTCGATCAAGCTTGTGTGTGGAAGGCGGCGTCCCCGCGATGAACTGGAACATGAGCTCTACGGATTCCGGTTCTTCCATTACGACTCGCAGCACGATTCGTTTCCATCCGGGCACGCGATGACCATTTTCTGCGTCGCCATCGTTCTCGCAGGATTGTTCCCGCTTCTGGCATGGCTGTGGTTCGGGCTGGCCCTGTATCTCGCGCTCACGCGTGCGTTCCTCAACGCGCACTTCCTGAGCGACGTACTCATCGGCGCCGCGATCGGCCTGCTTGCATCGCGCGAAACGCTGCTGTTTCTCTTTCCCGATCTCACCCACCCCTGGTTCTGACTCTCAGGAATCGCCGACCCGATGCTGAACCTGCTCACCGATCCACATGCCTGGGCGAGCCTCGCCACCCTCACCGCGCTCGAAATCGTGCTTGGCATCGATAACATCGTATTCCTGTCGATCGCCTCCAACCGTCTTCCGGCGGAGCGACGGCCGGCGGCACGCCGCATCGGCCTTTCGTTCGCCCTGATTATGCGCATCGCGTTGCTGACCTGCATCGCAGCCGTCATCGGTTTGGCCGCTCCGGTCATCACGGTGTGGGGCGACTCATTTTCCTGGCGCGACATCGTGTTCGCCGCGGGCGGGTTGTTCCTCCTCACCAAGGGCACGCGTGAAATCCACGGCATGGTGGAGGGCGAAGGAGAGGAAAACCGCCGCACCAATGCCTCGTTTGCCGGCGTCATTGCGCAGATCGCCATTTTCGACCTGGTCTTCTCCATCGATTCCGTGATCACCGCGGTGGGCATGGCCGAGCACCTCGCCATCATGATTGCCGCTGTCGTGCTGGCGATGATCGTGATGCTCGCCGCTTCCGGGCCGGTCGCCAATTTCGTGCACCGCAATCCCACCGTGAAGATGCTGGCGCTCAGCTTCCTCCTGCTGATCGGCATGTCGCTGGTGGCGGATGCGATGCACTTCCACATTCCGCGCGGCTACCTCTACTTCGCCGTCGCGTTCTCCGGGATTGTGGAGGGCCTCAACCAGTGGGTGGCGCGGCGGCGTGCGAAAGCTCAGGCCGCGTTGCGGGACCGCTGAACGAACGGCGTTTCCTCTTCGATCAACGCCTTGAACGAAGGCGATGGCTGAAACGGGCCTCCAACCATTTTCTTCTGCAGCGTGTCAGATTTCTTCTCGCGGAATCAATCGCGCGCGACGCGCCCGAAAAAAATTGCGCAGCAAGTCGGCCGCCCTTTCCGCATCGCCGGCACGCGTAATTTGTGGACGGTGATGGCATGTGGCCTGCCCGAAGAATTGCGGACCGTGCAACACCGCGCCGCCTTTCGCATCCTCTGCCGCAAACACCAGCCGCGCGATCCGCGCCATGGCAATGGCGCCCACGCACATCGCGCAAGGCTCGAGCGTCACATGGAGCGTCGTGCCCACCAGCCGCTCGTTGCCCAGCTTCTCAGCGCCGGCACGGATCACCAGCATTTCCGCATGTGCGGTGGGATCGCGCCGCTCGACGATGCGGTTGCCGGCGGCCGCCAGCAGCGCGCCATCCGCGCCCACCAGCACTGCCCCCACCGGCACTTCGCCCCGGACTGCGGCGGCTTCGGCCTCAGCCAGCGCCTGTGCTATCCAGCCTTCGTCATCCATCTTGCGAGCCGCTCCCTTGGCCGACGATAGCAGCGAAGCGGGCGAACGCCTCGCCAAGATCATTGCCCGCTCAGGGTTCTGCTCGCGGCGCGACGCCGAGAAACTGATTGCGGACGGCCGGGTTACGCTCGACGGCGAACCTGTCAGCCAGCAGGGCACGCGCGCCCGCGAGGACCAGACCATCGCCCTCGATGGCCGGCCATTGAAACAACCGGAGCCCACCCGTCTCTGGCGCTACCACAAGGCGACGGGGCTGGTGACCACGCATCGCGACCCGCAGGGCCGCCCAACGGTCTTCGAGAAGCTGCCGGACAGGCTGCCGCGGGTGGTTTCTGTCGGCCGCCTCGACATCAATTCCGAAGGCCTGCTGCTCCTCACCAACGATGGCGCCTTCGCCCGCCAACTCGAGCTGCCCGCCGCCGGCTGGGAGCGGAAATATCGCGTGCGCCTGTTCGGCCGCATCACCCAGGCCGACCTCGACAAGCTGGCGCTCGGCACCACCATTGATGGCGTTCGCTACGGGCCGGTAATCGCCGATCTCGAGCGGGCCCGCGGGCACTATGCCTGGGCCAGCGTCAGCCTCAAGGAGGGCAAAAACCGCGAGGTGAAGCGGCTGATGGAATCCCTCGGCTGCAAGGTCGCCCGCCTCATCCGGGTGCAATTCGGGCCGTTCCATCTGGGCCAGCTTGAGCCCGGCCATGTGGAGGAGATCCAGGCTCGCATCTGGCGGCCGCTGCTTGGGATGGGCCGAAAGAAACCCGCCGCCGGCTGAACGACAGTGCCCGCGCTATCGCCCGTTGGTGGCCGTGTGCCACAGGGCGCGGTTGTCCTGCGAATAGATCACCATGTTGCCGTCTTCCTGCAGCGTCAGATAGGCGGCGTCATTGCCATTGGTGCCGGACGACCACAGGGGCCGCTTGTTCCGGTCATAGATGACAAGATTGCCATCGTCCTGCATTACCATTTTGGCGACGCTGACGCCACGCGTACCGCTTTGCCACAAGAGCCGGCGCGCGGCGTTGTTCCACAATTCAAGATTTCCCGAGCCGGAAAAGCGCAGCACATACTTGCCGACTGACCAATGCCGCCCGGGTGCGATCTCCGTCGCGTGCAGTTTAACAACGCCTGCCATGATGCTCGTCCCACCGAGGCCGCGGATAATGCCACCGCTCTTTGACAATTACGAGACGTTAATTGTCTCAAATTATAGCGAATGGTTCTCAATTGCGCCAGTCCCCTCGATATGGCGCCAGTCTTCAGTTGCCTCCCAAGATGTTGATTGTTGAATTCACGCTTGGGATACCCCCTCTCCCCCTCGGCTGTTCAGGAACATGAAAGTTCCCATTCGAACCTCCGGAAATTCACCGGGGGCCCCCCTGCTCCACCTCCCACCATGACCCTTGTTCCGCGGCTCCGCCCTGAGCCTCCCAAAGCATGCGCGTACGCACCGCCACCGTCAAGTACGAAATGAGAACACCGAGAGAATTGCTGCCCCATCATCACCGCTCGGTGAGCCCGCCGTAGAGGTGGGGGAAACAACCGGTCGATCGCCCGCACTAGAAAAGTGAATTCAGAAACGCGGCCGCCTTGTCGGAAACGCCGGCGATCTTGTTGGTGGCCTGGCGATAGAATTTGAAATTGAGCTCGGTTTCGGGCCGGCCGTCTTTCCAGTCGGTGAAGGGCTTGAGGTCGCTGCGCCCCAGCGGACGTTTTGGCGATCGCGGATCGCGCTGCACAGTGACGCTCACTCGCGGCGTTTGCCGTTCCACGCCGCGCTTCTTCGCAATCGCTTTGGCCGCGGTGACACGCCCGCGCGCGACAAGCCCCTGCCCGCCCTCATTCTCGCTCGCAAACACGAACACCGTATCGCCGGGCGCGATGTGCTTGCCGCCATACATCGTCTTCTGCGCGGTGAAGACGAACACCTTCGCCCCCACATCCGGCACAGGCGCTTTGATGAGGTAAGGCATCGGTTTTTCCGCGTCCAGCAAGCGCACCTTCGCGCGGCGGGCGGCGGCATACAAGATTGCGGACAGGCCAGGCCATTTTTGGATTGCGCCAGCCGAGGTCCTTTCGGTATGATGAATCGTAAGGATGTAAGGACAGACGGTGGCGACAGGAACGCTGACGAGCAAGGGCCAGACTACCATTCCGAAGCAAATCCGGGACGGATTGGGGCTGCGGCCCAAAGACCAGATTCATTACACGCTGTTGCCGGACGGGACCGTCATCATGCGCGCCAAAAAGCGTGGCATCGTCTCGCTCTATGGCGCCTTGTCTCGGCCGGGCAAACGGCCGCTTCCGCTCGACAAGTTGAAGCGCTGAGACCTGCATGCGGGGGCTGGATACCAATGTCCTTGTCCGCTTTCTGCTGCGTGACGATCGGCAGCAGGCGGCAGCGGCGCGCGCCGCCATCGAAGGGGCGGTGGAAGGTGGAGAGCCCGCCGCCGTGTCTTTGGTCACGCTTGCGGAGACCGAATGGGTGCTGCGCTCGCGCGCCAAACTGAACAAGGCCGCCGTTCTGGTGATTTTCAAGCAGCTGCTCGAAGCGCGCGATCTTTTGTTCGAAAGCGAAGAGGCGGTCGAGGAAGCGATCTTTTCCTACGAACATGGCAAGGCGGATTTCGCGGAGTGCCTG
>DATATP010000395.1:0-2807 GCA_036268715.1 Rhizomicrobium sp. | reverse complement strand
AAAAGGATTTTTTGTCCCCGATGGATAGGTATTTTTCCGTATCAGCGAATCTCGCGGAGCGGCCTCGATGACGTTAACCATGTCTATACTAAGGGTTGTGGGATTAAAGTCCAAACTCTGATGACGTTGTGTCAACCTGAGAGCGGCTCGCCCTTGAGGTTGACCCTCATCTTTTTCGGTTTGCGCACCCGGCGATCTTGGCCGCCAAAGCCCGTACGCGGTGCGCGGCGCTCCGGTCCAAAAAAATCGGAGCACGCAATAAACGGCCGGGGGGTTATCAGTGCCGCACGCAGCTTGTCGGTGATGGTTTTGGGACTGATGGGACAGGTCAGAACATCGGTGACGCCGTTGTCGCGTGCCCGTTCCACACGGCGCCGGCTGGCCCGGTCCTGCAGCTCGAAAATCGGAATCATCGGATTGAGAATCGAGGCGCAGCCTCGTGCGGCTGCGGGAAAAGACCGTCCATTCACCACCTCGGCGCAATGTTCGCAGAACACAGCATCGAAATGCTCCGTCGAGAGAAGATCCAGGCCGTCGCGGGAACTTGTCGCGGAGACGATGTTGGTGACGCCGGCAATATTCAGGACCGAGCGCAAGGTCGCCATGCCGGGCGTCTTTCCCCCCAGCAGCAGCACGCGCAGTTTCAGCAAATCGCTCTCGTCCAAGCCGCGGTCTCCATCTTTCGTGCGGCAAGTCTCGCAACAGCTCGTAAATCCGGGGTAAAACCCCATACCAAATCTTTGGGATTTTCATCATGCGCCGTCCGATCGCCGCCTTGTGTCTGTTGCTGCCGCTGCTCGGCTGCGGCCTGTTTGTCGGCAAGGAGACCCGCGCCTTGCGCCGCGCGCCGGAGTACAAAGCGGGTTACGATGATGGTTGCCACAGTGCCGCCAGCCCCGATGCCAATATGCGCCAGCCATCCGAGCAAGTGCGCGATCAGCAGCTCTATGCTTCCAACAAGGCCTATCGCGCGGGCTGGGGCGCCGGTTACGGCGCCTGCCGCGACTACTCTTCGCAAAACGCGGTGCCCTCGCCGGACCGCGGCCCTATCCCCGACGTCAATCCGGGCAATGGCGGCGTGCCCTGAATTCGCTTTTGTTAAGCGGCGCCGGTCTTTAATTGGCGATTAACTATCATCGTGCCACGCTTTGCATTATAGTCCGTGTACGTCCGACGGAGCTTGGGCATGTTAGGGCACCTGGTTTCCAACACGCATCTCCCCGATTCCGGATCGCGGCCCGCCGCGCGGGATGCGAGTGCCGTGGCGGAAAGTCGGGCCGCATATCGCCGATCGAACTGGTTCGTCCGCCTGATCGCGCTGCTCCAGCGCCGCTGAGCAACTTCACCTGCCGTACCTTCAGGCCGCGGCGGTTGCCGACTGGCTGGCCAATGCTGCATCGATGGAAAGAATCCCCTGACGCAGTTCGAGCAGCGAATCCTCGATGTCGATTTTCTGCCGCTCCAGGATGGCGATGCGTTCGGTGAATTTGCGCCGCGCTTCCACCATCTGGGCGGCGCTGCCGCCGGGCCCGTCATAAAGGTCGAGCAGTTCGCGCAGTTCCGCAAGGCTGAAGCCGACGCGCCGACCGCGCAGGATCAGCACAATGCGGGCGCGGTCCCGCGCGGCGTAGAGCCGGGTCTGGCCCCGCCGCGACGGGGCAATCAGCCCTTCCTCTTCATAGAAGCGCAGAGCCCGGGCGGTGACGCCGAACTCCTTGGTGAGCTGACGAATAGTGAAGGTGCGAGACATCAGACCCCCCTGTCCCACTACGCCTCTGATTATTGCTCAGGTACCCCAAGGATGCTCCCGTGCCCGCGGGGGCGTCAATATACAAATTCCTCGTCTGGTCCCGATTCCGGGATTCGCGTGTTCCTTATATAGGCTCCTGGCGAATTTCGGAATCGAAGGACACTAGCAATTTATTGATTCTAGTGTCGTTTCGGTCTCGAAGTTCGCCTTGAGCTTGGTATCGGTAATGTCGCGACTTCGAAACCACGACACCAAAAGCGGGTCGGCACCCGCCCATGCCTCCGGCCGAACCGGGCGGCGCGACTGGACGGATACGTGATCGCCGACGGCAAAAAGCCCAAATCGCCTTGACCGGGCGAGCCGTATGCCAAACGTGCTATTCGGCGGCGGCGCGCACCGCCTGACCTTCCTTCCCGAGATTCTCGCCGGCGAAATCCCAGTTGATGATCTTGCCCAGCACCGCTTCCAGATATTTCGGCCGGGCATTCTGGTAGTCCAGATAATAGGCATGCTCCCAGACATCGACCGTGAGCAGGCAGTTGATTCCTTTGGCCATCGGCGTTTCGGCATTGGCGGTCTTCTCCACCGACAGCTTGCCGTCTCTGGAGACCAGCCACGCCCACCCGGAGCCGAACTGGGTCTTGCCCGCCTCTGCCAGCTTGGCGATCAGCTCTGCGGTCGAGCCGAAAGAGGCCGCGATGGCGCTCTCCAGCTTGGGCGAGGCTTTCGTCTTGGCGGGGGTAAGGCTGCGCCAGTAAAAATCGTGATTCCACACCTGGCCCGCGTTGTTGAAGATTTGCTTGTCCTTGGCGTCGCCGCTGCCCGAGGTAGCCTGGACGATCTGTTCCAGCTTCATGTCGGAGAATTTGGTGCCTTCCACCAATTTGTTAAGCGTGTCCACATAGGCTTGGTGATGTTTATGGTAGTGGAATGAAATGGTCTTGGCCGAAACTGTGGGCTCTAAAGCGTCCTCGTCCCAAGGCAGAGGCGCAAGCTTGAAGGGTGCAGGCATTTTAATACTCCCAAAAAATAATGCGGCGGTTTCCCGGTAACGCAG
>DATATP010000394.1:0-11394 GCA_036268715.1 Rhizomicrobium sp. | reverse complement strand
CTCTAAATTATCTCCCGCCTGTTTCGTGCGGGGCGTTTCCGGAACGTCCGAAAACGGGAGACAGGCCGGCGTGTGCAGCGACGCGGAGCAACGTATCGCGCGTTTCACAGGTCGCTTCTTGAATCCCTGGAGTTTGGGTGCAGACGAAGCCCCGGGTGACCAGGCGAGAGACGGTCTCGGGCGCTGTGGTGCGTCCCTTGGGCGCGTTGTTCCGCCATCTGCGGACCCCGTCCCAAGGCGATAGCCAGGCGCCGGTGAAGCTTGAAGCGGCCCAAAATCGCCGGGCGTGGAAGGTGCGAAAGGCCATGCAGACTCCCGAAAGGGAGTTGCCGCTCTGAAAAGGAGCGGACGAAACGATCCGGCCGCCTTCGCGGCCTTCCACGCCGTCCCGCGCTATTTTCCGCGCCGGCGGACAAGCATGCGTGCCTGAACGGAGATAAGGGAATCGATATGCCCTCTCCCCTTGAGGGAGAGGAAGAAAAATCATTGAGTTAGCGAGCGATAGCGATGCTCAACCCATTGATTTTTCAGGTGAGGGGTGAGGGTAAAAAGAAAGTGGCTGGGCCGCGTTTCCTCCGGCGCCTCGCTCGAGCTCGCGGCGTAGATAAGTTCTTTCTTGCAAACGCAGCGCGGGGCGTTGAGAGGATCATAGCTTGCCATCGACACCCGGCCCTTCGCTTACGCTCAGGGCGTTCGTCACTGGCTTTGGTCCACCGGACCAAAGCCTCGAAGCGCTGTGCGCTTCAACCGTTTCTCACCCACCCCGATACTGTTTCGCCAGGCTGCCCAGATGGGCGATCAGGTCCTTGATGTTGCCATTGTTCTGGCCGAGGAAGGCGGTGAACTGGTCGCGCTCCTCCAGCGCCAGCCAGACCCCGGCGACCGAGAAATCCACCACCACCGGCTTGCCGGAATCGGTGCGGACGCGGAAGTCCACTTCCAGCGGCGTCTGTCCGCTATGGTCGTTGGGATCGATCAATGCCGTCGCGACGATGAAGTCGCCCGGCGCGCGCTCGGTCGAGCCGGTGACTTTCAAGGTCTGGCCGGCATATTTGGCGAAATAGGACTGGTACACGGCGGTCGCATAGGTCTGGAACGAGGCCCCGAAGGCATCCAGCTCGGCCGGGCTGGCGTTGCGCCGATATTGGCCCAAGGTGAAATTGGCGATCCGCCGCATGTCGGTGATGCCGAGCAGGAAGCTGGCGAACTGCTCGCGTTTCTGGGCCGCCGACAGCGAGCGGTTGTTCAGGATGTCGAGCCCCTTGTGAATGTTGTCATTCACAAAGGTTTCTGCCGGGCTGGCGGCAAAGGCCGGCGCGCTCAGGCTCAAGGGCAGCAGCGCAGCCAGAGCCAGAATTGCTCTGCGTGCGAATAGCGTCGGCTCGGGAAGGGGCATGGGGCGCATCGAAGTTCCGTTCTCAGGTTCGGGCAGGTTTGCGGGTGGCTGTGGCAATCTCAAGGCAAAACATCAACGCGCTAGAAATCGGGAAGGTCCTCCTCGGCGCTGCGGCCGTTGCGAATCTCGTTGTCGCGCATCTGGCGGTAAAGGCTGCGCAGCGAGGCATAATAATCCACGGAACTGCGCTGGATACCCCGAATCGTCTGGTAGGTCTGGCCCCGAAGGTCCAGCAGGGTGAAATATTCGCGCGTCCCCGCCCACCACAAATGTTGCTTGAAATAAATGAAATTGGTGGGGTCCAGCGCGGTTCCGACCGCCAGTCCGGCGGCGTCGCGCACATTGCTCGGCCCGAAGAAAGGCAGCATCAGATAAGGCCCTTCGCCGGCGCCCCATACCGCGAAAGTCTGGCCGTAATCCTCACCATGATCGGGGATTTGCATCCGGGTGGCGGGATCGAAAAAACCGCCCAGGCCCAGGGTGGAGTTAATCAGGAAGCGGCCCGCCGTCTGGCCGCCCCGGGTCAATTCTCCCTGCAGCATGTCGTTCACGAAAGTGCTGGGAAGGGTGAGGTTTTCCAGGAAATGATGCACCCCGCGCCGGCCGCCCTCGGGCACCAGCACAAAATACACCGCCACCGTGGGAATTACGAAATAGCGGTCGATCTTGCCGTTGAAGGCGAGGGTCTGGCGGTTGGTGGCCTCATAAGGATCGTTGTTGGCCAGCATCTCCGGGGTAGGCGGGGTGGTGGCGCAGCCAGACAGCGCCGCGGCCAGCGCCAGCCCGCAGATCATCCTCACCAACACCCGTGAAATCTGCATTCCGGACCCATGCCCCCGGGGGCGGGTTTTCGGTTTTTTCCCGCCGCGAGTCCAGCTTGATAGGGCTTGCGGGCGGTGAAGGCCTATGCATATAAAGATATGTTTATATGTTGAATGGAAAGATGGACAGGCTGGTCGGCATGTTGCGCGCCGCCGGAGACCCCACCCGGCTCCGGCTGCTGTTATTGTTGCGCCAGGCGGAACTGACCGTGAGCGAGTTGATCGAGATTGTCGGCCAGAGCCAGCCCCGGGTCTCCCGGCACTTGAAGCTGCTGGGCGAGGCAGGGCTGCTGGAGCGCTTCAAGGAAGGGAGCTGGGTATTTTATCGCGCTGCCGACCGGGGACCAGGCGCGGAGCTTGGCGCCGTCGTCGCGTCGCTGGCCGATCCCGCTATGCTGGAAACGGACCGCATGCGACTGGCCCATGTGCGCGAAGCGCGGGCCGCCGCGGCGGCGGCCTATTTCAAGACCAATGCCGCGGAATGGGAGCGCATCCGGGCCTTGCATGCGCCCGACAAGGATGTCGAAGCGGCGGTCCTGCGCCATTTGTCGGGACGAAAGATCGAAAATCTGCTCGACGCCGGCACCGGCACGGGACGGATGCTGGAATTGCTGGCGCCGGCGGCGCGCCGCGCCGTGGGCGTAGATGTCAGCCCGGAGATGCTCGCCATCGCCCGGGACCGCTTGCTGCGGGAGAATATCCGTCATGCCCAGGTGCGGCTGGGCGATACCTATCGCCTGCCCTTTGCCAATGGCGACGCGGCGCACGGTTTCGATGTCGTGTTGTTTCATCAGGTGCTGCATTATCTCGACGATCCCGGCGCCGCGGTGACGGAAGCAGCGCGCGTCCTGGCGCCGGGCGGCGTGCTGTTGATCGCCGACTTTGCCCCACACCAATTGGAGTTTCTGCGTGAGGAATTTGCCCATCGCCGGCTAGGATTCTTGGATCGGGAGGTCGAGGGCTGGTTCGCCGCCGCCAGTTTGAAACGCGGGCCCAGCGAGACGATTGCTCCTCCTAGGAAGGATGGAGGGGGCGAAAAACTCACCGTCAAGCTGTGGCTGGCGGTGAGGGTCAAATCTCAAGCCGCCAGGAGCGAGGCCGCATGAGCCTTGCCGAACTCGTCTCCGATCCGCTGCCGATCGCGGTTTCGTTCGAATTCTCTCCACCCAAGACGGAAGAAGCGGAAATATCGCTTTGGAATGCGATCCGCCGCCTCGAACCGCTCACTCCGTCGTTCGTTTCGGTCACCTATGGTGCCGGCGGCTCGACCCGCGAGCGCACCCACGCCACTGTCAAGCGCATCGTTGAGGAGACCGCCCTCAAGCCCGCGGCGCATCTGACCTGTGTCGGAGCCTCGCGCGGCGAGATCGACGACATCGTGCGCGGCTATTGGGACGCCGGCATCCGCCACATCGTTGCCCTGCGCGGCGACATGCCGAACATGGACGGACCCTATCGTCCGCATACCGATGGCTACAAATCGACTCCGGAACTGATCGCCGGCATTCGCCGCATCGCGCCTTTCGAAGTGAGCGTCTCTTTTTATCCAGAGCGCCATCCCGATTCCCCAAGCCATGGTCATGACATTGATCTTCTGAAGGCGAAGATGGATGCTGGCGCGACCCGCGCCCTGGGTCAGTTCTGCTTCGACAATGACGCGACCGCACGGTTCCGTGACGATGCGGCGGCGGCAGGGGTCGTCATTCCCGTCATTCCGGGTATCATGCCGACCACCGCGTTCCGCGGTGTGCAGCGCATGGCGGCGCGCTGCGGCGCTTCGATTCCCAGCTGGCTGTCGCGTGCCTATGACGGGCTGGACGAAGATCTCGAAAGCCGCCGCATCATCGCGGCGGCGGTTGTGGCCGACCAGGTCCATGCTCTGCGTGCCCGAGGCTTCGACCAGTTTCATTTTTATACCCTCAACCAGGCCAACCTCACCTATGCGGCATGCCGCATCCTGGGAATAAGACCGAAGGATTTGTCATGAGTTTTGACCGCGACGGCCGGCTGGCATGGATGCAGCAGGAGGCCAAGCAGCGTCTGCTGCTACTCGATGGCTCCTGGGGCGTAATGATTCAAAGCTTCAAGTTGGGCGAGGCGGATTTCCGGGGAGATCGCTTCGGCAATCATCCCAGCGAACTGAAAGGCAACAACGACCTTCTCACCCTGACCAAGCCGGAGATCATCCGCGATATCGGCCGCCAATATCTGGAAGCGGGAGCAGATTTCATCGAGACCAATACTTTCAACTCTAACTTCACGTCGCAGGAAGATTATGGCCTGGGTCATCTGGTCGGCGAGCTGAACGAGGCGGGAGCGCGCCTGGCACGCGAATTGTGCGACCAATATTCTACCGGCGAACGCCCGCGATTGGTAGCAGGCGTTCTGGGTCCGGCCAACCGCACCGCCTCCATCTCGCCGGACGTCAACGATCCGGCGTTCCGCAACATCACATTCGATCAGTTGCGCGCGACCTACAAGGAAGGCGCGCTGGCTCTTATTCGCGGCGGCGCTGATGTGCTGATGATCGAAACAGTGTTCGACACGCTGAATTGCAAGGCGGCGATCTTCGCCATCGAGGAAGCCTTCGACGACGCGGACGTTCGCCTGCCGGTATGGATTTCGGGCACTATCACCGATCTGTCTGGCCGCACCCTGACCGGACAAACGCCCGAAGCGTTCTGGCATTCGGTGCGGCATGCCAAACCTTTCGCCATCGGCCTGAACTGCGCGCTAGGCGCGAAGGAACTGCGGCCGTACATCGCCGACCTGGCGGGGGCCTGCGATACCTTGGTCAGCGCCCATCCCAACGCCGGTCTGCCCAACGAATTCGGCGGCTATGATGAAACGCCCGAGTCGATGGCGGTGATGATCGGGGAATTCGCGCGCTCCGGCTTGGTCAATATCGTCGGCGGCTGCTGCGGCACCAAGCCTGCCCATATCAAGGCGTTCGGCGAGGCGATCGCGGGCGTCGCTCCGCGCGCCGTTCCGGAAAAGCCGCGCCATATGCGGCTGTCCGGGCTCGAGCCGTTCACGCTGACGCCCGACCTCAATTTCATCAATGTCGGCGAGCGCACCAACATCACCGGCTCGGCCAAGTTTCGCAAACTGATCGCGGCCAATGACTACGAGGCCGCGCTGGAGATCGCGCGCGGCCAGGTGGAGAATGGCGCCCAAATCATCGACATCAACATGGACGAGGGCCTGATCGATAGCGAGGCGGCGATGGCGCGTTTCGTGAACCTGATTGCGGGCGAGCCGGACATCGCAAAGGTGCCGCTGATGATCGACAGCTCCAAATGGAGCGTGATCGAGGCGGGTCTCAAATGCTGCCAGGGCAAGGCGATCGTCAACTCGATCAGCCTCAAGGAAGGCGAAAAGCCATTCCTCGAGCGTGCGCGCCAAGTGATGCGCTTCGGTGCCGCTGTGGTGGTGATGGCGTTCGACGAAGCGGGTCAGGCCGATACGCGTAAACGCAAGATCGAGATTTGCAAGCGCGCCTACGGTATATTGGTGAACCAACTCGGCTTCCTGCCCGAGGACATCATCTTCGATCCCAACATCTTCGCCGTCGCCACCGGTCTGGAAGAGCATAATGAATATGGCAAAGCGTTCATCGAGGCGACCGAGGTGATACGCCGGCAGAACCCCCACGCGCATATTTCCGGCGGCGTCTCCAATTTTTCCTTCTCCTTTCGCGGCAACGAGAAGGTGCGCGAGGCGATGCATTCTGTATTTCTTTTCCATGTCATCAAGGCGGGCATGGACATGGGCATCGTCAACGCCGGCCAGTTGAGCGTCTATCAGGACATCCCCACGCCATTGCGCGAAGGCATCGAGGATGTGCTGTTCAACCGCCGCGCCGATGCCACCGAGCGGCTGCTGACCCTGGCCCAGGAATATCGCGGCGACGGCGCCATCGCCGAAGTCGAGGACGCGGCCTGGCGATCCCTGCCGGTGATCGAACGCATCACCCATGCGATGGTGCACGGCATCGACGCTTTCATCGTCGATGACACCGAAGTGGCGCGGTCCGAAGCGGTCCGGCCGCTGGACGTGATCGAGGGTCCGCTGATGGCAGGGATGAATGTCGTCGGCGACCTGTTCGGCTCCGGCAAGATGTTTCTGCCCCAGGTGGTGAAATCGGCGCGGGTGATGAAAAAGGCCGTGGCTTATCTGCTGCCTTTCATGGACGCCGACAAAAGTCAGGTTAAGGAACCGGCCGGTAAGATCGTGATGGCGACGGTGAAAGGCGATGTGCATGACATCGGCAAGAACATCGTCGGCGTGGTTCTGCAATGCAATGGGTACGAGGTGATCGATCTGGGCGTGATGACACCGGCACAGAAGATTCTCGACACCGCGCGCGAGCACAAGGCCAACATTATCGGCCTATCGGGCCTTATCACACCCTCGCTGGACGAGATGGTGCATGTGGCGAGCGAGATGGAGCGCCAAGGTTTCGATATTCCGCTGCTGATCGGCGGCGCCACCACCAGCCGCGTCCACACCGCCGTCAAGATCGATCCCAATTATCGGCGTGGCCAGACCGTCTATGTCACCGACGCGTCGCGTGCGGTGGGCGTCGCTTCCAGTCTTCTGTCGAAAGACGGCGGCAGCAACTATGCCGCTACGGTGCGTGCCGAATACGAAAAGATCGCCCATGGCCACGCCAATCAGCGCAGCGGCGGCAAGCGTCTTTCCCTGGCCGACGCGCGCGCCAACCGCGCCCGGCCGGATTTCCAGGCGCATGCACCGGTGGCACCGAAGTTCTTCGGCACCCGTGTTTTCGACGATTACGATCTTGCTGAACTTGTCCGCTATATCGACTGGACTCCCTTCTTCCAGACCTGGGAACTGGCGGGTCCCTATCCCGCCATCCTGACCGACGATAAGGTCGGCAAGGCGGCGAGCGATCTGTTCAAGGACGCGCAGGCGATGCTGCAAAAGATCGTGCGCGGGAAATGGCTGACTGCGCGCGCGGTGATCGGCTTTTGGCCGGCCAACAGCGCCGATGATGACATTCTTGTCTATCGCGATGAGGTGCGCCGATCTCCGATCGCCACCCTGCACACCTTGCGCCAGCAGATGGCGCGGGAGGCGGGCCGACCCAACCTGGCGCTCAGCGATTTCATCGCGCCCGCTGGCATCCCCGATTATATCGGCAGCTTTGTCGTTACCACCGGTATCGGCGAGGAAAAGCATATCAAGGCGTTCGAAGCTGCGAAGGACGACTATTCCGCCATCTTGCTGCGCGCTTTGTCCGACCGCCTGGCGGAAGCCCTCGCGGAAGCCATGCACGAGAAGGTGCGGCGCGACTATTGGGGCTATGCGGCGGAAGAGAAATTCAGCAATGACGAGTTGATCGCGGAAAAGTACCAGGGCATCCGGCCGGCGCCCGGCTATCCGGCCCAGCCCGAACACAGCGAAAAGGCGCCCCTGTTCAAACTGCTGGATGCCGAGGACAAGATCGGCGTCAAGCTGACCGAAAGCTTCGCGATGTGGCCGGGCTCGTCAGTCAGCGGCTTCTATTATGCCCATCCCGAAAGCCGCTATTTCGGTATTGGCAAGATCGAGCGCGACCAGGTGGAAGATTACGCCCGCCGCAAGAACTGGACCGTCGAGGAGGCTGAGCGTTGGCTTGCGCCGCTGTTGAATTATAATCCCCGCGCGGTGAACGCCGCTTGAACTAATCTCATTCTGAGCCTTTCGAAGGATGAGGAACGCAGACGGGGAATCCGAATGTCCATCTGGGGAAAAGTGAGCGGAGCCGGCGCCGGTTTCCTGGTCGGCGGCCCGGTGGGCGCGCTGGTCGGCGCGGTGGCGGGTCATTTCCTCATCGACCAGGAATCCGATCCCGGTGTCACCTTCACCATCGCGGTGATCGCGCTGGCGGGCAAGATGGCCAAGGCGGATGGCGTGGTCAGCAATGCGGAACTGGAAGCGTTCGGCCGCGTGTTCAAGGTGCCACCCGAAGAGGAAGCCAATGTGCGGCGCATCTTCAATCTGGCGCGCCAGGATGTGGCGGGCTTCGAAGCCTATGCCGGCCAGATCGCGCGGCTGTTTGTGGGCAATCCCGCCGTGCTGGAAGACATTCTCGACGGGCTGTTCGAGATCGCCAAGGCGGATGGCGTGCTACATCCTGGAGAATCGGCGTTTCTGGAACGGGTGGCAGAAATTTTCGGCTTGGCGCCCAATGAATTCCGCCGCATCCGTGCCGCCCATTTTGCGCCAGAATTGACCGATCCCTATGTGATCCTGGGCGTGTCCTATGTGGCGGGCGAGGAGGAGATCAAGCAGACCTATCGCCGCCTTGTGCGCGAGAACCATCCCGACAGCCTGATCGCGCGGGGCGTGCCGCAGGAATTCGTCCGCCTTGCAAACGACAAGCTGGCGGCGATCAATGCGGCCTATGAAAAGATCCAAGGCGAGCGGGGCCTCAAATGAATCGCATCGAGCGGCCATCGCCTAACTATGATATGCGGCCGGAAGGTACGGCGATCGACATGCTGGTGCTGCATTATACCGGTATGGCGAGTGCGGAGGCGGCGCTGTCCCGCCTCTGCGATCCTGCCAGCAAGGTTTCCGCGCATTATACAATCGACGAGGCGGGCACGGTTTATGCCCATGTGGCGGAAGACCGCCGCGCCTGGCATGCCGGGGTTTCCTATTGGGCGGGCGCGACCGATATCAACGCACGTTCCATTGGCATCGAGTTGGTCAATCCCGGACATGAGTTCGGCTATCACGCTTTTGCGGAGCCGCAGATCGCCGCCTTGACCACACTTTGCCATTCCGTCCTGATTCGCCATCCCATCCCGTCCTGGCGCGTGCTGGCCCATTCCGATGTCGCCCCGGCGCGCAAAGAGGATCCCGGCGAGCTGTTTCCCTGGCAGCGGCTCGCGCGCGCAGGCGTCGGCCTGTGGCCCGGGAAGACGGAGAGCGATCTCGGTGCCGATGCATTGCCGGGCCATGGATACGATCCCGAAGCAGCGCCGGCCAAGGCGATTATCGCGTTCCAGCGCCATTTCCGGCCCAAGAAGCTGACCGGCACATGGGATGAGGAATGTGCGGGTCTGCTGGCTGGACTGCTGGAAAGACGACCGAAATGACCAACTGGTTTCCCGCACGGGCTGCGCAACGCTTCGCGTTGCTTGCTGACGGGGAATGACGTAGTTCTACAGCGTCAGATGGCCGGATGGCCGCGGCCTTCCGCAAGGAAGGTCGAGGAAAGTCCGGGCTCCACGGAAAGACGGTGCCGGTTAACGGCCGGCGGGGGCGACCCCAGGGATAGCGCCACAGAAATGACACCGCCTACCGGCCCGGTCTTCTTTCGGGAAGATTGGCCGCGGCAAGGTTGAAATGGTGCGGTAAGAGCGCACCGCGTCCTTGGCAACAAGGGCGGCACGGCAAGCCCCACCGGGAGCAAGACCAAATAGGGATGGCAGTTGGCGTTTTCCGCGTCGCCGTCCGGGTCGGTCGCGCGAGGTGGGTGGCGACACCCATCGCAGAGGAATGGTCATCGCTCGCGCAAGCGAGGCACAGAACCCGGCTTACAGGCCATCTGACACCTTAAAACCCGTCATGGCCGGAGAGCGCCAGCGATCCACGCGGAGCGCGACCCTGTAGCGCTATCGCTTCGTACAGGGAAGAAAGCCGGTGTGTGTCTCATGAAAGCGTCGTGAGAGTTGGAGCGTCTTCTTCGCCGTCGAAGTATTTTTTGAGAGCGGACGCGAACAGCGATTCACTTGGCGCAGCTTCCGAAAATAAGGTCATCGACGAATGAAACTTCATATCATCCGGCGGACCGAAAATATCGTGCGCGCTACGGCCTTTGACGTCCAGCACCGCCTGGGTGCATTCGCGCAGCCTCGGTCCCAGTATGGAATGATCAAGATAGGCGCGCGCTTCTTCCAGGCCTGAAATCGCATAGCGGTGCGACATTGTACTGAAGCCCAATCCCGCAATTTGCGGAAATACGAACCACATCCAGTGCGTCTGCTTGCGGCCGCGCCACAATTCCTGCAGCGCACGCCCGATCAACGGTTCTTGCGCGGTCACAAAGCGCCCGAGATCGAACTTCTCGTTCAAAGCCCCGCCTTCTTCGCGGGCACTTCGCCGATCGCCGACCAGTCCTTATCCTGCCAGCCCCAGGTGAGCGCCTCCTCGTAATTTTTCCTCAGAAGATCGGCGGTTGGCATCTCGACCTTCAGCCCGTCGGCGGCCGCGCGCACCAAGTTGACGTCTTTCAGGCCCAGGGCCAGCGCGAAGCCCGCTGGTTCATACTGCTTGTTGAGCACCATGTTGCCGTATTGCTTGAACACCGCGCCGGTAAACAGCCGCCCGCTCAGCACGTCATGGAACAGAGCCGGATCGATCCCGCCCTTGCGCAGCAGCGCGAAGGCTTCGCCGATGGATTCCAGTTCGCTGGCGATCATGAAATTGCCCGCCACCTTGAACAGGTTCGCCCGCCACGCCTCTTCGCCCACCGGCACGGTGCGGCTGCCGATCTTGTCGAAAACTGGCTGCATCTTCTCGCGTGCTGCGGCGTCGCCGCCCACCACTAGGACCAACTGCGCCGACGCCGCCATATCGGGGCGGCCGAAAACCGGCGACGACAAATAGGACAGGCCGCGCGCCTGATGCGCCGCCGCCAGCACCTTCGCGAAATCGACCGAAACGGTCGCCATGTTCACATGGATGAGCCCCTTTGCCGCCTTGTCCAGGAGAACTCCCGCGAAGCCGAGGTCGCGCATCACGGCGTCATTCGACAGGATCGACAGCACCGCCTCCCCGGCCAGCGCCTCTTCCGGCATCTTCGCCACCGCCGCGCCCTTGGCCGCCAAGGCAGCGGCCGGCCCCGGCGAACGGTTCCATACCGTCACGTCATGGCCTGCCTTCAAGAGATTTTCTGCGATGCCGGAGCCCATGCGCCCCAGGCCGATGAAACCGATCTTCATATGTACCTCACCAATAACCTTCCCGCTTCGAGCGGGGCGCACCTTCAACACAAAGTCACTGGCCGGCAACAGGCCGGTGGCCGATGTGGCAGGCGCCGCGAAGCGTTACGGTGTGTGCCTGTTCTTGCTCCTCGGCGATGAATCACAACTTATCCGTGTGCTTCTACTCAAGGGTAGTGTCTCAGTTTGAAAATTTAGCCGGTTGTACCCTCTTGCT
>DATATP010000393.1:0-3625 GCA_036268715.1 Rhizomicrobium sp. | reverse complement strand
CGCCATCAGCCTGTTTCAACTGCCCAACTTCGTGAGCGGACCGATGTATAATCCCATGTACGTCCATCTGGGTCTGAGCAAAGACATGGTGGGCGCGGTGCGCGGCAGCGTGGGACTGGTGGGTATATTCGCGGGCGTGGCGGCGGGGGGCTTTCTTTCCCTGCGGCTGGGATTAATGCCTGCCGTAATGCTAGGCTGTGCCGGGCAGATTATCGGCACCATGCTCTATGCCGTGCTGCCTTACGCCCATGATCCCCTGAGCTTCGCAATCGTGATGGCGCTGGACAATTTTGGCATCGCGCTGGCGGGCGTCACTCTCATCGCTTACATGTCCAGCCTGACCAGCCTGGGCTACACCGCCACGCAATATGCCCTGTTGTCCTCGACCTATGCCTGGGCGGGCAAAATCCTCAAAGGCTTCTCGGGCCTAGTGGTCGACGGGCTGACGCCCCATTTCGGGCTGATGAACGCATATGCTTTTTTTTTCGTCGGTTGTGGAGCGCTGGGCGTTCCCGCCCTTATACTGTTCCTTGTGCTGGCCCGGAAGCCTGCCCCCGTTACCGCTAGTTAACCTGGGCGGGAATGTTCCGTCACCGCAAGGGTTTGCGGGCGGCCCGCGCCTGGGATAAAATCGCAAGACCGTCGCATAATGGGCTTAAGCTCTAGCGGCGGTAGACCTCTCGCCTCTAGTCGCGTCCAGCAGGGAACGATTGTGGTCAACATCTATGAAGCGGGGCCGTTCGAGGGCCGTCTGGAGCAGTGGCCGGTGCTGGCCACATCCGGCGACTTGGAAGTGCGGCTGGCCGAGACCGAGCATGAGGTCGCCCAGGCGCAGCGCCTGCGCTACGCCGTCTTCTATCGCGAGATGAGCGCAATCCCTTCGCCGCAGATGCGCGATGCGGAACGCGATTTCGATAAGTTCGATGAGGTCTGCGACCATCTTCTGGTGGTGGACCGTTCCCAGCATGACGAGGACGGCCAACCCTTGGTGGTCGGTACCTATCGCCTGACTCGCGAACAGGACGCGGCCCGCGCGGGAGGTTTCTACACCGCCGGTGAATATGACATCGCGCCGATGCTGAAGGGCATGGCTGCCGGTACACGGTTCCTGGAGCTGGGCCGGTCTTGCATCCTGAAGGCCTATCGCAGCAGGCCCGGCAGCATGCAGCTGCTCTGGAAGGGCCTGATGGCCTATGTCGCGCGCTTCGACATCGACCTGATGTTCGGCTGCGCCTCGCTCGCGGGCACCCACCCCGAAGCGCTGGCCCTCTCGCTCTCCTATCTGCATCACTATCATCCCATGCCCGAGGCGCTGCGGGTCAAGGCGCGGCCGGAATTGTTCGTCGAGATGAACCGGATGGCGAAGGACCAATTCGATCCGCGCGAGGGCTGGCGCGCCCTGCCGCCATTGCTCAAGGGCTATGTGCGGGCGGGTTGCTGCATCGGCGACGGCGCGGTGGTGGACCGCCAGTTCGGCACCACCGACGTATTCATCTTCTTCCCTCTTTCGGGGATCGATGCGCGTTACAAGAGCCGCTTCGGGTTGGTCAAATAACGACGTGCTGGCCCGTCTTCACGCCAAATCGAACAACAGGACTTCGCTCGGCTCCCGGGAGCGCAAAGCGATCTGGGGCTGATCGGCCACGGCGGCGGCATCGCCCGCCTTGAGGGTCTCACCCGCCAGCCGCACTTCGCCTTTCGCCACTTGCAGCCAGGCGCGGCGGCCCGGAGCCAAGGGATGGATTGCCTCGATGCCGGCATCCAGCTTGGCCGCCCAGATTTCCGCGTCCTGTACCAGGCGCACTTCGCTGTCCAAAGGCTCGGGCGCGGCGATACGGGCGAAATGATTCTTCACCGCTGAGGCATCGAGCGTCTTCTGTTCATAGGATGGCGCGATGCCCTGGCTCGACGGCACAATCCAGATCTGCAGCAGATGACAAGGCCGGTCGCGGCTGGCATTGAATTCGGCATGCACGATGCCGGAGCCGGCGCTCATGCGCTGGATTTCGCCGGGCCGGATGATGCCGCCGCCGCCGATGGAATCCTTGTGCTGCAGCGCGCCTTCCAGGAGATAGGTGACGATCTCCATGTCGCGGTGGCCATGCGGGGGAAACCCGCCGCCGCCCGCGATCCAGTCCTCGTTGATCACCCGAAGACTGCCGAAACTTTCGAAAGCCGAATCGTGATAATCGCCGAACGAGAAACTGTGGCGCGAATCCAGCCAGCCGATCTGGGTCCGGCCGCGTTCATCCGAACGGCGGATGGTGATCATGGTTCGCGCCGTTTCTCGATCGCGTCCCAGATCAGCGCCGCGATATCGGCGCCGCCGAAGCGACGGATTTCCTGGATGCCGGTAGGCGAGGTCACGTTGATCTCCGTCATGTAGTCGCCGATCACGTCTATCCCCGTAAAAATCAGGCCGCGGCGCTTCAGTTCCGGCCCAATCGCGGCGCAGATCGCTTTTTCACGGGGCGTGAGTTCCGCGGGCTCAGGCCGGCCGCCGACATGCATGTTGGAACGCGCCTCGCCAGCCGCCGGCACGCGGTTGATCGCGCCGGCAAATCGCCCGTCCACCAGGATGATGCGCTTGTCACCCTTGCGCACCTCGGGCAGGTAGCGCTGGACCACCACCGGCTCACGGTAGAACTGAGTGAACATCTCCAGCAGCGCGCCCAGATTCTCGTCGCCGGGCGTGACCCGGAACACGCCCGCGCCGCCATTGCCATACAGCGGCTTGAGGATGATGTCCTTATGATCGTCGCGGAAGCGGCGGATTTCTCGCGGGTCCGAGGAGATCAGGGTCGGCGGCACGAATTCGGCGAATTCGGTGACGAATAATTTCTCCGGCGCATTGCGCACATGCGCGGGATCGTTGACCACCAGGGTTCCGGGATGAATGCGCTCCAACAGATGGGTGGCGGTAATATAGGCCATGTCGAAGGGCGGGTCCTGGCGCATCAGCACCACATCCGCCGCGGCGAGGTCATAGACGAAAGCCTCGCCCAGCGCGAAATGATCGCCTTTCACCGCCCGCACATGCAGCGGTCGCACATGGGCGGTCAGCCGTCCGTCGCGGAAAGAAAGATCTCGCGGGCCATAATAGAGAAGACCATGACCGCGGCTTTGCGCTTCCAGCGCGAGGGCGAACGTGGAATCGCCGCCGATATCGATCTTCTCGATCGGGTCCATCTGGATGGCGACAGTGAGCGGCATGGTGAGTCCCTATAAGTCTTCGGCCCGCCAGACATCGCGGAAATGCCGCGGCCAGCCGCGTGGCGCAATCGCGACAATGTCGAACCGCGCGCCGCGCCGCGCCAGCCGGGGCCGTGTCGCGAGATATAAAGACGCTGCTCTCGCAATGCGAGCCCGTTGCGGGCCGGCCACCGCCTCCGCGGCCATGCGTACCCCGCCGCGCGCCTTCACCTCGATGAAACAGACCGGTCCAAAGGGGGCGAGCGACACAAGGTCGATCTCTCCCACGCGGGTCTTGATGCGCCGGCCCAGGATGCGATGACCGTGGAGCAGCAGCCACAGGGCGGCGAGCGTCTCGCTGTCGCGTCCGCGCCGCTCCGCCAGCCGGCGTGCCGGCGTGAGGCGATCAGTCATGGCTTTTGCGCGCCAGGGC
>DATATP010000392.1:0-6002 GCA_036268715.1 Rhizomicrobium sp. | reverse complement strand
GTCTGCGCCGGCGGCCTATAGAGGCCACGAGCTCGGGCTGGTTCCATTCATGCACAAGCACGAGATCAGCTTTGTCCAGGGCTTTATCGATCGCCGGCTCATCATTCGCCGTGAGATAGTTTATACGCGCTGCCAGCGTCGGAAAGTGGGCGTTGAATTCGGCAACAGCTTGTTCGCCATGCTCCCTGACAAGATTTTGTCGGCTCCAGCTTTGCTTTGGTTCGAACACCGTCACATCATGTCCCATCGCCACGAGTTCACGCATCACGCCGCGCAGAAAATGCGCATTGCCATGATTCCAGCAGGAGATGAGGGAGTGGGTGAAGTAGGTAATTTTCATTCTATATCTTCATGCCGCTGTGGCGTGGTCTGACGCTTGAAATAGCCGATGATAGATTTCCCGCATCGCCCGGGCGAAATGTTCACTGCCATATTTCGCGGCATGGGCATGCGCCTTCATACCCTGGTCTCGGCACACATCCGGCCTGTCGTGTAAGGCGGCCAGGACGCTTGCCCATATTTCGGGATTTTCGGGAGGAAGAAAAAGCGCCGCACCGTCCCATAGCTCTCGGAAGGTCGGAATATCCGCGAGGACCAGCGGCAAGCCTGCTTGCGCGGCTTCCAATACCGCAAGACCGAACGGTTCATATAAGGCAGGAGCGGCAAAAATTCGGACCGACGCCAGCACGGGGACCAAGTCCTCCGGTGTCAAGGCGCCGAGCCACTGAATGGCTTTCAGCGAGATGCCAGCGCCATTTGGGCCGGATGTCGGGCCAGCGGCGAGCACGGGAATTCCACCTATCAGAGCGGCTGCATGGTCAAGCAATGCAATATTTTTTGCCGCATCCCAGAGCCGCCCTACGGCAAGGATGCCGGCGGTTTGGGAAGCCCGCGAGACGGCGGCGGGGCGGCGCGTGTTGTGGACCACATGAATGGGGCGCTGCGTGCCGTAGACGGCCCGTGCCGCTTCACTCAGTGCATGCGTCGGCGCGATGATCGCATCCGCCGCTTCCAACCCAGTCTGTACTGCGGCCATCCGCCATAAAAAATCTTCCGGCGGCGGGAGCTGCCCATGCAGACCATGCCACCAAGTTCCCACACAGGAATGCAGAACCGCGAGCACAGGTACCGGCCACAGCGCCGTTCCCACCAAGGCGGGCGTGTGAAGCTGCACGAAATCGATTTCCAACCGCCGGGCCAGCATTGCCAGAACCTGAGAGGCATGCGCCAGTTCATCGGGCGAGACGGCGGTCCAGTCCAAGGGCAGTTCCGTGACATGAACATTTGCCCCGGCGGCATGCGCGGCTTTCATCTGCGCAGGCTCTGGGGCAGGGCCAAGAACCGCGAGTTCAATTTCAAATGCTGGTTTCCGCGCCCCAATGAGTTCAAGGGCATAAACCCACACCCCGCCCACCGCATCCGTGGAGACGAGAATCCGCTTGGGGGCATGCGCGTTCATGTCCGCTCCAGTTCGTTCAGCGGCAATGGCCTTTCATCCTGTATATCGCTGAACGAATCGAATTGCTGTAGGTAATGATCGAGCGCTCGTTCCCATGCCTGGTCATCCGGCGCACCCCAAAGGCGCCGGTATTCCGGCGCGCTCGGATAGGGGAATAGCGGCACCGGATCGTTTGCCCAGACGCCATGCCGCTCCATCTCGGCACGCCACGCCGCGACTAATCCCATCTCGTTTCCTTCGGCGCGGATGAGGTTGGCTTGCACGAACGGCACGCTGCGCCGGGCATGAAACAACAAGGCGCTCAGTTGCTCCGTGTCCAACCTGCATTTTTTCGCCAGCAGGGCCCGGCCTTCAACGGTCAGGCTCTCCACCCCGGCCTCGATGGACACGCAACCCGCCGCACCCAGAAGGTCGAGCATTTCGGGTTGCCAAAGATCGATGCGTGTCTGAATGCCGAACTCGACATTCCGTATCCGCAGGGCGTGCAGCAAATCCGGGCGCGGCAAAAAAATTTCGTCGATGAAATAGAGATAGCTCACACCTTGCGTGATCAGGCCGTCAATTTCCTTCAGCAAAATGCGGAGTTCGCGTTTGCGGTAACGGTCGCGGAAATCAATCTTGGCACAGAAGGTGCAGGCATAGGGGCAACCGCGCGAGGCCTCCACTTCGGCGCCAGGGCCGGGGGCCGTGGTGCCGAAGCGATGGTGATGATGCTCGTGCCGCATGACCCAATGCTGCGGCCAATTCAGCGCCGGCGTATCGGTGAAGCGCGTCGCCGCCGGTTCACCGACCACCTGCGCAATGCCATCGGCACCAAGATAGGCGATGCCAGAAATATCGCGGCGCTCCGGCGTTTCCGCGAGTGCCGCGATCACCTCTTCGCATTCGCCACGCACGACGATATCGACTCCGAGCTTGCGAAGCACGGGCGCCGGCGTGGCGGAACCGTGCGGCCCCACTGCAATGGTGACCCCAGCTTGGCTCCGCAAGGCGGCCAGCATCTGTTGGGGCACGCGCAGCTCCGGCGGCGCGCAGCGCCAGAACAAATAGCTTGGCGCAGTCGTCACCACCGTCATTGCGGGTCTAAAACTTTTTACCTTCGCCGCGATCTCTCGGGTATCATAGCCCTGGATCGGGCCATCCAGCATCAGGACGTCATGTCCGACGGTCTCCAAAAGGGCTTTTGCATACCCCAACTCCAACGGCAGATGCGCGGCGCGGCAACCGAAATAGATGCTGTTGCGATATTCCCATGGCGGATTGATGAGAGCGACCTTCATGCCGTCACCCGTGTTGCGGCCCGTTGGGCACCACCCGGCAATACCTGCCCATATCTGTCCCCGATCTCACGTAGAAGCATGGCTGTGCCTTCGCGCCAGGCTGTCGGGTTGGGCAAGCCAAGCACCTCGCGAGCGCGGCGGCTGTCGGCAACGAAATAACGCTGATCGTGCCGGCGCCAATCCTCGAACCTCAACGGTACGGGTCGCCCGAGCAGAGCTTCGAGATGGCCAATCAACTGCACGAGGCTGACGGCGTTTTCCGGACCGCCGCCGAGATTGAGCGCCCTCCCGGCGACCTCTCCGATGCGCTTCCAGGCACTGACATAAGCGGTAACGGCATCGGTGACGTAGAGGATATCACGCACCTGCCGCCCATCACCGAACAGTGTAATGGGCTGGTTCTGCACGGCACGGAGCATGAAATGCGCGACCCAGCCCTGATCCTCCGTGCCCAATTGCCGTGGGCCATAGATGCAGCTCATCCTCAGCACACAGGTCTTCATGCCAAAGCTATGCGCATAATCGAGTACATATTGATCCGCGGCCCCTTTCGAACAGCCATAAGGCGTTGCGAAAGAAAGTGAAAAATCCTCATTCAGGCCGTATTTGCGCAGCCTGGCGTCGCGCGGCGCCCAAGCGCCGTCCTGCAGCTCAAGTCCCACTTGCTCAAGATTGCCATAGACCTTGTTAGTGCTGGCGAAGATGACAGGCACCGTCCCGCCATGGCGCCGCAGACTCTCGAGCAGGTTGAACGTGCCTTTGATGTTGGTCTGCAAATCATCTTCGGGATCATCGAAGCTCGTGGTGACGGCGACCTGGGCCGCAAGATGGAATACAGCCGAAGCTCCCTGGGTCGCCTGGTCGAGTGCGGCGCGGTCGCGCATGTCACCCAACGTGAAGGCGATCCTTGCCGGGTGCTGCCGCCGCAGCCAATGGAGATTCTGCTCAACGCCCGGACGGGCCAGTGCGTCGTAGAGCAGGACATGCTCCCCCTCCGCGGCGAGGCGGTTGGCGAGATTCGTGCCGATGAAACCTGCCCCGCCCGTGATCAGCACCGGCTTGATCTTATAGATCGCAGGCGCCCCGATCACGACGGAAACGTCCCTCACCGCATTGGGGCCACCATCACGCAATAGGCGCCCTAGAAGCTTAGGCCGTCCATCTGCGCGATCCACACCGAAATGATAATGCCGCTCATCGAAATGAGACCCTTCCTGCACGATCACGTCATCGGCCAAATCTCGGAGCCCATACCAATAAAGCCTAGAAACTGGTGCCTCCATCGCCGCGGTGAATGCCGTTAACTGCCGTGCCGGGTCGTGCCGCCACGTCGAATACCCCGTTTCCGTGACCCAAAGCTCCGCTCCCGGGTTGAACGGCTTGATGGCGGCGTGTACCTGCGCCACGACATCCGGCCAGCCGCACCAGATCCCTGCATGCTGGGACTCCCAAGTATCCGGAAACCCATGAATCCCTATGGCATTGACAACATCCAGAATTCCGCGTTCGCCCATCAGGCGCAGCCAGTTCAGATCCGTCGGACAACTTGCTGGAAGCACCACACGCTTACCGCGCTGCTGCGCCCAATAGGCGGCAGCACCGAACATTTTACAAAACTTCATCCAATCGAAGTCCAACCGCCAATCCCAATCAAGGAGATTATTCGGCTCGTTCCACAGCTCCAACCATTCGAAATGCTTGCCATGGCGATTGATAACCAGGTCGACGAAATCGGCGAGTGCTTTCAGGTCACGCGGCGGCCCGGAACTTCGGCCGCTTTCAGCCAGATCTGGCGGCGTGTAGTGCAAGCAGGGCAGCAGGTCGAAACGTTGCCCCAACGTGCCAAGCAGCCAGTCATACCAGGCTTCGCCACCGGCCGCCCAATACTCCGCCCAGGAAAGATGCGTCCGTAACTGGCTCACGCCCATGGCTTCGAGGGCGTCGGCCGCTTCGCGGACATGCTGGTGTTCACCGGGACGAAACCATTGCACGAAGCCTAAGGCCGGTGTTGCTGGCGGCTTGGCGTTGTTCATGCCACAAGACCTCGCACTTCAAGCTCTCTGTGTGCATCCGGCACCCGATCCGTCGCATTTTGCCGCGCCAGCCATTCGGCCAGCTCGGGAACGCTGTCTGTCAAACTACGCTGTGGCTTAAAGCCCAGCACACGTCTCGCATGCGAAAGATCGGCGAAGCAGTGCCGGATATCACCAGCGCGCGCCTTATTGACGAATTCCGGCATGAGATCGCTACGCCCCATGAAATTGGCAAGCAGTAATGCTACCTCTTCGATGGTCCGATGCTCGCCGCTGCCAATATTGAAAATGCCTCCTGCCGCTTCGGGCTCCTCCAGGGCAAGCACGAAAGCTCGCGCGACATCCTCGACATGAACGAAATCGCGCCGCTGCTGACCGTCTTCGAAAATCATCGGCCGTTTGCCATTCAGGATTCGTGCCGCAAAGATAGCTAGAACACCTGTGTACGGATTGGAAAGTGCCTGTCCTGCCCCGAACACGTTAAACATGCGCAACGCGACACTTTCCATGCCGTAAGCCGGAGCGACATTCATGCAGAGCCGTTCCTGCGTGTATTTTGTGATGGCATAGACTGAAGACAACGCCGGGCGTTTCCATTCCGGCGTGGGCACCGCCTGCAACGGCATACCGTTTTCATCCTGCGGATTCCAGCCACCGGATTTCGGGCGCATGGCATCCTCAATCAGACGCCCATCGAGGGATTTATAAAGGCCCTCGCCATAAATGCTCATCGAGGAAGCAACCACCAACCGCTGTACCGGCTGCACGAGCAACGCCTTGAGAAGCACGGCGGTGCCGAGATCATTTACACCGACATAGCGTTCAATTTCATACATGCTTTGGCCGACGCCAACTTCTGCGGCCAAATGCACGACTTTGTCGACACCACGAAGCGCCCGCGCAACGGCCTCCGCATCGCGAATATCAGCATCGATGATTTCTACCGATCGCAAGACAGGATCTTGCGGCATTCCGCCACCGTGGACCTGCTCGATAAAGCGATCGAGGATCCTGACTTCATATCCTTCGGTCAACAGCGTCCGGCTTAAGTGACAGCCGACAAACCCGCCACCGCCAGTCACGAGAATTTTCATCCCGAGCCTTTCTACCACAAAAGTTTATATTTTTTGAGATATGATGGATAAGACGCGGTTGAAGATGATGCTCGGTGATAAGTTGTTAATCCTCGCGATACTTGCTTCGCGTTCGTATCATTATGGATTGTAATCA
>DATATP010000391.1:0-1968 GCA_036268715.1 Rhizomicrobium sp. | reverse complement strand
CGGTCTTGAACTGCATCAACCCACGCAGGGTCAGAAGCCGCTCGCTCTGCTCATTGATGGTGCTGGCGAAGAGCCGGTATTCGGCGGGATTGTTGCCCCGCACCGCATGTTGCAGGCGCGACACCGATTCCGGCGTCCAGGCATGATCCTCGCCGCGCAGGCGGAAGGCATAATCGCCGCCGACATCCAGCATCTCGCGATAGATGGGATTGTCGCCATAGGCGTTGCGATGGCGGCTGACGCATTCCTCGGCGATCTGCCCGATATCCACGCCTTCGATGGTGGTGGCGGTGCCGGTGAAATATTTTTCGACAAATTCGCTGGACAGCCCCACGGCATCGAAAATCTGCGCGCCGCAATAGGACTGATAGGTCGAGATGCCCATCTTGGACATCACCTTCAACACACCCTTGCCGATGGCCTTGATGTAGTTCTTCTGAACTTCATAGGGCTTGAGCGTCAGGCCCTGGGTGGCGCGAATCCGCTCCAGCGTTTCGAACGCCATATAAGGATTGATGGCTTCGGCGCCGTAACCCGCCAGCACGCAGAAATGATGCACCTCGCGCGCTTCGCCGGTTTCCACCACCAGTCCGGTCTGCATGCGCAGGCCTTGGCGGATCAGGTGATGATGCACCGCCGCCGTGGCCAGCGCGGCAGGGACCGCGATGCGGTCCGGCCCCGCCGCACGATCAGACAGGATCAGAATATTGCTGTCGGCCAGCACCGCGTCGGTCGCGTTCATGCAGAGGCGCAGCACCGCGTTGGAAAGACCCGCCGCGCCTTCGCCGGCCGGCCAGGTGCAGTCGATGGTCGCGGTGCGGAACGCGCCATCCACCAGTTCGGAAATGGCGCGTATCTTGGCGACATCGGCATTGGTCAGAACCGGCTGGGAGACTTCCAGCCTTTTGTGCGAACCCGCATGATGGCCCAGCAGATTGGGCCTTGGCCCGATCATCGAGACCAGCGACATCACCAGTTGCTCGCGGATCGGATCGATCGGCGGATTGGTGACCTGGGCGAAATTCTGTTTGAAATAATTGTAAAGCAGCTTGGGCTTTTTCGACAGCACCGCCAGCGGCGTGTCGGTGCCCATCGAGCCGATGGGATCATCCCCGGCGCGCGCCATCGGCTCCAGGAAGAATTGCAGGTCTTCCTGGGTATAGCCGAAGGCCTGTTGCCGATCGAGCAGCGCCGCGCCGTTATTGGCGGGCGCGGCTTGTTCGGGCATGTCGGGCAATTCTTCCAGCTTGTACTGGGCCGATTTCAGCCATTCGTCATAGGGCTCGGCAGCCGACAATTTCTGCTTGATCTCTTCGTCTTCGACGATGCGGCCTTCTACCAGGTCGATCAGCAGCATCTTGCCGGGCTGCAGCCGCCATTTGCGGACGATGGACTTCTCCGGCACCGGTAGCACGCCGGATTCCGAAGCCATGATGACCAGGTCGTCCTCGGTGACGATATAGCGCGCCGGGCGCAACCCGTTGCGGTCCAGCGTCGCGCCGATCTGGCGGCCATCGGTGAAGGCAATGGCGGCGGGGCCGTCCCAGGGTTCGATCAGCGCGGCATGATATTCATAAAAGGCGCGGCGCTTGGCATCCATCATCTTGTTGCCGGCCCAGGCTTCGGGGATCAGCATCATCACCGCATGGGCGATGGGATAGCCGCCCGCGATCAGCAGCTCCAATGCATTGTCCAGGCTGGCGGTGTCGGACTGGCCATGGGGAATGAGCGGCCACATCTTGTCCAGGTCCGCGCCCAGCAATTCGGATTCCATGGTGCGGCGGCGCGCATTCATCCAGTTGACGTTGCCGCGCACGGTGTTGATCTCGCCATTATGGGCGATGAAGCGATAGGGATGCGCCAGTTTCCAGGACGGGAAGGTATTGGTGGAGAAGCGCTGATGCACCAGGGCGATGGCGGAAGTGGCCAGCGGGTTCTGCAAGTCGCCGTAAAAGCGACCGACATCGG
>DATATP010000390.1:0-4002 GCA_036268715.1 Rhizomicrobium sp. | reverse complement strand
CCGGTCAGCATCGCCACCATGCCGATCCCGCACGAGATCGACTACTGCAAGAAGGGCGGCAACTTCGGCCCGCATAACCTGTGGGAGAACCGGCCCGGCGCGTTCCAGAGCTCACGCTACATCTTCGCCACCATGCACAATGCCGGGGTGCGGGTGTACGACATCGCCAATCCGTTCCAGCCGCAAGAGGCCGCGCACTTCGTGCCGCCGCCGCCGGGCAAGATGTACGACCCGCGGCCGAACCGGCCGCAGGTGATCCAGTCCGCCGATTGCTTCGTCGACGCCGAAGGCGTGATGTATCTCACCGACTCCAATGCGGGCCTGAACATTTTGCAGTTCGAGGGGGCGTGAGCAGATTGGAGGATGGGGTTGAGCCTTTTGCGAAACCCATCAAGAAGCGGCGATGCTCGATGATGGGTTTCGCAATGGCTCCACCCATCCTACGCCCAAGTATGGCTACTCGAACTTGGCCGGCACCGAGAATGGCTTGGTGGCATCGACCACGAACATGATCAGGGCGGTCAGATCGGTGCTGCCGGCGTTGAAGACTTGCATCGTCATACCGGGCATATGGCCGTTCATGGTGTGGCCAGCCTCGACGTACTTGATGCCGTCCGGTGTCCGCTGCCCCAATTTGCCAGTCACGATATAGAAGGCCTCGGAGCCAAAATGCGAATGCACCGGAGTCTTGGATTCCGGCGGTCCGCTGCCGTAGTTGATGCGCAGGAGATACTCGGGCGCGGTTATGGCCGGTACGGGTCCGATTTCGGCCACCTCGGTACCACCGGGCGTCGCCGCGCCTTGCCGGCCGAGCGTGAACAGCCATACTTTGCCGGCGACTTCAGCCGACAGCGACGGCCAGCCGTCGTAGCTCACCGTGTCCGGGTTCCAGCGGTACTCGCCGGCGGCGGCCTTGGCCTGATCCAACGTCGGAAAATTCTCCACCCGCCAGTACAACGGGCCATTCGGAAGTTGCTTGACCTTCATTTCGGCGATGGGCTTGACGACATATCGCACGTCCGCCGCCCAAGCCGATGCGGGCAGCAACAGCGCCCCCAGGCAGATGACAGGGGCCGCAAACCGGGCAGCAGAAAAATGCAGATTCATCGACGCCTCCGCGCGCTGTTCGCCTGCCATCCTCATGTCAGACAATGGCTCGCTGTGTCTTTGCGGCCCTCTCAATTTTGGCTTGGAGTTCTCTCCATTTTTCCTTTGCAGGGCTTGTGCTAGGATCGCTTGGGGCGCGCAGAACGGGAAGAAATCTTGCGCTATCTGTTCGAGGACTGTGCCCTCGATATGGATCGCCGCGAGTTGTGGCGGGGCAAGACGCTGGCGGCCATCGAACCGCAGGTCTTCGACCTTCTGGCTCATCTGATCCGGCACCGCCACCGGGTGGTCAGCAAGGATGAGCTTTTGGCGTCGGTCTGGCATGGCCGTGCCATTTCCGAGTCGACATTGTTCAACCGGATCAACGCGGCCAGGACCGCGATTGGCGACACCGGCGAACGGCAAGGGCTGATCAAGACGCTGCCGCGCAGGGGACTGCGCTTTGTCGGCGCTGTCCAGGAGGAGGAGTTCAGCGCTGCGGTGACCGGACCACCGAAGCCTTCGCCGAGACTTGTCGACAAGCCGTCGATCGCGGTGCTGCCCTTCGTCAACCTCAGCGGCGATCCGGAGCAGGACTACTTCACCGACGGGATTGTCGAAGACATCATAACGGCCTTGTCGCGCAACCGCGCTTTCTTCGTCATCGCCCGCAACTCGTCGTTCACCTACAAGGGAAAATCGGTCGCCACCAAGCAGGTCGCGCGGAAACTCGGTGTCCGCTACATATTGGAAGGCAGCGTACGCAAGTCGGGCAATCGCGTGCGCGTGACCGGGCAACTTATCGAAGCCGAGTCGGGCCGCCATTTGTGGGCGGACCGCTTTGATGGTGACCTGGTCGACATCTTCGACCTTCAAGATCAGCTGGTTACAACCGTGGTCGGCGCGATGGCGCCGCAACTTGAAAAGGCTGAGATCGAGCGCGCCAAGCGCGAGCTGACCAGCAATCCTGCGGCTTACGATCTTTATCTGCGCGGACTCGCCAGCTGGAATCGCTGGTCCAGGGCTGACAATGCGGAAGCATTGAAACTTTTCTACGCGGCGATCGACAAAGACCCGGAATTTGCTACGCCCTATGGTCTGGCCGCCTCGTGCTACCAGTTCGCCAAGGCAAACGGCTGGCAATCCACGTTCGACGCGGCCGAAATATCGCGTCTGACGGAACGCGCGGCAGAAGTCGGAAACGATGATGCCGTGGCGCTGTGCTGGGCGGGGCACGTCCGCGCCTTCTTCTTCAAAGAAGTTGATCGTGCGCTCCTCCTGATCAATCGCGCGCTTGAACTGGACGTGAATCTGGCGATCGCCTGGCAGCGAAGCGGCTGGGTCCGCGGCTACGCCGGCGATTGCGATGGCGCGATCGACAGCCTCAACAAAGCGATGCGGCTTGATCCGCTCGATACACGCGTGTTCCTCACGCAGAGCGCCATGGGATTTGCACATTTCATCGCCGGGCGTGATGAAGAGGCGGCCAGATGGGCGGCTATGGCACTCCGCACGAAGCCGAACTGGATGCCCGCTCTACGCGTTGCGATGGCCTCCAACGCGATGCAGGGACGCGCTGCCGACGCAAAGGCCGCCCTGGTTGCGTATGAGCAGGTCGATCCAAGCGTGAGCATTCGAAAGATATGCGACCATTATCCTTTTCAACGTCCCCAAGACAAAGAGCGGCTTGTGAAAGCGCTGCGCAAGGCTGGAGTTCGCGACGTATAGCCCCCAGGCTTTCGTCATTGGCGCGCACGCGGGAGAGAGAGTGGGGGCTTCCGTTTCACTCAGTCGTGAATCGACCAAGATGAGCGGCAGATGGTGATAGCGAGATTGACACCGGCAGGCTGCGCTTCCACACTCGCCCGGAGCTAAGAGCCGCAACAGCGGCCGACGGGGCGCGGAAACGGCAGCGGGGAGGATCAGATGACGGTGACAGCAACCGCAGGCGATATCGGCGTGGCGGGACGGGCCGGCGCGGCAGCGAGCGGCGCGCAGACTTACGAAAGCTTTGTCAACGCGGCGTTGGACAATGCGAAAATCTCGCCGCTGCATCAGCGCATCATCGCGCTCATTGCCGCCGGATATTTCTGCGACGTCATCGATTACACGGTGTACGGCTCGATGGTGCCGTTCATCCTCAAATCCGGTTTCGGCAGCGGCGCCCAGGCTGCCCTGATCGGCAGCGCCACGGTGTTCGGTCTCGCCATCGGCACCGCCGGCCAGGGCGAGTTCTCGGACCGGTTCGGCCGCCGCTTCGTCTATCAGTTCAATCTGTTGTTCTTTGGCGTCCTCACCATCCTCAGCGCGCTGGCGCCGAACATGACGCTCCTGGTGATCGCCCGCTTCCTCGCCGGGATCAGTCTTGGCGCCGAGCAGCCGCTGGCGTTCGCCTATGCGGGCGAATGGTCGCCCAAGCGCATCCGCGGCCGCGTCCTCGCCACCGTGCATTTCATCGGCGGCGCGCTGGTGTGGCCGATCGGGACCGGTATGGCGCTCGCCTTCGCCGCGTTCTTCGTCGGGTCGGGGACCGACCCGGTTGCAGCCGATCATGTCTGGCGCGGGATGTGGCTTCTGATCGGCGTGCTCGCCTTGATCGTCTGGGTCTTCCGCTTCACGCTACCGGAATCACCGCGCTACCTGGCAACCCACGGCCGTGGCGACGAGGCGATCAAGGTGCTCGGGCGCCTCGGCATTCCGGGGCCGACCCAGCCGCTGACGACGGATGCGGCGAGCAACACCAAGAGCGATCCGTTCGGCGTGGTGTTCTCGATGTTTCCGCGGCGGGTGATCGCCGGCATGATCTGCTTCACGGCGTTCTTCGGCATCGCTATCGGGCTCGGCGCCTGGCTGCCGAACATCATGAACGCCAAAGGCTTTTCCATCACCAAGTCGCTGCAATACACGCTGGCGATG
>DATATP010000389.1:0-2810 GCA_036268715.1 Rhizomicrobium sp. | reverse complement strand
TGCGCTTCAGCAGTACCGCGCCGGTCTTGTGACCTATACCAGCGTGTTGCAGACCCAATCCACCCGGCTTACGGCAGAAGACGATCTCGCCCAGAGCAGAGCTGCTCTGATTACCGATCTTGTCTCGCTCTACAAGGCACTCGGTGGCGGTTGGCGCCAAGGCGGCGAGCCGGCAGAAGCGCAATAGGCCGACCAGACATTCCGGCAAGAATATCGCAGAGCGATATATCGACACGCGATTTTCAAAGTTCCCGACCTTTGCGGATCGAAATCGGCCTATGTGCGTTGCCGCACTGTCCGTTCGGGGGCAGTAAGTGCGTACGGTCCTAAGAAAAGTTGCTTTTATTTGCGCGATGGTGCCGGGCGCGGTACAAGCCGCTCCGCTTCAGTATTTAAGCGGGGCGGGCGACAAGGCCCGTCCCGTTGTCGGTCTGACATGGGGCGTTCTCGCGATCTCGCTGATTGTAATTTTTGTTATAGCGGCATTGCTTGTCGGCGCGATCTGGCACCGTCCGGGTCTTGAGGGGGCAGAGCTTTCCGGTCGGCCCCCATTGGGCAAGGCGGAGGGCGGGCTCAATTGGTTGTGGATCGGCGTCGGCGTCACGACACTGGCGCTGCTATTTTCTATTGTCTGGACGGTGCAGGTGTTGGCGCGCGTTCAGGCGCCGGCCACCAAACCTGCCGTCACCATCGAAGTCACCGCCCGGCAATGGTGGTGGGAGGTGCGCTATTTGGGCGACGACCCTTCGCAAAATTTCACCACCGCCAACGAAATTCACATTCCTGTGGGCCAGCCGGTTCGCTTTCGCTTGATCGGCGGCGACGTCATCCATTCCTTTTGGGTGCCGGCGCTGGGCGGCAAGATGGACGCGATCCCGGGTCAGACCAACGAGACCTGGCTGGAGGCGGACAAGCCCGGCACCTATCGCGGCCAATGCACCGAATATTGCGGACTGCAGCATGCTCATATGGGGCTGGTGATGATCGCGCAAGCGCCAGCGGCTTTTCACCAATGGTGGACGCACCAACTTGATGCGCCGGTTCAAACTGCGGCGTCCGCGGGGCCAAGTGCTTTCGTCATGCATTGCGGCGGCTGCCATATGGTTCGCGGTACCGATGCCGCAGGGGTACTCGGCCCCGATCTCAGCCATCTGATGCAGCGCACGACGATCGCGGCCGGCACCTTGCCCAATACGCCGGCAATGCTGACCCACTGGATTACGGATCCGCAAGCGATCAAGCCGGGCGCCTTGATGCAAGCGCCGGAGCTCACCGGAACCGATCTTGCCGCCATCCATGCCTATCTCGAGACCCTGAAATGACGACCGTCAATCAATATCAACGCACGCCGTCTGTCGCTGCCGAGAAGCCGGCCCTGGCAGAGCGCCTGCACAAGCTGTGGGAAACAGGGCCGGGATTCATCGGGTGGCTTTCCACTGTCGATCACAAAGAGATCGGCATCCGATACATCATAACCGCCTTCGCCTTCCTTTTGGCGGGGGGCGTGGAAGCCCTGGTATTCCGGCTGCAACTTTCATGGCCGAACCGGCACCTGCTGAATCCGGAGCAATATGATCAGCTCTTTACCATGCATGGCATGACGATGATCTTTCTTTATGCCGGGCCCGTCCTATCCGGATTTTCCAACTATCTTTGGCCTCTGCTGCTGGGTTCGCGGGACATGGCGCTGCCCCGGCTCAATGCGTTGTCCTACTGGATTTATCTCTGCGCAGGGATATTTCTTTACGCATCCTTCGCGCTGGGCTTCGGGCCCAATGACGGTTGGTTCAATTACGTGCCTTATGCGGCGCGCGCCTACAATAACGGGCCCAATATCGACATGTATGCCCTGGGCATGATCCTTCTGGGCATGTCCACCACAGTGGGCGCAATCAATTTCATCGTTACTTTCCTGCGCATGCGCTGTCCCGGCATGTCGATCAACCGGGTGCCGATCCTGGTCTGGGGCACTTTGACCGCCAATGCCGCCAATATCTTTGCCATTCCCTCGGTGAGCCTTGCCTTTTTCCTGCTGTGGATGGACCGCAACGTCGGGACTCATTTTTTCGACACCGCCGCGGGGGGCTCCGCGCTGCTATGGCAGCATCTGTTCTGGATGTTCGGCCATCCCTGGGTCTATGCGATCGTGCTGCCCGCGATGGGCATGGTCTCGGACGGATTGCCGGTGTTCTGCCGGAGGCCGCTGGTGGGATACACGGTGGTCGCGGTGGCGACGGTCGCCACCATGGTGCTGGGCTTCGGCGTGTGGGTTCACCACATGTTCGCCACTGGTCTTCCGGCGGTCTCGCTGTCTTTCTTCAGCGCCGCGTCGATCATCATCGTGGTGCCCAGCGCCGTGGGCGTGTTTGCCTGGCTCGCGACGATCTGGACCGGACGGCCGGTATTCACCACGCCCTTCCTGTTCTTTGCATCTTTTATTCTTCTGTTCACCATCGGCGGGGTGAGCGGGTTTATGACGGGATCGGTCCCTGTCGATTGGCAGCTCACCGACACCTATTTCATCGTCGCGCACATCCACTATGTGCTGATCGGCATCAATGTGTTTCCGGTCGCCGGCGCCATCTACTTCTGGTTCCCCAAGATGACGGGACGGATGCTCGATGAGCGGATCGGCCGATGGAATTTCTGGACGATGTTCCTCGGTTTCAATCTCGGCTTTTTCCCGATGCATATCTCGGGGTTGCTGGGCATGCCGCGCCGCGTCTACACCTACGCCGACGGCATGGGGTGGGACATTCTCAATCTCGTCACGACGATCGGATCTTTCGTCTTCGCTGCCGGCATTTTGA
>DATATP010000388.1:0-9904 GCA_036268715.1 Rhizomicrobium sp. | reverse complement strand
TTTCATGACCCCGGTGCGCCTGCCGGGCGCGGCCCGAATCGCCTTCGAGAAATACGGCGTCACCGATTATGTCGTCGATTGCGATTACGCCCTCGACATGCTGCTGGCCGAAACCGGCCATACCCGCAAACTGCGCATCTTCGTGCGCATCGCCACTTCGCTTGGCGGGGCGGTGCTGGAGATGGCGAGTAAATTCGGCACCACGCCGGAGGACGCTGCGAAGCTGCTCAAGCGGGTCGCCGCGTCCGGTGCCACGCCTGCGGTCACCTTCCATGTCGGCTCGCAATGCCTGTCGCCTTTTTCCTATGCCCAGGCGATCGAGATGGCGCGGCGCACCGCCGACTTCGCCAAGGTCGAGCTTGCCGCACTCGACATCGGCGGCGGCTTTCCCGGCCCGCTGCTGGGCAATGACGTGCCGCCCTATCACTGGTATTTCGACACGATCAAAGAGGCGCTGCAAACACTCGATAAGCCCGACATTCCGGTTCTGTGCGAGCCGGGACGGTCGCTATGCACCGAAGGCCTGTCGCTGATCACCCGTGTGGTGCTGCGCAAGGGCCAGCGGCTGTATCTGAACGACGGCCGCTATGGCAGTTTTGAGGAACTGTGCCAGCCCGGTTTTCAGGCCGACTATCCGACCCGGCCCTTCACCCTGGATGCAAAAGGGCGCGCGGTGCCCCTGACTGGCGCGACCGCCTCCTTCCGCCTGTTCGGGCCGACATGCGACACGGTCGATGTGCTGCCCCGGCCCTTCGAGCTTCCGGACAAGATCGCCGCGGACGACTTCATCGTGTTCGATTCCATCGGCGCCTATTCGGTATCGTCGCGCACGACCTTTAACGGCTTTTATCCCGATAATTGGGTCCAGATCGGAACTTGAAGTAGGCCCTTATTAACGGCATCCCAACCGAACCTTAAGCTTCCCGGCGCAGTATCGGGGCATGACCCTGCCGCCGCGTTTGACTCATCTGCTCAAGCTCGCCGACCAGGGGCCGACCTTGCGTGCCGCGCTGGCCGAGGAGGTCGCTGATCTCCTGGCCGCCTGGCCGCCCGACTATCCCCCCGAGATGCGCAGCGTGTGCGAGACGCTGTTCGCGCGGATTATGGATGAAGCGGACACCCCGACCAGGGCACGCCTGCACATCCGCCGCAATGGCGCGTCATGCGAGCTGGACGGGCGCGCGCTGGTCGCCGCCGCCCGAAAGGGCACAGGCTTGCGCGAAACACTGGCGCAGCTTCTTGACGTATCTGAAGCGGCAGCCGAACATATCCTGCGCGATGCTTCCGGAAAATCGCTCGCCGTCGCCGCCCGGGCATCGAACCTAAGGCGTTGTGGATTCTCGGCACTGGCGTTGCTTGTCCACCCCAAAACGGATCGCGCGGGCGCCCACACCCTGCTGGACGTTTATGACGATCTTACCGCTGCCGAAGCCGCGCGCATCCAACGCAGTTGGCGTGGAAGACCTGCGAGCACCGAATAGCCTCAAGTGACGGCATGGACTTCGTGGCGTTCGCGGATTTTGAGGAACTGCAGTTTCGAAAAACGCTCCGTCACATAGCCGATCTCCCATTGGCTCTTGGCCAGGAACACCGGCGCGCCATCCCGGTCGGCCGCCATGCCGCCCCGATTGGCGGCGGCAAATTTCTCGATCTCGGCGGCCGGACCGGACAACCAGCGGGCACTGTCGAACGGCGCGGCTTCCAGGTCGGCATCCAGGTCATATTCCGCCACCAGCCGCGACTTCAAAACATCCAGCTGCAGCATGCCCACCACGCCCACGATCCAAGCCGAGCCGATCGCAGGCTTGAACACTTGCGTGACGCCTTCCTCGGCCAGACTTTCCAGCGCCCGCGCCAGATGCTTTTGCTTCATCGGATCGGCCAGGCGCACCCGGCGCAATATTTCCGGCGCAAAATTGGGAATGCCGGTGAACACGACATTGCCTGATTCCGACAAAGTGTCGCCCACCCGCAGCACGCCATGGTTGGGAATGCCGATAATGTCGCCGGGCCACGCTTCGTCGACCGTCTCGCGCTCGGAAGCAAAGAACAGGATCGGATTATGGACACCGATGGTTTTGCCGGTACCGGACTGTTTGAGCTTCATGTTGCGGCGGAATTCGCCCGAGGCCAGGCGCAGGAACGCCACCCGGTCGCGATGATTGGGATCCATGTTGGCCTGCACCTTGAACACGAAGCCGGTGACCTCCTGGTCCGCAGGCTCCACGTCGCGGCCGATCGCCGCCTGTTTGCGTGGGCTCGGCGCATACGCCGCCAGGGCATGCAGCAATTCCGCCACCCCGAAATTCTTCAGCGCCGAGCCAAAATAGACCGGCGACAAATGTCCTTCGCGATATGTGGCGAGATCGAAAACCGGCAGTCCCTCCTTCGCCAGTGCCACGTCTTCGTCGAGTTTGGCTTTCAGTTCGGGGTCAAGCGACGCCGTCATCGCGTTGTGACCGATGCGGCCGGCGCTCCCAGACGCCGAAAAAGGCACGAATTCGTCCGTGATTAGATCGTACACGCCCTTAAAATTCAGCCCCATCCCGGCGGGCCACACCATCGGCGCGGTCTCGATCTGCAACTGATCCGAAATCTCGTCCAGCAATTCGAACGGATCGCGCGCCTCGCGGTCCATCTTGTTGACAAAGGTGATGATCGGGATGTCGCGCAACCGGCAGACCTCGAACAGCTTGCGGGTCTGGGCTTCGATGCCCTTGGCGGCATCGATCACCATCACCGCGCTGTCGGCGGCGGTGAGGGTGCGATAGGTGTCTTCGGAAAAGTCCTCATGGCCCGGCGTGTCCAGCAGGTTGAACACAGCGTTCTCATATTCGAAGGTCATCACCGCGGATGTGACCGAGATGCCGCGTTCCTGCTCGATCTTCATCCAGTCGGATTTCGCGCGCCGCGCCTCGCCCCGCGCCTTGACCCGCCCCGCCGCATGGATCGCCCCGCCCAGCAGCAGCAGATGCTCGGTCAAGGTGGTCTTGCCGGCGTCAGGATGGGAAATAATCGCGAAAGTCCTGCGGCGCGCGGCTTCGCTGGCGGGAGTCCTTGTCATGGCGCGCGGGGTTAGCAGACCCCGTCCGTCACGGCAAGGCGAACTTCCCGATCCTCGGGGCCAGGGCATAATTCAATTGCAGCAGCATGATGAAACCGATGCTCCACAAAGTGGAGAACACGCACAGCGCCGCGCCCACGGCGTAAAGCGCCTGGGCAACGATGATACGACGATAGATGGCGCCGTCGATATCGGGCGGCAGGTCGGGTTTCTCGATCTTGAAATACCGCGCCAGCTTCCACGCCGCCAACAGCAGCACGCCGAGCAAAAGGATATTGAACCAGTAAACCAGGAGCGCGCTGCGATAGGTGATGAACGCTGCCAGCAGAGAGGTCGAGAAAGGAACCAGGCACACCACCGCCAGGAAGCCGATATGCAGCCACACCACATCGCGGTTGCTGCGCTCCAGAAGGTTCAGCTGCGCCTGCTGCCCCAGCCAGAAAATCCCCAAGGTGACGAAGCTCATCAGATAGGTCAGCAACCGTGGCGCCTCGGCCAGCAGCGCCGCCCGCAAATCATGTTCGCCATGGATCGCCGCGGCCATCGGCGTTTTCAAATCCAGCACCAGCAAGGTCATCGCTACCGCGAAGACGCCATCCGAGAGGGCCTCCAGTCGACCGAGATTCTTTCCCGCAATGCGATTGTAGTTTAGTGGTTCCATCAGGCAGGCGGGATTGCTTGCGCGCCAGCCATCACCTTGCGCGCCCGCAGGAACATCTCCAGCCCACGCACCGCGAACAGCAGCGCCGAGAAGACAATCGAGGCGTCGGTGACCAGCACGGCCGTGGCATGATCCGGCGCCTCCATCTCCACGCCGGTCTTCAGACCCATGCGCAGTAGCACCAAAACAAGGATCACCAGCATCGCCGCCTGGCCGCCGCGTGCCATCAAGGTGCCGTTCTCCGGATGCATCTCGATCGCCATGCTGCGGCCCCATTGCCAGCCCGCGAGTACGCCTCCCACCGCCGCGATCGCGAGCCAGGGCCAGTCCGTCATGCGCGGCGGCGAGTCGCCCAGCACCAGCGCGGCGACGGCGAGCAGGATGGCCGGCCGCACCCAGAGATATTGCCATTTCAGCGGCCGCGCCCGGGCCATCTTGCGCAGACGAAAATACAGAAACGGAATCAGGATGAGGACCGGCAGGACAAACCGAAGAAGTTGCTGATGAGTCATGTTGCTACGGACCGCCCCGCCCCGTTTGGACGCACTTAAGTCTACACGATCTTCTCGTCCACGAAAGCGCGACCCTCGCGGTCCTCGATCTCCACGATCCACAGATCGGGGTCGAATTTCACTTGTTTGTCACACCAGGCCGTGGCGCGCGCCTCGTCCGTCCAATCGCCCAGGGGCCGAACCCACACCAACTCGCCATCGCCCGCCCGGGCCTGGTTGAGCAGCAGGCAGGTGCCATCCAGCTTCGCCACCCGGATGATCACCGCACCCGCCTCCTCCGACCCCATGCGCAACACAAACGCCTGCGCCGCCGCCGCCTGGACCCGGCGGATCAATGCTCTTACAAAAATTCCTGCTTTCAGCCGCGGCGTGGTCATACATCGCTTTTAAGCGATCAGGAGACGGCGCGAAATGGGATAACCTTCGCATCCTGCGGCGGAATACGTGCGCCGTCGCTGTCGACCGCCGCATAAGGCAGCCTTACATGCACGGTAGTGCCTTCGCCCAGCACCGAAGACAGCACCGCTTCGCCCCCATGCATTGCGGTGAGGGACTTGACCAGAGCAAGGCCCAAGCCGGTGCCTTCCTTGGCGCGGGTTTCGGCGTTTTCCACCTGCTCGAATGGGCGGCCCAGCCGGTCCAGATCGGCCTTGGAGATGCCGGTGCCGGTGTCGGCGACGATGATTTCGATGCCCCGCTGGGGCAGGACACGCGCGCTCACCTTCACCTCGCCGCCCGCAGGGGTGTATTTGACGCCGTTGGACAGAAGATTGACCAACACCTGTTTGATCGCGCGCCGATCAGCATAGATGATGTGCGCTTCCGACGCGATCTCGGTCTTCAGCGTCACCCGCGCCCGCTCCGCCGCCAGGCGCACGAAGCGCACCGCCGAGGCTGCGGTTTCGCTCAGATCGAACACATCCTGTGCCAGTTCGAACTTGCCCGCCTCGATCTTCGACATATCGAGCACGCTGTTGATAAGTTCCAACAGATGGCTGCCGCTTTCATGCACCAGGCGGGAATATTCCTGATAGCGCGGTCCCAAGGGGCCGAACATCTCCCGCGACATGACTTCGGAGAAGCCGATAATGGCGTTCAGCGGCGTGCGCAACTCATGACTCATATTGGCGAGAAAACGGCTCTTGGCGCGGCTGGCGGCCATGGCCTGGTCGCGCGCTTCCACCAGCTCGCGCTCATGCTTCTTGCGTTCGGTGATATCGCGCGTCACCGCGACGATGTCGGCGGGCTCGCCCATTCCATGCGCCGCAGGCCGGCAGCGGATTTCGGCCCACACCCAATGGCCGTCGCGATGGCGTAGCCGCACTTCCGCCTCGCCGGCGCGACCGAAATAGGACGATTCGATCAGCGCGCTCTGCAGCGGCCTCAGATCCTCGGGATGAACCAGCGAGGGCAGCGCCAATCCCAGCATCTCGTCCGGTATCCGTCCCAACAGCGCATTGCTGGCAGGACTCGCGAAACGAATGCGCCCGTCGGCGGAATGCCGGGTGATGAGGTCCATCGCATTATCGGCAAGAAAGCGATACATCGCGGCGCCTTCCGCCGCCGCCAGGTCGGCGGCGCGCTGGCGGTCCTGGGCCGCAGTGGCAATCAGCACCGCCTGCAGCAGCGCCGCCAGCACAGAAACGGCATAAACCTCCCAGATCGGTACCGTCAGCCGCGAAGGCGGCAAGGCGCCCAGCGCTTCGATTCCTGCAACCGCCAAGAGCGCCAAACCGGCGGCGATGCCGGCGCGCACCACGGCGGGCCGCCCGCCCGCCAGTGCCGCTTCCGCCGGAACCAGCGCGAACCAGACGATCAAAGGCGAGACCATCCCGCCTGTGAGTGCAGCGAGATAGCCGATCAATACCGCGAAAATTCCCAACCCCACCTGTTCCAGGATTGAAAGCGGAATCCGCGTGAACCCGAGGAGCGCCAAAACCGCAGGAGCCATCAGTCCGGCGATCGCCACGATTTCCGCCGCGTCGGGCCGCCCGACCAGACCGACAAAGGCGATCGCCAGGATCGCGCCGACTGCCGCCTTGGCACCCTGCACCGCGACGAACAGCCGCCGCTGCGCCTTGATGTCCGTCAGCCTTGCCGCGAGATTTGTCTTAACCGTCATTAGCGCTAGGTAATTTCACACATGGGCATTTTCTGCCGCCAAATCCTAACGAACCCTGAAGACCCGGCCTGCTGTTTGTGAATTCACAAGCATATCACGCATTCACGAATCATTAGGAATTCTAAGCGCCAAGCGGAAAAAGCGTCTGGCGGCACTGTTTCCAAGGAATTTTCCACAGTTTCGCCGGCGTTCGCATCGCCCTAACCAATCCGCAACCGCCGGCACGCCACACTGCGGAAAGGCTGTGGGGTTACACATTTGCATACCGGTCAGGCTGAAGAAATCCGCGACTGGACGGACGGGGCGGCGCGGCTGCTGGGCACTTTGGATTCTTTGCGCGTCGCCATCACGATTTTCGATCCGGCCGACAGGCTGGCCTATGCCAATGCGCATCTGAGCTACATCTTCCCTTTTCTGCCGCCGCTCAGTGAGCTTCTCGGACGTCCGTATGAGGAGTTTGTCCGGCTGGAATTGGAACATGGTTTTGTCGCCGGCTCGGCGCTGACCGGCGGGCCGGAGGCGTTCGTCGCGGCCCGGCTCAAGCAATTGCGGGGCGACGAATTCATTCCACGCGATCTCCCGCTGGCCGACAATCGCGTGCTGGAAATCAAGGCCCGGCTCGCTCCGGGCGGTTATTCCATCCTGCTCTGGAGCGATGTCACCGCGGCGCGGGCCCAGTTCGCGCGGCTGGAAGAAGCCATTGCGCTGACCGCCGACGCCTTCGCCTTTTACGATGCCGATGACCGCTTTATCATGGGCAACGCCCTTTACGCGCAATTGGTCGGCGTGTCGCTGGAAGACATGAACGGCGCGAAGTTCGTCGACATTCTCGACAGGGTGACGGGGAGCGGACGGTTGGTGTTGGACGAGCCGTCCGACGAATGGCGGGAGCAGCGGCTGCGCGGCCATAGCGAGCCGGCCTCGGCCTTTACCGTGCGCACGATAACGGATCGGGCCTATCTGTTGCGCGACCGCGCCACGCCCGATGGCGGCCGTATCGTCGTGTTCACCGATGTGACCGACAAGACACGGACGGAAGCCGCCTTGGCCGAGCAGATCGACGCCCTTGCCCGCACGCGCAGCGCGCTGGATGCTTCCCGGGCGCGCGCGGAGAAACAGAAATCCTATCTTGCCGACCTGATGCGGCGGCTCGACCAGGCGAGCATCAAGGCCGATACCGCCAAGACCACCCTGCTGCGCACCATGAGCCACGAGCTCAAGACCCCGCTGAATGCCATTCTCGGCTTTTCCGACCTGATGATTTCGATGGCCGACAAACTGAAGCCGGATCAGGTTCGCGAATATGCGGGCCTTGTCCATCATGGCGGCAGCAATCTGCTGCGCATGATCAACCAGATCATGGATCTCACCAAAATCTCGGCGGGACGCTATGAACTGCGCCGCACCAGGGTCGATGGCGGCAATCTGATGTGGCAGGTGTGCGAAGAGTTTCTTGTCCGCGCCGCAGCCAAGTCCCTCATCATCGACACCAAGGGTTGCGCCGCCGGATTGCTGGTGGACGCCGACGAGACGGTATTTGCGGGCATGTTGCACAATCTTTTGGATAATGCGGTGTCGTTCACCTCACGGGGCGGTCATGTGCGCTTGTCGGGCGCGAAAGCGCCCCGGGGCCAGATCGCGCTCGCGGTGGAAGATGACGGTCCCGGCGTACCGGCAGACGATCTCGCCCGCATCATGGAACCGTTCGAACATGCCGGCGCGATGGCCGAGCACCCCAAAGGCGCGGGCCTCGGCCTGACACTCGTGAAGGCTCTCGCGGAGTTGCATACCGGCGAGCTGGTGCTGACCAGCGCACCCGGCGCAGGTTTTTGCGCCACATTGTTGATGCCGGGCGCTCGTTAACGCGGGGTCCGGAAATTAATTAATTTTCCGTCTGCGGAGGAATTGCGATCAAATCACGTCACAAGCGGAACGGGTCAGGTCGTTTTCTGTTAAATATGCTTGCGGGGGCCGGGCGTGGCGGCCAAACTGAATGCGATCTCGCTGAAATTTCGCGAAAAATTCGGCATATCGCAAAGGTTTTGATCCATGGTGCATCGCGTGAGCATCAGCTAGATCGGCATAGAGAGCAGCTTCATGATTCTTCGTGCGGCATTTTTTATCGGACTTGTGTATCTGTTGGCGCCGCATGAGCCCGATCTGGGCCTGGGACGCCCGCATATCGGCAACTGGCTGCCCTCCGCCGCGGCCATGCTTCCGGCCGCCGGTCTGCCGCAAGCGGGACAGATTTGTAGCTCCTGCAGAAATGGCATCGGCGGATTGCTGCACATGCCGCGCAGCGGCTTCTCCCTTTCTCAGGGCCGCGGTCTTTCCGACGTCAAGGCCGAGATCGAAAACGCGATTCGTGTGCGCCGCGAGCGCCCGGAGTTGGTCGCGGCGGGATGGCCCTAGACTGCCGCCTGGGCTGGCGCGGTCCACGCCCGGATATCGCCCTGCCCAACGGTCATGTTCAATCCGTAATGCATCGCAAGCCGCCCGAGCGCGATGCGCAGCACCACCCGCCCCGAACGTTTTGCCCATCCGCGCGCAGCTTCCGCGCTTTCCAGCGCCATGAGATGACAGCAAACATCGAATAACAGGTCGGAAAGCTCCGGTCCCACCGCCGCCAGCGCGTTATTGAAGCGTTGTCGTGCTGCAAGCGCGATGTCACTCACATTCTCGCCGCGCACACCGCCTCCCACCACCACACGGTTGAGGTCGACACCCATGCGCGGGGTCAGTTGCGCCAGGGTGAAATCGCGGCGCAACTTCTCGCCCGCCGCGAACTCGGTGGCATCGACCAGCCCGCGGAACTTCAGCCGCGCCAGCGGCGACTCGCCCGCATTGACGCACACCTGGCGCAGCGATTTTCCGGCGCCGATTTCCTTTTCCTCCATCAACCGATGCTGCGCTGCGAACCCGTCCGCGCCGCCGAAGCTGCGGGCGAGGAATGCCGCCCCCGCTTCGGCGATTACATAACGCCCAGGGCCGTCCGGTACGATCCAACCCCGGACACAGAACGCCGCCACGATCTCGCCTGTCACGATCAATCGGGAAGCGGCAACGGCCGAAGATCCCCGCGCCACCGCGAACCCGCCATCGTGCCGTGCCAGCAGGGCCTGACGGGGCCTTCCCAGCTTGCGCAGGATCCGCCGCGCCTCACGCTCGACCTCCTGCTCGGTGGGCTTTGCCTTGCTCGGGGTCATGACTGCCACCCGGCGGACTGGCGCAACAGGCATTCCATCGCCTTAAGACTGGTATCGAATTCCTGATTTTTCTCGCGCATCCGTGCAATCAGATGATGGGCATGATGCACCGTAGAACGGTCGCGGCGGAACTCCGCGGCGAGCTGCTGATGGCTGAGACCGAACACGCTGCGCGTCAGGTGAATCGCAATTTGACGGGCCCGCGCCACATACGGCCTGCCCCGGGTGGGCTTTCGCAACTCCTCGATCGTGACCCCATAAAACTGTCCAGCCAAAACCAACGCCAGGCTGGCGCGTTGGGCGACGACGAATATCGCCGGATTCTGGATGCTTCCCATA
>DATATP010000387.1:0-4411 GCA_036268715.1 Rhizomicrobium sp. | reverse complement strand
TTTCCTGCCTGGACCGAGCGGGGGCGACGTTCGCGTCTGTTGCTCGCGATCCTGGCTTGCACGGCGGCAAAGAGGGCGGAATCGATGATGGCGGGGTGCGCTCCGGGATAGGAGACCGCCTTGTGCACGATCTCCCCCAGGTAATGGCGGTTCTTCAGAAGATGCAGAAGGGCCCCGCGGCCGAAGGGCACACCACCTCGGGTGTGGCCTTTGCGGGAGGTCGTGATTTTGGTTCGATAGCCCTGGTCATTCAGCCAGCGCATGAGGCGGTGGACTGAGCCGTCCTGGTGATAGCGAGTAAAGATGCGGCGTACGAGATCGGCCTCAGGCGGATTGATCACCAAAGCCCGGGTCGTGAGGTCGTTGGGCGTGTCATAGCCGAAGGGAAGGCTGCCGCCCATCCACATGCCCTTCTTCTTGGAGGCCGCGATCTTGTCGCGAATGCGCTCGCCGGTGACCTCGCGCTCAAATTGGGCAAAGGAAAGAAGCACGTTGAGGGTAAGCCGTCCCATGCTGGTGGTGGTGTTGAAGGCCTGGGTCACCGAGACGAAGCTGGAAGCGGCCTTGTCCAGAACATCGACGATGCGCGCGAAATCGCTGAGCGAGCGGGTCAGACGATCGACCTTGTAGACCACCACGATATCGATCCTGGCGGCCTCGACATCGGCCATCAGCCGCTTCAAGGCGGGACGCTCCATCGTTCCGCCGGAAAACCCGCCATCGTCATAGGCGATCGCCAGCAGCTTCCAGCCTTCGGCCTTTTGCGACAGGATATAGGCCTCGCAGGCTTCGCGTTGGGCATGAAGACTATTGAACGCCTGATCAAGCCCCTCATCGGTGCTTTTGCGGGTATAGACCGCGCAACGAAGGAGCTTGTTCACGGCGCGTCCGCCCGGCCCACTGCGAAGAAACGCCGGCCGTTCCAGCGGGTGCCGGTGATGGTGCGGGCGATCTCGGAGAGGCTTCGATAGACCGCGCCATCATAGCGATAACCGTCCTTGGTGACCTCCACCTCGCACACGCGGCCCCGCCATTGGCGGATCAGCTTCGTGCCCGGCGCAAACGAAAGATCTGTCCGCGAACTCCCTTTCGCGCGCAAGCGCCGGGTCGTCTCGGCATCGAGATCTCCGAACACTGCCGCCTGTATCCGCCAGGCCATGGCACGGCGAAGCAGGTCGGGTGATCGCAGACGCGGGGATGCGCCCCAATACCGGCGCCATGCCGCTCGCAAGCCTTCGAGGTCCAGGCGCGCGAGCGCCTGGACCTCTGCGATGATCCGTTCGTCCCGGGTCACGGTGCCAGGCCGGCGACGTGATAGGTGCGAATGCTGTCGGCCTTTTCCGAGACGATCCGAAGCCCACGCTTCTTCAGCGCGCCTGCGATCGCGCCGCGGACCGAATGGGCCTGCCAACCGGTCGCCTGACAGGCGTGAGCGATCGTCATCCCGGCCGGCCGTCGCAGCAGCGTTTCCAGGATGCTGAGTTTGCTGCCCGGCGGGGCTGCGGCCGCGCGCAGCTTCGGTTTGCCTGCCCGCTTGCGCGCCGTCGCTTCTTCTGCACGCGGCCGGCGGTTCTTTCGCGGGAGTGCTCCGATTGCTGGCTCGATTGACGTCTTGGCAGCGCGCCAAGCGCGCGGCGTTTTGGCTGATTTAATCATGGTGTCCTCCATCGGTTGGGGCGGCGGCGGAAAGTCGCGCCCGTCACTGCCGCGAGCCCGCGAGTGCGGGCGAGGACGGGACGCAGCAACGCTCCTGGTGGGAACGAAGTCCAGCGATTTGGCGCCAATTTGCAGGAAATAACCGAATTACGAAGCCACAGGATGCATGCCACGGGCATTTAGGACCCGCACGCTCCATGCATCACAAAGCTCGAGAACTAACGGTCGTTGAACTGGGCGAACCGGTCGCAAACATCCTCGAGGTCCGGCTGCGTTTCCTCATCCGGCGTGACCAGATGCAGGAGCGACATGGCGTAATCGTCTTTCTGGTACAATGTCTGCAGGCTGAGTTCGCAATTGCGTGGTGGAGACGACAACCAGAACGACGCATCGGCGTCCTCTACAGGATAACGCGCCGCCGCTCGCAAAGCTTGCGGCGCCAAACCCAGAAGCTCACCCTGACGAACGGCCATGAGCGGAAAGCCTTCCGACCGCATAGCATATGTTACCCGGTCCTTCTTGCTGAAGACGATGGCAACGGTCTCGTCGTGCAACTCGACGAAACGGCGCGCGGCAGCGGCGCGGCTGATGGCGAAGGCCTCCGCCATGGCGAGAATCTGCGCGATATCGGGGCTGGCGTCCAGAAACGCCGATGAGGCCCTGCGGGGCGCTAGGATCTCGATGGCGAAGCGGTTGGCCTCGCTCTCCTGGCGTTTCCTTGTCTCGTCAGCGCCTGCGCTTGAGATCTGCATATCGCTTCTGGAGCAATGAAAGCCCGAATCCGAGCCCATATGGGATGGGATCAGGAAATGCCCAAGCTCGTGCCCGATGGTGAATCGCTGGCGCCCGGGGCCGGCTTTGCTGTTGACGAGAATCGAGCCCCGATTGCGATCGGCGGTGGTGAGAAGCGCCCCTTCCAGATTGTCGAGGGGTTCGGTGCGAATCTCGTCGATGTCGAGAGCGCGGGCGATGCTATGGATTGCCACCCGGCCGCCCTGGTAGTCCAGTTGCCCCAGAATGGCCTCGGCAATGCGCTGCGGCTGTGCGCCCACATCGTCCAGGGCCATGCGGTCGAGGCTCAAGCTCATTTGGTCTTGCGTCTGCGGCTGATCAAGGACTCCATCATATCGTTCAGGAGGCCGCGCTCATGGGCATCGAGCTTGGAGACCTGTCGGAACATCCGCTGAATGTCGGCATCCGCATCCTTGGCTTTGGCGTCTTCGCCGACCAGCGAGGCGATGCTCACCTTGAAATGGTCGGCCAGACGGGTGACCAGACCGAGAGACGGGTTGTCGGCGCGGCCCTTTTCCAGCTCCCAGATATGGGCCTTGGAGACGCCGACGGCGTCCGCCACGTCCTGAAGCGATTCGCGGGCGTTCAGTCTCAGGGCGGCAATCTTGCCGCCCAGGGTCATTGGACTTTTGGTCATCGCCGTTCTCCTCACCTGACGGTATATGCGTATTGAGTTGCATCTGCCACCGTTTTGTATAGCTTACGGTCGCGTTCATAGGAGAGAATCGGATGCAGACCGCTGTGGAGCAGATCGGGATTACCGAATTAAGGCCCTGGGCGAAGAATGCCCGCACCCATTCCAAGAAGCAGGTTCGCCAGATCGCCGACAGCATCAAGGCCTTCGGCTTCACCAATCCGGTCCTGATCGACCACGAAAATACGATCCTCGCCGGGCATGGCCGGGTCGAAGCGGCGAAGCTGCTGGGTCTGGAGAGCATTCCCTGCCTCCGTATCGAAAATCTCACGCCAGCCCAGAAGCGGACCTATGTTCTTGCCGACAACAAGCTTGCCCTGAATGCCGGGTGGGACGATGAGATCCTGGCCGAGGAGCTGCAGGCCCTGCTCCTCTGCGACGGGGATATCGACATCGGCCTGACCGGCTTCAGCATTGCCGAGATCGATCGCGCCATCGAAGGCAATATGGTCGAGGAGGACGGCGACCCTGCCGACGATGTCGTGCCCGAGGCTGCTGCTGCGCCCCGCTGCGCGCCGGGCGACATCTGGCAGCTCGGCTCCCATCGGCTGATCTGCGGGGACGCGCTCGATCCGGCGGTTGTCGATTCGCTGATGGCGGATGAGACGGCCTCGATGGTGTTCAGCGATCCGCCTTACAATGTGGTGATCGATGGCAATGTCAGCGGCCTCGGCGCCAATCGCCATCGTGAGTTCGCCATGGCCTCTGGGGAGATGACGTCCCCTGAATTTACGACCTTCCTGGAAAAGGCCTTCGCCAACATGGTGGCGCATGCGAAGGACGGCGCGATCCACTTTCTGTGCATGGACTGGCGGCACCTGGCCGAGATCTCGGCTGCCGGCAGCGCCGTCTACAGCGAGCTCAAGAATCTGATCGTCTGGGTCAAGGACAATGGGGGAATGGGAACCTTTTACCGATCCCGCCACGAACTGATCTTCGCCTACAAGCAGGGTACCGCGCCCCACATCAACAGCTTCGAGCTCGGCCAGCATGGCCGCTACCGCACCAATGTCTGGCAGTATAAGGGCGTCAACAGCTTCAAGGCCGGCCGAGCCGACGAACTCGCTTTGCACCCCACCGTCAAGCCGGTGCAGATGATTGCCGATGCGATCAAGGACGTCTCGCCGCGTGGTGGCATCGTTCTCGATCTCTTCGGGGGCAGCGGTACGACCCTGATCGCAGCCCACAAGACCGGCCGGCGTGGTTATCTCTGTGAGATCGATCCCGTTTACTGCGACCGCATTCTCGCGCGATGGGAAACCTATGCCC
>DATATP010000386.1:0-2757 GCA_036268715.1 Rhizomicrobium sp. | reverse complement strand
GCGCGCTCAACTCGAACACAAGAGTCTGCATCAACTGGGTGGCCCGCATTCGCGGGCCATGACACCGTGAATGGATTTCTAAGGGAGTGCGGACCCTCGACGGCGCGCTTGAGTCACGGCGGTAAAGGGGCGATCATCCGTCAAACCGCCGGGGAGAAACACATGCGCGCTATCCTGTCCGCCATCGCCATCCTTTTGCCCACCGCAGCCTGGGCCGCGGGCGGCGCGAGTGCTGTGATCGACCACCATGTGGCAATGATGAAGAAAGGCGACCTCGCCGGCGTGATGGCCGATTATGCCGACAATGCGGTGGTGATGACCCCCCATGGCGTGGCGCCGGGGCAGACGGAGGTGTCCGGCGCGGACGTGTTTGCCGGCAAGGCCAATGCGCGCAAGCTGTTCGCGGTGCTGACCGACAAGGACCATGTGCCCGGCAACATGAGTATGGAAACGCGCTATGAAACAAAAGGCGACGACACCACATTGATGCATTGGGTTCAGTTCAAGGGCACGCCCAAGGAAGTCTCCGGCACCGACGTGTTCGTCATCCGCGGCAGCAAGGTGGTGTTCCAGAGCGTGCTGATCGACGCGGCGAAGCATTGAAGCGAAGCAAATATGAAACTTTGGCGGAAGCTGACGGTTGATTGGCCTTGTGCGCTGGGCGACTGGCTGTGGGCAACTCTGGTTGTCGCGCCGGCGGCCTTTCTCGACTGTCTGACCTATCGCTCTGTTTTCAAGATGGCCCTGCGGATTGGCTTCTTTGCGGTGCTCCTGTTTTATTTCCAGGAGATCGTTTCGTTCGATCTCACTTTCCTGTTTTATATCGACGTCACGGCATATCCCGAAATCGCAGCAACGCTGTTTGTCCTTTTGTCCTTGTCGCCGCAGGCTTCGCAGGGCGGACCCTCGGCGGAGCGGCGCGTTTCGCCAGACCTATTGTACTGGGTTGGTCGAAAACGCTGCTTCGATTCGGAACCCGACAGAGGCGCACCCGCGCCATGCGCCACAATGCTGAGAATCCGAAAGCGCCCGATGACGAACCGGCTGCCGCGTGGTGTGCTGGTCTGTACATTCCCCAAGAGGCTATATCCGTTTTTTGATCTTGCCTGTCTTTCGCTGCGCTTGACTTGCCTTCACCCGCTTGATTTATCCCGCCCGTAATGACCCGTGCATTTTTGTTCCCCGGACAAGGCAGCCAAGCGGTCGGCATGGGCAAGGCCCTGGCTGACGCCTTCGTGCCCGCGCGCGAAGTCTTTGAAGAAGTCGATGATGCGCTGTCCCAGCGTCTCTCCAAAATCATGTGGGAAGGACCGGAAAGCGATCTCACGCTCACCGAGAATGCACAGCCCGCGATCATGGCCGCGTCCATCGCCATCCTGCGCGTGCTGCAGAAGGAAGCGGGCCTCGACATCGGCCGCCATGCACGCGTGGTCATGGGCCATTCGCTGGGCGAATATTCCGCGCTTTGCGCTGCGGGCGCGTTCAGCCTGGCCGATGCCGCGCGCCTGTTGAAGATTCGTGGGACTGCGATGCAGTCCGCCGTGCCAGTGGGCGAGGGCGCGATGACCGCGCTGATCGGGGCCGAGATCGGCACCGCCGAAGCCGTCGCCGCCGAAGCCGCTGCCAAAGGCGGTGTGTGCGTCGTCGCCAATGACAATGCGCCCGGCCAGGTTGTCATCTCGGGCACGGCCGATGCGCTCGCCCGCGCCGCCGATATCGCCAAGGCGAAAGGCATCAAGCGCGCCATCCCGCTTTCCGTCTCCGCGCCTTTTCATTGTCCGCTGATGCAGCCCGCCGCCGACCGCATGGCGCAGGCGCTGGCCGAAGTCACTATCCGTCCGCTCGCGGTGCCGGTCATCGCCAATGTCAATGCCGCTGAGGCGTCCGATCCCGACCTTGTGCGCCGCCTTCTTGTGGAACAAGTGACCGGCCGGGTGCGTTGGCGCGAGAGCGTGCTTGCACTGCGCGCGCTCGGCGTCGATACCAGCGTTGAATTCGGCGGCAACAGAGTCCTGACCGGCATGGTCAAGCGCATCGACAAGGAAATTGCTACAATCTCGCTGGACACGCCGGCCGACATTGAAGCGTTCGGAAAAAGTTTATGAACTGGCGTTTTCACCCTTCGACAAGCTCAGGGTGAGGAGGCTAAAACAATTCCTCATGCTGCGTGTCGAAGCACGAGGGGAGGAAAGAATGTTCGACCTCACAGGTAAAACAGCCCTTGTCACCGGCGCCTCCGGCGGCATCGGCGGAGCCATCGCCAAGGCGCTGCATGGTCAGGGCGCGAAGGTAGTTTTATCCGGCACCCGTGCCGAAGCATTGGAGAAAGTGAAGGCGGAACTCGGAGAGCGTGCCGTCATCGCGCCGGCAAATCTTTCCGATGCCGCCTCGGTCGAGGCTTTGCCCAAGGCCGCCGAGGATGCGGCCGGCGCCTCCATCGACATTCTGGTCAACAATGCTGGCATCACCCGCGATAACCTCTTCATGCGTATGAAGGACGAGGAGTGGAATCAGGTGCTGGCCGTGAACCTCACTGCCGCCTTCCGCCTGTCACGCGCGGTGTTGCGCCCCATGATGAAGAAACGCTGGGGCCGCATCGTCCAGATCACGTCTATCGTCGGCGCCACCGGCAATCCCGGCCAGGGCAATTATGCCGCCGCCAAGGCTGGGCTGATCGGCATGACCAAGTCGCTGGCGGCTGAGGTCGCCTCGCGCAATATCACCGTCAATGCGGTGGCGCCGGGGTTCGTCCAAACC
>DATATP010000385.1:0-5907 GCA_036268715.1 Rhizomicrobium sp. | reverse complement strand
CAATTTTTTTCTAACTGTCTGGGGAGTTATACGACGGCTCACCGATCAGAGGATGGCAGCATCCCAAAAAAGGCGTCAGACGGTTGAATTCTACGACTGCAATAACGAGGGGCTATTTTGGTTTTCGAGTATCGCAATTTTAGATATTATGACATTCTGTTCTTTAGGGGCTGGTTCCTTTGGCGAACAGCGGCGTACTTGCATCTCGCGCAACGCGGGCTGTTAAACTTATTTCATGATTTTTAAAGTTAAAAATAGTGTTGCTTATGGCGTTCAAAATAGTGCGGTAGACGGCATTAAAATCAGGTTGATCATAGCACGATAATCTTTAAAAGATGTGTCACCGATTGGCCTGTCCAAGATGCGTGAAATATAGCCGCTTGTAGGTTAGAAAAGCAGCTTTTTAACAGGTGTCTTGGCGTTGTTTTGCAAATACGGAGATCGAGAAGGTGCGCAAATTTGTCATTAGTCGTCGAGATGACCGTTGAACCGAATTATCAATGCGATTCAAGCGTTGCCCTTTATCCCCCGACGAGTCCGAATAATTATTTTGCGGTTATGTGGTATCAAAGTTGGACGTGGCGTCACATTATTTAGTCAGATTTTTTTTGGGTCCAGCAAATGCGAAATCGGAGATGACTGTTTTATCAGTGTTCAGTGTTTTATCGACGGCTCCGATTTTGTAAGAATCGGTAAAAATGTATACCTAGCTATGGGTGTCAAACTGATCACGAGCTTTCATGAATTTGGCCCGTCTCGCCAAAGAGCGGGCCCAGGCGCTAAGGAGCCGATTGCGATTGGCGATGGATGCTGGCTTGGCGCTTCAAGTTTGGTGCTGCCCGGCGTCGAAATAGCGAGTGGCTGCATTATTGGCGCGGGCGCTGTCGTTGTTCAAAACACCAGATCCAACGGATTGTATGTTGGCGTCCCGGCAAAGCGCGTCAAAGATCTTGATCCTTAGTTCGATCTATCACGGGGCTTTGCGGGGTTTTCGACCAAGCCACGAAGCCTAGCCGACGGCCGCCTAACCGGATTCAAGATTTGTATCCGAACCAGTATTTTTGCCAATATGTAAGTACTTATATTTTAATGATTTTTTTGTTTAAATTGTCACGTGTCGCATAGTTGAATTCAGGCCACCAGATTCTAACCTGAGGTAAGCGGCAGATTAATGCATATTAAGTAAGGATGGGTTCGTTCGGAAAAGGGATTTGAATGACTATACGAAGCAACGTGCGCGTAGGAGCGCAGTGGCCGAATTTTGATGCGGTCGCTGAAAAGGACTCTAATGCGCTGGCCGCCGCTTTCCGGCGCGCATCACCGTTTCCACACCTTGTGATGGACGATTTTTTCCCCACGACAGTGCTTCAAGCGATGGCAAAAGAATTTGACGTAGCCGCGTCATCTGACTGGCGCGAGTATCGCGGTGGTCTTCAGCGCAAGCGTGGCACACCGCCGGGTGGTCATCTACCTCCAGCGGTGCAAGACTATTTCAACGTGGTGTACTCCGGGCCCTTTATCAGATTGTTATCTCGGATCACAGGCATCGATGACCTGATCCCTGACCCTGCCCTGTATGGTGGCGGCATGCATGAGGTTGATGCCGGTGGAAGCTTTGAGATCCATATGGATTTTGCAACTCATCCGCGGACGCACTTAACTAATCGTCTTGTATTAATAACTTATTTCAACGAGATGTGGACATCGGAAGATGGTGGTGCACTGGAATTATGGGAGTTAGAGCCACCGCGTTGTGGCGCAACCGTGCTCCCAAATTTCGGCAGAACGGTTATCATGGAACAGTCCGCGCGCGCTGCGCACGGCCATCCTAAGCCGGTACGGGCGGGGCGCCAACGCCGATCCACAGTCGCTTATTTTTACACCAATGGCCTAGGGGCGATGGGCACAAATGACGTGCTGGCAACAACCTATGTACCGCATGCGGGTTATTCCCGCCGCCAAAAGGCGGAGTTGTATCTTCGTCGATTCACGCCACCCATGATCATCAAAGGTCTCAAAGCGATTAACAATGCCGCTCGAGCGCCCCTCACACGGGGGCGTGGATCGAAACTCTGACTCGGATACGCCGATGTGTCGCCCCTCACACGGGGGCGGGGAACTGTAACTCGCCCTTATCAAAACAAATCTATAGTGAATTCAAGGCATCCGATTGTTGCTTTCGTGGCATTTGGCACGCCATTTATATCAATGACTTACCAATATTTGGCCACTGTACCCGATGAGATAATTGTGGTTGCCGATGGACGTCGGTGGCCTCGAAGTCGCTGGCCAGGACGGGCACCGAGGCAAGTCATCCGGCCGATTTGACGGCGCTGATCGGCTTTTTCGGCAAGATCATTGCGCCACCACCGACGGCCTCATAGAGGCTGATCGCAGCGGTGTCGGCGGTCGCAGCGGCGTCCGTGCTATCCATATCCGCCTGTTGGCATTGTTGTTCGGCGTCTAGAAGGTCTGAAAGGTCGGTGAGGCCATGGCCAAACAAAATCTGCGCGGCGTTTAGGGCGCGCGAGGCGGATATCTGTTCGCGCCTTGCCGCCACCACCTCCACACGTGACGCCGTCATTTGGGCAAGGGCAGTATCGACTGCGTCCACCCCGTCAACCACAGCTTCGTGATAATCCTCGATTTTCGCGGCGAGATTCGCCTGTGCGGCCTTTGCCATGTCATAGCGTTGTCCCCAATCGAGCAACGGAATCGTCACGCCAGCGCCACCCTCGAACAGCGTGAGCTTGTCCGGTAATTTCGCGTCTGTTAAAGAGTCGACTGCGCTGCTTCCCGTGAAAATTGAGAGCGAGCCGCCCAGGGTGAATTGCGGATAGAGGTCTGCAGTGGCAAGTCCCAGAGTCGCGGCATCGCTCGCTACCTCGGCTTCCGCCTCGATGATTTGGGGGCGAAGCCGCAGCAGATCAGCAGGGACAAGATCGGGAATGAATTTGGGCGCTGACGGAATTGACGCCGCGACCATGAGCTTCGCATCCGGTGCGGTCTGCCCTTCCAGAGCCGTGATGCGCGAAATGTCCGTGTTGATGGCAAGCTGCACACCGGGCAGCTTGAATGCAAGCCCGTCGGCATGAGCTTGTGCCCGCGCGACGTCGAGATCGCTGGCAACTCCCGCACCGGCCTGAATCCTCACGAGGCTCACGATGTGGCGGGATTCGCCAAGCTCCGCCTGGAGCAGGCGCTGCTTCTGCTGATCGGCGCGCAGATCGACGTAGGCTTCCGCAATCTCCGCTACCACGGCCACCTGTGCCGCTTGCCGCGCCGCCTTGGCTGTGTCCAGCGTGGCGGCGGCGCCTTTTTCGGTAGCGCCGAACCGGCCAAACAATGGTAGGACCCAACCAGATTCGAGCGTACCGAAGGAAGTTAATTGGCTGGGCGAAGCGCCTGGCAACGCATGGCCGATTGGTGATAGTTTTTCGGTTCCAACACCGCCAACCGTGTCCAATGACGGCAACAGCGCGGCATTTTCCGCGCTGCCGATTGCAGCGGCGGCGGTTATCCTGTCTTCCGCCGCCTGGAGTGTGAAATTCTGCGCCACCGCCTGATCGACCAGCCGGTCGAGCACCGGATCGTCGAAATATTTCCAGTAGCGCGAAAGATCGACCCGCGGGCGGGCCGGCACCGGTGTGCCTGTGAAAGTTTTAGGCAACCGCAAGGCCATCGGCGGTTCCGTATGCAAGCCGCAGGCGGCCAGCGCCAACGGCAGGACAAGCACCAGGCTGGAACGTTTCACTCGAAGTCCGTGGGTGCGGTCGTGACCAACCTCGCAAAAACAGGCGCAAGACGATCGGTAACGTTGCCGATCAGCACGTAGAATACCGGAACAAGGAACAGGCTCAGCGCGGTCGAGGCAAGCAGGCCGCCAATCAGCGCGAAGGCCATCGGTTGGCGCAGGGATGCCCCGGCGCTGCTGGTCAGTGTCACTGGTATCATGCCGGCGACCATCGCCATGCTCGTCATCACCACCGGCCGTGCGCGCCGCAGACCGGCATCGCGTGCCGCGTGCACCCTCGGCAGTCCGGCGCGCTCGCCGGCCAGGGCCGCATCGACCATCAGGATGGCGTTCTTGGTCACGATGCCGAGCAAAGCGAGCAGGCCGATCGAGGATGACAAGTCGAGCGCGAAACCGCCGAGCAGCAACGCGAGCAATGCGCCACCAACGCTCAGCGGCAGGGCGGCCAGAACCGTCAGCGGCTGCAGCCAGTTGCGGAATAGCAGCAACATCACGCCAAGCAGGACGAGCAGGCCGCCGCCGAGAGCCACGCCAAATTGCGCGAACATATTGCGCATGAATTCCGCGGCTCCGAGGTCGAGTTCAGTCACGCCGTCCGCGGCAAGGGACGTATAGGCGGGCAGCGCGCGCAACTCGTGCAGCGCCTGCCCGAGTGTCGTACCCGGCAGCAGATCCGCGCCGATGCCTGCCATCGGCGCGCGATCCACCCGCGTGATCAAGGCCGGGCCAGGTCGGATACCGAGATCAGCAACCAACGCCAGGGGCACCTCGCCGGTTCCCGCCTGGATCGGCAACTGACCGAGTGCGGCTTCATCTGCGGCGCCGGCCAGTTTCAGGCGCAGCGGAATCAGCGTGCCCGCCTCGGAAACAACCGGTGCATCGGGGAGCACGGTGCCGGTGGCCAGGACGAGCGTCCCGGCGAGATCGGCGGTACTGACCCCGAGCGTCGTCGCCAACGTCCCCTTCGGAGCGATGCTGATGTTTGTGGCATACGGCGCCATGCTGGTCTGCACATGCGACAGCCCGGGCAGGAACGCGGCCTCGGCGGCCAAATGTTGCATCGCCTGGCGGAGTACCGCCGGGTTCTCGCCCGTGAAATCGAGTTCGACATCACGAGAACTGCCCTGGTCGCTCATGTGCCAGTCGAGATCGGGCACACCGTCGAGCACCGTACGCAACTTGGCTTCGAACTGCGTCCGGGTATCGGGCCGGTCCGGGCGGAGCAACACGGTGATCGCAACCTCGTTCGGCGCCGCCGGATTGGCGCCCATACCGCCAGCGTTGCCACCACTCAGCGTAAAAACGCTCTTGATATCCCGGTGTAGACGAGCGGCATCAAGCAACACCCGGCTCACTCCGGCGGCTTCCAAATCCGCGGTCTTAACGGTGCTGCCCGGTGGCAAAATGAGGGCAACGTGCGATTCATCCTGGTCCTGTGCCGGCAGAAAACCGATCGGCAGCAGGTTCGCGACCAGCACGGTCAGCGCCAGAACGCCGCCAGCGACGATGAGGCAGATGCCGGGATTGGCAAGTCCTCGATCGAGCCAGACGCGGTAGCCCGGCAGCCAGCCGGCGGTCGATCCCGGCCGGCGTTGTTGCGGGCGCGGGACAAGAAAAAATGCCGCCAGCAGCGGCGTAAAAAGCCTTGCGACCAGCAGCGAGGCAAACACCGCGACTGCCACTGTCAAGCCGAAAGGTTTGAAATACTGCCCAACCACGCCTTGCATCATACTGACCGGCAGAAAGACCGCGATGATCGCGAAACTGGTGGCCACCACCGCCGGGCCGATTTCGTCCGCCGCATCGAGCGCCGCCCGGTAGGGCCGTTTGCCCATGCCGATATGCCGCTGGATATTCTCGATCTCGACAATTGCATCGTCGACCAGAATGCCCACCACCAGCGCCAATGCCAGCAAAGTGATGGAATTCAGGCTCTGGCCGAGCAGCATCAGCACCAGAAACACCGGCAACAGGGAAAGCGGCATCGCCAGCGCCGCGATGACGGTCGCGCGCAGATCGCGCAGAAACAGCCATACGGTCGCCGCCGCCAGAAGCAGCCCCTCGAGGAGCGCCTCAAGGGCGGTGTCGTAGCTCGAGCGCGTCTCATCCACCGTGCCGGCGACACGGGTGAAAACCAGTCCAGGGTGGCTAAC
>DATATP010000384.1:0-3234 GCA_036268715.1 Rhizomicrobium sp. | reverse complement strand
GCGACCGATGCGTTTTTCATCCGCAATCCGATCCTCGCGAAGTGGAAAGACAGCACGATCACGGCCAACAATATCCAACTAGTCCTCGGCGGACCGATCGAGGATACGTTCGCAACTGCGGAGTCGGGTTTTGCGCAACGCTTCAAGGGTGGTCTCATCGTGGCACGGCCGGGTAACCGGGCTTACGTGGTCTACGGGGCGATCTGGGGTTGCTATCAGGGTCTCGGCGATGTCCGCACGCCTGGCCGGATGCCGGCGCTGGGCTGGCCAACCTCCGACGAAATGGGATGGCAAGGCGGCCGGATGTCGCCCTTTGACCAGGGTGAGATTCATTACTCCGCCACCGCGGGCGCGCATCCGATAGGCGGTGCGATTCTCGCACGCTGGAAATCAGCAAACCTCGTCGGCACATTGGGCCGTCCAACCAGCAGCGAATTGGTCGCTGCCGACGGTGTCGGACGCTACTCGCGCTTCGAGCATGGCATCATCGCTTGGGCGCCGCCGGTTGGCGCATTCGAGGTGCCCGGCGCGCTCGCCGCCACCTGGGAGAGCGCCGATATGATGGACGGATGGCTCGGCTATCCCACCGCGGTCACGCAAGGTGCCAAGCCACCCGGATCTGCGCAGGTCGGCACCCTGGTGCGATTCCAATATGGCTCAGGATATCTGTTGGCCGATAACGGGGTCGTCATCATCCCGGACGAGAAGACCTTTTCGGCGCAAGTCGTTACCCCCACCGGGACGGCGCTGGGAGGGAATGTCTCGCTGACCGTCCGCAGCAATGCCACCTGGGACTTCAGCTGTCACATGCACGACAGCGGCGCCGACGATTACAGCTTCACCGTGCGGTTGATGCTGACGACTGCCAATGGCGTCGCACTGGCGCTACAGGCCAACGGTGCGGTGCAGGGGCATATCATTGGCGACGCCGGACGGAACTTTGACCATACGGAATCGAACACGATCACCGATCCCAACCAGACCGCGGATCTGCAATTGAAGCAGCAAATCATCTTCTTGCAGGACCACTGGCCGGACATCGCCGATGCAAAATTCTCAGTGGCGCATGGCTATCAGGATACCGGCATCCTCGGTACCGTCGAGGCTGCCGTGAATGACGTTGCTTCCTGGCTCGTTGGCGCGGCGGCCGGCGGCCCTGTGCTGGCCAGCATCGTCCTTATCGGCAGTGCTCTCGGCAAGACGCTCGGCGTCCGCGTAGTGGGGCCAGGCGGACTCGTCGGAGTCGTCGTCGCGGGCGCATCCGTGCTGGTGCTCGGGCCGCTCGGCTTCACGGTTGGAATGTTGGCGGGTGTGGTGGGTGCGGCCGCTATCCAGCATCGCACCATCAGTAACGACGAGTATGCCTTCGCCAACCGGATCTTCAAGGGCACGCTGCCCCCGCAAAATCAGCTGATCCTCACCAACATTGCCTCGCCCGACAGTAATGCGGACGGCGGTCGCAAATTCACCCTTCCCAACGTCGACGGCTCGATCCTGCTGAATCTCGGCGAGGCGTGCTTTCAGAATCCAATGCTTTGGGCTGGCACGGTGAACTACAGGCGTCCGGGCCAAGTCTTGATCCACGAACTGACCCATGCTTGGCAGATCTACCACCGCTCCTCGGTGGGAGTGCTTTGCGACTTCGTGACGAAACGGCGAGCCAGCGTCAGTGCGGATGCTTATGCCTACGGCACGCCCGATACGCCATTCCACAGCTTCGGCCTGGAGCAGCAAGCCCACATCGTCGATGACTGGTTCGGCGGCAGCCGTTCCAATCAATATGGCCACACAGCCAGCAAGGCCCAGGAAGACATGCAAGACCCGTTCTTCCATTACATCGCCAACAACATATGGCTCGGCGCTACCGGATAACACGGAATAGAAAGTTGCTCCGGTCGATGCCGGCGTAAGGCGCGCGCCGGGCGGGTTCGGCGCCAAGCGCAGTAGCTCGCCATCAATCCCGCCATAACCTTGGCCGGTTGGTTGCGCGCCTTCCGGCGCCAACTCCATAACGGCCGCTGAGCGATGATCCCGCGTGGTATTTTCATGCGGCACCTCAGCGTCGTCGGCGTTCTCACCGTTGAAAACTGCATACCAGTCCGGCGAAGGGTTGGTGTAGACACGCGGGCAAGACGAAAAGCCTTCGCGGGGGAATCGCTTGCTGGGTATCCTTTACGCTGCGCTCGGCGCGTTCACGTTTTCGCTCAACAACGTCACCATGCGCCGCGGCGTGGTGACGGGCAGCGTACTGCAAGGCATGGCACTGACCGTGCCAATCGGCGGGCTCTCCTTCCTGGCCATGACCATAGCGTTCGGCCAGTTCGATCAACTCGTAATGATCCCGACTGTGGCGATGCTTTGGCTGGCCGCTCAGGGCGTCATTCATTTCGTCATGGGCCGCTATTGCAATTACCGCGCTAACCAGTTGATGGGCGTGAATCTCGCGGCGCCTGTGATCCAGTTGCAGGTGCCCTTCGCCATGATCATGGCGGTGGCGACGATGCACGAGACGTTCACCGCGCTGCAGGCCATTGGGACGGCGTTGATGCTGGGCGGCTCTTTCACGACACAGTCCAAGGCGGCCAAGCGGAAGAGGGCAGCAGCACCGTTGTCGGCCGCGATAACCACCACCACCGTGCCCGCCCATGAGCGGGCGGCTATGGCGCTCACCAGGGCTAAGCCGGCGTTCCAGCCCCAGGTGTTCTGGGGCTATATCTTCGCCTTCGCCGCCGCGGCGTTTTACGGCAGCTCTCCGCTATTGGCACGCGAAGCCTTTCTGAACGCGCCCGGCATCAGTACGGTTGCCGCCGGATGCTTGGCGTATGCTGCCGCAACGCTGGTGTTCTCGCTCGCACTGCTCAAGCCCGGCTCCTGGCAAGACATCACACGCACGAAGCGCGAGAACCTGCCGTGGTTTCTCGCCGCAGCCGTGCTGGTCGCCATATCGCAGGCCCTGGTCTACGCCTCCCTGGCGATCGCGCCGCTGATGGCGGTGACGCCGATCCTTCAGCTCTCGTTGGTGTTCCGCCTGTTTCTGTCGCAATGGATCAACCCCGACCATGAGGTCATGAACACCGCAGTCCTGATCGGCGCGTTCACGGCCGTGCTCGGCTCGATTCTGGTTTCGCTCGACACCAGCGCGTTGACGGCGTGGCTGGATCTGCCGGCGGCGCTCGCTGGCTTCCTGCGCTATCGCTTAGTCGGCGGTTAGCCAACGCGCGTGAGATTGCGCCG
>DATATP010000383.1:0-28392 GCA_036268715.1 Rhizomicrobium sp. | reverse complement strand
CATTGCGTATAGTTGCGCGCATTCTTTGCCTTACCATAAACGGAAACGAGCCCGCGATAGGTGTTCTGCGCGCGTCCCGCGCTGATGCCCTTGGAAATGATGCGTGAGCGCGTGTTCGCACCTAGATGAGTCATCTTGGTGCCGGTGTCCGCCTGCTGGAAATGGTTGGCGATGGCGATGGAATAGAATTCGCCCACGCTTTCGTCGCCGCGCAGGATGCAGCTTGGGTATTTCCAGGTGATGGCCGAGCCGGTCTCGACCTGGGTCCAGGAAATCTTCGACTTGCGCCCCCGGCAATCGCCCCGCTTGGTGACAAAATTGAAGATGCCGCCCAACCCGTTCTCGTCGCCCGGATACCAGTTCTGCACTGTCGAATATTTGATCTCCGCATTGTCCAGCGCCACCAGCTCGACCACCGCGGCATGAAGCTGGTTTTCGTCCCGCTTCGGCGCGGTGCAGCCTTCGAGATAGCTCACATAGCTGCCCTCGTCGGCGATGATCAGCGTGCGCTCAAACTGGCCGGTCTCGCTGGCGTTGATGCGGAAATAAGTGGACAGCTCCATCGGGCAATGCACGCCCTTGGGCACATAGACGAAGGTGCCGTCGGAGAACACCGCCGAATTCAAGGTGGCGAAGAAATTGTCAGTCACCGGCACGACGGTACCGAGATATTTCTTCACCAGATCGGGATAATCGCGGATCGCCTCGCTGATCGGGCAGAAGATCACGCCCGCCTCGTTAAGCTTTTCCTTGAAAGTGGTCGCCACCGATACCGAATCGAACACCGCGTCCACCGCGACACCGGCCAGCGCCATCTGTTCCGACAGCGGAATACCCAGCTTCTTGTAGGTCTCCAACAGCTTAGGATCGACCTCGTCCAGCGATTTCTTCGGCGCGGTTTTGGGGGCGGCGTAGTAATAGGCGTTCTGGTAGTCGATCGGCGGATAATGCACCCGCGCCCATTTCGGCTCGCGCATAGCCCCCCAGCGCTTGAACGCACCCAGCCGCCATTCCAGCATCCACTCGGGCTCACCCTTCTTCGCCGAAATATAGCGCACCGTGTCTTCGGACAGGCCGCGCGGGGCGCGCTCCATCTCGATGTCGGTGACGAAGCCGTATTTGTACTTGTCGCCGATCGCGGCGACCTGCTGGCGGGTTTCGTCCTGAATCTTGGAAGCGGCGGAGGACATGGGCACCGTCATGCGGCGCGCGCGGCGCGGGCGCGCTGCCATAGCTTGACCAGGGAAGCGACCGCCGCGTCGGCGTCGGCAGGCGTCGAACTCCAGCCGAAACTGAAGCGAAGAGCGCAATTTGCGAGACCTTCGTCCACACCCATCGCGGCCAGCACATGGGAGGGCGCGATCTTGCCGGAGGAGCAACTCGATCCCGAGCTTGCCAGCACGCCATCAAGGTCCAGCGCGATCAACGTGGTATCCGACGCCACGCCGGGCAGCGCGATGGCACTGGTGCCGGCCAGCCGGGACGCCTTGGCTGCGAAGATCGCCGCCTCGGGGATGGCGTGCTTCAGTTCGCGCTCGAAACGATCGCGGACATGCTTGATGCGGGCGCGCTCGCCTTGCGCGTCACGAAGAGATCGCGCCGCGGCTCCAAAACCGGCAATACCGGATAGATTCTCGGTGCCGGCACGCAGGCCTTTCTGCTGGCCGCCGCCCAGCAATTGCGCCGCCAGCGGCGCGCCGTCTGCAACGATCAGTGCGCCGATGCCCTGGGGACCGCCGATCTTGTGTCCCGACAGGGTCATGTAATCGCACAGCGACGCATCCAGATCGATCTTGCCCGCGGCGGTGACCGCGTCGACCAACAGCAGCGCGCCGGCCTCCCGCGCCAGGCGCGACACTTCGGCGATCGGTTGGATGGCGCCAGTCTCGTTGTTGGCAGCCATTACGGCGATCAGGGTACGGCCCTTGCCTTCGCGCAACATGATCCGCAGCGCGTCGGTATCGACCACGCCATCGGCGGTGACGGGAATATGGCTGAGCTTCAGCCCCGGTGTGCGCTCGGCCAGCTTCGCCGCCGGCGCCAGAACGGAACTATGCTCTATGGCGGAAACGAACAGGCGGGTGATGCGCTGCTCCACCAGGGCCGCGCCTTCCACCGCGCCGGACAGGGAAAGATTGTTCGCCTCGGTGCTGCCGCTGGTGAAGACGATGTCGCCGGACTTCATGCCCGCCAGCGCCGCGATTTCCTCGCCCGCTTCGTCCACCACTTCGCGGGCTGCGCGGCCCGCGGCATGGATGGAGGACGGATTGCCGCCCACCGCCAGCGCATGGGTCATCGCCGCCAGACATTCGGGCCGCAATGGGGACGTGGCGTTGTGATCGCAATTGTGCATCTCAGGCCGCCGTGCCTTCCAGCTCGGCGCTCACATCATTGCATGGCCGGGAGCGACCCAGCACCCGCCGCTCCACCACATCGGCCAGCGACACCGACGAGAGGAACACGTGAATTTGCTGCCCAAGTTCTTCCCACAGATCGTGGGTAACGCAGCGCGCGCCGGTCTTGCTGCAGCCCTTGCTGCTGCCCGGCTTGCAGCGGGTGGCGGCGATGGGCTCGTCCACCGCCACGATGATGTCGGCAACGCGCAACTGGTCGGAAGGGCGCGACAGGCGATAGCCGCCGCCGGGGCCACGCACGCTGGTCACCAAGCCCCCCCGCCGGAGCTTGGCGAACAACTGCTCCAGATAGGAGAGCGAGATGTCCTGCCGCTCGGCGATATCGGCCAGGGCCACCGGCCGGGCCTGAGCGTCGGATTCCAAGGCATGACCGGCCAGGTCGGCCATAGCCATCACCGCATAACGCCCCTTGGTGCTGAGCCGCATGGCAGATCCTTTGCAAAAAAAGGCGATTTTCCTTGGGCCGGGTCCCCCTCCTATTGTAGAGAGAGCGCCGTCCAGCCGGGGAGCACGCCTTAGGTTCCCTCCTGGATATAGATTTCCTGAGTAACATGGTCAAGTAATGGCGACAATTTTGCCCAGAGGATTCGTAACCCTCTAATAATAAAGCGTTTTTTCTCAGACCGTCTGCGAGAATATCTGAGTCTTGCGCTAAAGATTGGGCTTTGCGGCGGTGAACATAATCCATGCCTGATATTATTCTTCCCGGCTCTGCCGGCCGGATCGAAGCCCGTTATCAGCGCCAGAAGACCGCGGGAGCGCCAATGGCGCTGGTATTGCACCCGCACCCCCAGTTCGGGGGCACCATGAACAACCCCCTGGTCTATGACCTGTTCCACATGTTCCTGGGGCTGGGCTGCACCACCGTCCGCTTCAATTTCCGCGGCGTCGGCCGCAGCCAGGGCAGCTTCGACAATGGCGCGGGCGAACTCTCAGATGCCGCCGCGGTGCTGGACTGGATGAACACGCTTTATCCCAACCCGACCCATGTGTGGGTGTGCGGCATATCCTTCGGCGCCTGGATCGGGATGCAGCTTCTGATGCGCCGGCCCGAGATCACCGGCTTCGTCTCCATTGCCCCGCCTGCCAGCATGTATGATTTCGCTTTCCTCGCCCCCTGCCCCGCTTCGGGCCTGATCGTGCACGGCACCAAGGACAATGTGGTGCCGGAACCCGATGTGCAGAAGCTGGTGGACCGGCTGACGGCGCAGAAGGGGATCAAGATCACCTATGACAAGATCGAAGGCGCCAACCATTTCTTCGACAAGCACGAGGCCGATGTGGTGGAGACGGTGAAGGGCTATGTCTCCAACATGATGAGCAAACCAAGAGAAGGCCGCTAAAGCGGCCTTCTCGCAGCCACCCGGCTTGTCCGGGTGGCCCAGTTGGTCTAACCGCGAATAAATTTCATCACGCCCAGAACGCGCGCTTCGCCCGTGTCGGAGGGATGCTTGACGCCATCCATGACGGGAACCTCGTCCAAGTCGAACGGGTTGCAACCTTCGAGGCAAGCCACGTTGACCCCGTAATGATTGGGATTCGAGCGGCGGCGGTGATGGGTATAGATCCCGCACCGGGAACAGAAATAATGCTCGGCCGTGTTGGTGTTGAACTGATAGCGCGACAGGCTTTCCGCGCCCTGCAAAATCTCCAGTCCGTCCAGTTCCACCGAAACCGCGACAGCGCCCCGCATCCGGCAATAGCTGCAGGTGCAACGGCGGGCGGTCTTCAATCCGTCCACCAGGCGGGCACGGAATTTCACGCTTCCGCAGTGACAGGCGCCGTTCAAATCCTTGATCCTGTTCCTCGCCCATCAGGGCTTTCTGTGGAATTTCCCGCCCGTCATTGGCTGTTGGACGCCCGTCGTGGTGGGCAATGACAGCGGCAATCCCTTGCGCGAGCGCACTGCCAGATAGCCGAAGGCTTCCCCCTCCAGCGCATCGCCATTCCAGCCCACGTCTTCCGCCTTCAGCACCGGCCCGTTCACCCGCGTGCGCAACTGGTCCATCAGGCAGCTGTTGTGCCGCCCACCGCCGCAGACGATCCAGGTCGCGGCGGGTTCGGGAAAATGCTCGCGCGCGCCGGCGATGGTCGCAGCGGTGAAGGCGGTCAGGGTCGCGGCGCCATCGGCGGCCGACAGATCCTTCACCGCCTCCACCCCGAAATCCATCCGGTCGAGGGACTTGGGCGGAGCGCGGTCGAAAAATACATTGGCGAGCATCTTCGACAGCGCCGTGTCGTCGATCCGGCCACCGCGCGCGAAGGCGCCGTCCTGATCCACCGGCGTACCGGTGTGCCGGTGCATCCAGTCGTCGATGGGCGCGTTGCCGGGCCCGGTATCGAACGCCAGCACCAGATCGTCCTTTATATAGGTGACATTGGCGACACCGCCGATATTCACCACGGCCACAGGCGATCCCCCTCCACCTTCCAAGTGCTTCGCACCGAAGGGGGAAAAGGACCTGAGCAGCGCGGCGTGATAAAGCGGCACCAACGGCGCGCCCTGGCCGCCCGCCTTCACGTCGGCGCTGCGGAAATCATTGACCACATCGATGCCGGTCAGACGCGCCAGCAGCGCGCCGTCGCCGATCTGCCAGGTCCAGCGCCGCTCGGGCCGGTGCAAGATGGTCTGGCCGTGAAAGCCGATGAGGCCGATCTGGTCCGCCGCCAGCCCCGCCTTGTCCAGCAGCGCCTTCACCGCCCCGGCATGGGCCTCGGTGAGCAGCCGTTCCGCCTCGCGGATGCTGTGGGGTACCGGAGCACCTTCCGCCACCTCCCGCGCCGTGTCCAGCGCGGCCCGCAGCAGGGCGCGGGTCTCGGCATCATAGGGAAGGGTCAGGCCGGGACCGGGACGGACGAAATCCTCGCCATCGGTATCCAGCAAAGCGGCGTCCACCCCATCCAGCGAGGTGCCGCTCATCAGGCCGATCACTTTTTGAATTTTGTTCATTTATGATATTGCCCCCATGTCCGCCACGCGGGTAGGCCCACTAGCGGACATCTTCCCCCGCCGGCGGCTCTGCCACGCGGGACAAGAGAGTCTGAGTGTTATCATGCCTCCAGCGCCGCAATTCCAGTCCGAATTCCTTCGCAACTTCGTAGAGCGCGGGGCCTATTACGACTGCTCGGCGCCCCAGGACCTGGACGCGCTGTTCGCGCGCGAGCGGGTCACCGCCTATATCGGCTTCGACTGCACCGCCGCCTCGATGCATATCGGCAATCTGGTGCAGTTGATGACCTTGCGCCGGCTGCAGCAGGCGGGGCACCGCCCGATCCTCTTGATGGGCGGCGGCACCACCAAGCTAGGCGATCCCTCCGGCAAGGACGAGGTGCGCAAGATCCTCAGCCCGGAGCAGATCGAGGCGAACAAGACCAGCATGGCCGCTGGCATCCGTCATCTGCTCAAATTCGGCGACGGGCCCTCGGACGCGATCATGGTCGATAACGCCGAATGGCTGGACAGGCTGGAATATATTTCCTTCCTGCGCCAGATCGGGCGGCATTTCTCGGTCAACCAGATGCTGACACGCGAAAGCGTAAAGATACGTCTCGACCGCGAACAGCCTTTGTCCTTCCTGGAATTCAACTACATGGTCTGCCAGGCCTATGATTATGTGGAATTGTACAGGCGCTATGGCTGCCGGCTGCAATCCTGCGGCAGCGACCAGTGGGGCAATGTCCTGTCCGGTATCGATCTGGGCCGGCGGATAGAAAATGTGCAGCTTTTCGGCTTGTCAACGCCGTTGATCACCACCTCTTCCGGCGCCAAGATGGGCAAGAGCGTTTCCGGCGCGGTGTGGCTCAACCCGGAAATGCTGAGCGTCTACGACTATTGGCAGTTCTGGCGTAACACCGAGGACGGCGATGTCGGCCGCTTTCTCAGACTGTTCACCGACCTGCCACTACCCGAAATCGCCCGCCTGGAAGCGCTGCAAGGGGCAGAGCTGAATGAGGCCAAGAAAACACTCGCAACAGAAGCAACGAAAATCCTACATGGAGAAAGCCAAGCTCGGAAAGCAGCGATCACTGCTCAAATCACTTTCGAAAAACGTGAAATGGCCGAAGGGCTGCCCACCATCACCGCCAGCCTTCCAGACGGCATTCTCAACTTGGCGGTCGCCTGCGGGCTTGTCGCGTCTAATTCCGAAGCGCGTAAGTTAATCGCCAATAACGGTCTCAAGCTCAACGATGTGACGGTCAGCGATCCCCGATTGACGGTGGACTTAAGCGCGCTCAATGCCGGCGGCGTGCTCAAATTGTCCAGCGGCAAGAAAAAACATGTGCTGGTGAAACCGGCCTGACCTCCCAACGGATCAGTTCGCGGCTTTGGGGTTCTCCTGCGCCTGGGCATTGTTCTGCAGGTTGCTCGGCGCATTGGCGGCATTCGGCATCCGGCCCTCGAACAGACGGCGCAGGATGCCCGGCGTCAGCAGGGCCGCGGGATTGACCGACAGGCTGGGCTGCTCGGCATCGCCGGTCAGGGAATAAGTGACGCCGAAAATGCCCTCGCCCTTTTTCGAGACCAGCAGATCGCCCAGCAGCGGCACATTGCCCAGCACCGAATTGAGTCCACAGGCTGGCACCAGCGAGCCCTTGAGGTCGATGATGCCCTTGGGCCGGTCTATATAGCCGTCGGCGGTGACGCAGATCGCCCGCCCCGTTGCCTCCGCCTTGGCGACGCTCAGCACACTGTTCTTGGAGATGAAAGGCAGCTCCAGCTTGCCCATGCTGATGCCTTCTCCCTGCATCAAGTCGCTCATGCCGGTCAGCGAGCCTGCGGAGAACAGGCGCGCCAGCAGCGGTTGGTGGAGCACCTTGAAATCGCGCACCGTCAGGCTGCCCTGGTAATCGGGACCGGTCCCGGCGGGATCGCTATCTCCGGCCGCGCCGGGAAAGTTGGCGACGAGAGTCAATTTGCCGCCCTTCAGGCTCTCGAAGGTGAACAATCCCCGCGCCAGCAGGCCGGCGTCGCCCGCCGTGACGGTGAGCTTGCGGCCCGCGGGCACCGTCTCGATGTTGCCGGCGATGGCGGCGCCCTTCGACAGACTGCCTGAGAGCGAAAGGGTCGCGGGCCGGTCGCCGATCCCCGTAAGGTCCAGGTTGAATGGCGCGATGCTGACCCCATCGCGCAGCGCGACGCGATCGAGCCTGGCATTGATATGGAAATGACCGCTTGGCGTGTCTTCGTGCGGCGGTGTGGGGGTGCTTTTAGCGGAAGCCTGGTCGTGATGGCCGATTTTCGAGCCGTCCAGCGAATGACCGCGCAGAATGTAATCGTCGCCCCCCGCGCCGCGCAGCAACGTGAAGGACAGGTCGTTCAGCGCCCCCATTTTCAACACCGGCAGGTTGAGCTGGGTCAGCTCTCCGGTCTTGTCGAAACTGGCGGTGCCGCTGGCAGTCAGACCGGGGCCGGTGACGCGGATGGTCTCGTCCAGCGGCACGGCGCCGGGCGCGAAATCGACCGTGAGATGGGCCATTGCCGCTGTGCCCGCCGGCTTTCCCAGATTGACGATCGGTGCACTGATCACCAGCGGTGTCATGTCGACCATCATGTCCGCCGTCTTCAATTGGCCGCGATGGCCCAGCAAGGTCGCATTGACGGGCGCCGCACCGGTGAGAATTTTCCCCAGCCGGATATTGAGCATGTCCCGCGCCGCCTCGGTGAGCGTGCCCTTCACCGCCAGCCTCGTGGTCATGGGATCGCTGGTGTTGAAATCCTCGGTCCAGTCCACCGCCAGCCGGGAATCGGCCAGCGAGACGGTACCGGTCTGATGCAGGTGATTATTGTCGATCTCGAAATCGACCGACCCGTCCGTCAGCCTTGTATGGCTGCCCAGCAGCACACCGAAACCGCTGACCGCCGCCTTGACGGAAATGCCGACATCATCCACCGCCACGTCCTTCAGCATCGGCACATGAAAATCGAGATCGGCGCTGACCGCGCCATGCGTCTGCCGGGGGTCGATGCCGAAACGGGTGGGATACCCCAGCGGCTTCATGTCGATCAGCGCCATCACATCCGGCATCGCGCCATCCACATGGACGCTGAACTCGCCGATCGTGCCGTGGTGGTGCAGATCGGAGATCACCGCCCGGCCGGCACGCGCGATCAGCGGGCCGACCCGGCCGCCGGTGAAATTCGCCGTGAAGGTGTCGCCGGTCAGGGTGGCTTCGCCGGAGACCTGGGTGGCATGCGTGAGACCGCTAAGGTAATTGCCCTCGACGCCCTGGATCGGGAAGGTAAGCGTCATGGAATCGTCCGGGAGCACTGGCTGGTCGAGCAGCCCCGGCGGGAAATCGGCCTTTACTTGAATCGGTCCGATTGTGCCGCCATAGATATTGCCGTTTAGCCATTCCCGGGCCCCCGGCGCTATCGTCAGTGGCCAGTAATGAAGGAGGGTGCGGGCCGACAGAACTCCCAGCTGGCCGTTGAGGATCACCCCCGGCGCCTTGCCGTCGGCCAGGGTCACGCTGCCGGAGCTTTCAAATGAGAAGGAAGGCCCGACAATCCGCAGCCGCGCCACGTCCAAGCGGCGGGGCTGGAGCCAATAATCGCCGCTGAGTGATACCGTCCCGAATCCGACCGGCGCTGCGAACAGGCCCGGCAAATCCAGAGCCATCCGGCTGAACGACAGGTCGGTGTGGATTTTCTCCAGCCGACCGTCGGGGGCAAGTGTGAAAAACGCTGTGGCTTTGGCGCGCAACTGCGCCTCGCGCGAATCCAGACTCGCGCTTTCGAGAACAAGCCGGCGCGTCGTGCCATTATAATGGCCGAGCAACCGCAGGCGATTCACATGCAGCGCCTTGCGATACAGGAAATCGGCCGGCACCTCGCCCTTTGCCGTCAGGTCGAAATCGGCGCTCGTCAGCCGGCTTCCCGCCGCGATGGTGAAGCGACTCGAAAAATCGGTCGTCAGCGCCACCTTCTTGACCCCGGCGAACATCGCGGCATTGGCGCCCAGGGCCCGAAGATCGAGCCCCGCCACTGACAGGGTGCCCGACACCGGCGCGTTTCCCGGCGGGACGGTAACAGCCGCGCTCAGATGCGCGCGCCGCCCGGAAATCCCTACATCAGCGTCGAAATCCGCTTCGATCGCCTGGCCTTTGGCGGTGATGATCAGGCTGGCGCGAGGTGCGACGACGGAAAGGCCGGTGTCCTCATCGAAGATTGCCAGCTTCGCGTCGCGCACCGCGAAGCTCCGCAAGGAGGAACCAGCGCCGCTGTGTGCATTGATCACATCGGTCAGGCGGCCGATCACATCTTCGCCGCCCCGGTCCTTTTCGGTGCCCAGCCGCATGCCACCGGATTTCATGTGCACCAGGGAGAACTGCACCCCGATCAGGGTGATACGCCGGACCTCGAAGCGGCCTTGCAAGAAGGGGGCGGCGGCGAGATCGATATCGGCCTTGGGAGCCCGGGCCACGATGCGGCCGCGGCGGTCGTATATGCGCGCGCCAAGGATCACCAGATTGACCCGGCCCTGGTCCCGGCTCCATTCGATCGCCGCCTGGTCGTAGTCAAGGGCGATGCCCGGAAGCGCCTCCTGGATGGCTTCCGCCAACGTGCCTTTGAGGGGGCCCAGCGATACCGGCCCAACCAGTAGCCGGATGCCCGCCCCGATTGCGAAAAACAGGACAGCCGCCACCACCACGCCGACGCACAGAGCCGCGCGGCTGATATGGTGGGCCTTCACATAATGGACAAAAGGCAGCTTCAAGGCCTGATCCGGTTCGCGGGGGGCGTCCCCGCTATAACATCGTTGGGGCCTAAAAAGGGCAGGCGCCCCAGCAACTTGGTTGGGCGGCGGCGGGCAGGCCGGCGCTGCCTCACGGTACTCGCCTTGGCGCTTTTGTTGGGTTAAACCGCGCGGGATGGGTAAAAGGCATGGCAGCCATGGCGGGACTGGAAGTGGGCGACAAGGCCCCGGATTTCCGGGTTGAGACGGATAGCGAAGGTGAAATCACGCGGGCCAGCCTCAAAGGCCGCCCCTATGTCGTTTACTTTTATCCCAGAGACGATACCAGCGGTTGCACCCAGGAAGCCTTGGATTTTACGGCGGCGGCCCGCAAATTTTCCGATCTCGGCGCGTTCGTGCTGGGAGTCTCCAAGGACAGCGTCGCCAGCCATCGGAAATTCCGGGACAAGCATAAATTGAAGATCGCGCTGGGCTCGGATACCGAAACCAAGATGGCGAAGGATTGGGGCGTTTGGGGCGAAAAGACGCTCTACGGCCGGAAATATATGGGGATGGAGCGGGCCACCTTTCTGGTGAACGCCAAAGGCGCGATTGCTGGAGTTTGGCGAAAGGTCAAGATCCGGGATCATGTCGTGGCGGTGCTGGCTGCGGCCAAGGCGCTTTGAAAGCTTTTTTCCGGCGCGCCAGCTTGATCGCCGGACCTGACGGGAGTGAAATGGCTGGTGGTGGCAAGGGCGCGCAAGACGCCCGAAAAAAGGGTAAAGTTCCGAGATGGCGGGAACGCGGCTTGGACGCGTCTGGGCGTGGCTCCATGAGACGTTTCCGGAGCGGCAGGTCTATATCCGCAGCCAGGGACGGGTGCAGTTCTTCACCTTTGGCCCCTCGCTCCAGGCGACCCTGGCGGGGCTGTCGCTGATCTTTCTGGGCTGGGTGGCATTCGCCACCGTCAATGTGGTCTTCAAGGACCGCATCATCGCCGCCAAGGATCATCGCTATCAGCAAATGCAGGCCACCTACGAGAATCGCGTAGCCGATTTGCAAATGTCCTATGACCAGTTGAACGGCGCCCTGGCGGCGGCCGAGGACCGTTTCAAATCCGCCGCCGACCTTCTGCAAAATAAGCAGAACGCGATCGTGGGTTTCATCCGCCACGAAAACCAGATCGAGAGCGCCGCCGACAAGACGTTTGTCGCCGCCCCGGTCGCGCAGCCAAAACTGAATTTCGGCACCGGCCAGGTCGGATCAGGCCGTGGCGACACGGGCGCAGACGGCGAGGCGATGGATTCCTCTTCTCTGCCCGACGCGGCGAGCGGTTCGTCCCAGCTTTTCATGTTGCCGGGGCCCGCGATGCCACAGCCTCAGGCGGCGCGGCCCGCCAAAGCCAGTGTGCTGCAACGCGCCTGGAAGCGGCTGGCAGCCTTGTTCGAATTGCCCTCCGGACCGCCCCCGCTACCAGATTCCATTGCCTTCGCACGGCATCCGGGGCTGCGGCTGCTGGTTGGGCAGACAGCGCGGCTTGCCAGACTGGGGCGCGGCGAAACCCTGCTCTTGGCCAAAACCCAAAATAATCTCCAACAGGGGGTGGGCAATCTGCGCAACCTGATCCGCTACGCCGGACTTAATCCGGACCAGATCATGGGGCGTCTCAACGCAGGAATGGGTGGCCCAGATATTCCAATCGACCAGGTTCACATCCAAGGCGTCCCGGATGCCGGATTTACCCAGGCCTATTTCGGTGCGGCGGCGGTGCTGGACCAATTCGGCACTTTGTCGCGCGCGGTCGATCGCATGCCCTTTGCGATGCCTGTGATCGGGCGGAGCTTCGACCGCACCAGCGGCTTCGGTCCCCGCATCGATCCATTCTCCGGCAGAATCGCCTTTCATCCGGGGCTGGATTTTGCCGGACCCTGGGGCGCAACGGTGTTTTCCACAGCCGCCGGAGTCGTGGTTTTCGCCGGCAATCGCGGCGATTACGGAAATATGGTCGAAATCGACCACGGAAACGGATTTCATACACGTTATGGTCACCTTTCTGCGGTCACAGTGCGGACGGGCATGGAGGTAGTCCGCGGCACACCAATAGGGCGCGTCGGGTCTACTGGCCGGAGTACCGGGCCGCATGTCCATTATGAAGTCTGGTACGACGATGTGGTTCGTAACCCGAGCAATTTCATAGAGGCAGGCCGCCATGTTCTCTAACAAAGTCAAAGATACCGTCTCCGCTCTTCCGCCGTTGAGCGCCGTGCCCGCGGCGCCCCCGCCCAAACGCATGGTGCGCACCGATTGCGCGCCGTCCATCATCAGCGGTGATGTGACGGTGAAGGGTACATTGGAATCCTGCGGCGACATGCAAATCGACGGCCGAGTCGAAGGTGACATCCGCAGCGCCGGGCTTGTGATCGGAGAGAAAGCCGAGATCCGCGGTGAGATCTATGCCGAGGACCTCACGGTACGCGGCCAGGTGATCGGCCGTATCCGCGCCCGCAAAGTGCAACTCTGCGCCACTTGCCGCGTCGAAGGCGATATCCTCCACGAGGCGTTCGCGGTGGAAGCAGGCGCCTTTTTCGAAGGCAATATTCGTCATTCCGACAATCCGCTGGGAGAGGAAATGTCCGAGAGGACCAGGAAGCCGGTCCCCCAGCCTGTCGCCAAGCCACAGCCGGTGGCGGTGGCCCAGCCTGTCGCCTCCGCCGACCCGCCGCCCGCGGTTACGCCGCCGCCCGCGGTGGTGGCCGCACGGATGTCACCTGTGGCAACCCTCGCGCCCCTGGGAAGCGCGAACTGATCTTCAGCACAGTTCCTTCAGCGGTGATCCCAGCGGCCGCGACCATTATTGCGGTCGGCCATGCGGTCGTCGTCATGCGCCTGGATCGCCAGGGCCATGTCGAGGTGCTTTTGCAGCGTCGGTAACTGTTGCCGCGCGAGCTGGCTGACCGGCCCGTGATGCTCCCGCGCCTCGTCGCGGAATTTCGCGATATCCTGGCGGTGATCGTCGATCATATAGCGCACGAATTCGCGATCAAAATCGCGCCCGTGCAAACCGAACAGGCGGTCGCGCTCCCGCTGGGCCTCGGGCGTCATGCCGCGCACGCGCCCTATTCCCATGTGATCCGCCAGCGCCTGGGCGTGGTCCCGCGCCTGACTGTGATCGGTGCTTAAGGTGCGGCCAAAGTCCCGCACCTGTCCGCTCGCGGCATGTTCCTGGGCCATGTTGCCCAGCGCGATTTCGGAATTGTCGCCTGCGATTGCGTCATGAAGAAAGTGACGCGGACTGTCGGCCGATGCGCCCACCGGCGTCAGGGCCGCGAATGCGACGACCGCGCCGCATATCAGCGAGAGTTTCATGTTGTGCTCCATATGAATCCTTCTGGGAGGACAACGGCAGGCCGGAGCCCGCGTTCCATGCCAACATGCGGAAATTCTAGCCTCTAGGGCGGCGGACGACACTGGAACACCGAAGGAACCGCGCGCCGCTATTGCAGGTCTTCCACCTTCTCTTTTGGCTTGCCGCCGACTTCCTGGGCTAGCGCCGCGGCCATGAAGGGATCGAGATCGCCATCGAGTACATCCGATGGCATGCGGCTTTCCACACCGGTGCGCAAATCCTTCACCAGCTGATAGGGCTGCAAAACATACGACCTGATCTGGTGCCCCCAGCCGATGTCGGATTTCTCCCCTACAAAGGCGCCGGTTTCGGCCTTCTTCTTCTCCAGCTCGATCTCATAGAGCCGCGAGCGCAGCATGTCCCAGCAGATGGCGCGGTTCTGGTGCTGGCTGCGCTCGGACTGGCTGGCCACCGCGATACTGGTCGGCAGATGGGTGATGCGCACCGCGCTTTCGGTCTTGTTGACATGCTGGCCGCCCGCGCCGGAAGCGCGGAACACATCGATGCGTACGTCCTTTTCCGAGATATCGATCTCGATAGACTGGTCGATCACCGGATAGACCGTAACGCTGGAAAAGGACGTATGCCGCCGGGCGTTCGAATCGAAGGGCGAGATACGCACCAGCCGATGCACGCCCGCTTCGGTCTTCAGCCAGCCATAGGCATTCTCGCCCTTGACCAGCAAGGTGGCGGACTTGATTCCCGCCCCCTCGCCTTCGCTTTCCTCGATCAGTTGCAGCTTGTAGCCATGGCGCTCGGCCCAGCGGGTATACATGCGAAACAGCATCGCCGCCCAATCCTGGCTTTCGGTGCCGCCGGCGCCGGCATGGATTTCGAGATAACTATCGTTGCTGTCGGCCTCGCCCGACAGCATGGAAGCGAGCCGCTGCTGCTCGGCGCGCCCGGCAAGCCTGGCGATGGAATTTTCCGCGTCCGCCACCATGGCGGCATCGCCTTCCGCCTCCGCCAGTTCGATCAGGCCGGTGGCATCGCTCAGTTCATTCTCCAGCGCCCTCACGGCGGAAAGCGACGTGTCGAGCTTCTGGCGCTCCCGCATCAGCTTCTGGGCGTTGCCGGAATCGTTCCACAGGCTTGGGTCTTCTGCCCGCGCGTTCAGTTCATCCAGACGGCGATGGGCGGCATCCCAGTCAAAGATGCCTCCTCAGCAGGGCGATGGCCTGCTGGATATCGGCGGCCGCGCGTTCGGTTTCCGGTTTCATGGCCGCCGATATAGGCGGCGGACGCGGCAAGGTAAAGTCACTTGCGGGGCAACGGGCCGAGGGAGAACAGATCGCGTTCTCCCAGCTCCGCGCTGCGCATCCGCTCCAGTTCCTGGGAATAGCGTTTCAGGGCATAGGCCTCGGTCATATAGCCGGTCACGGTGCGCTCCGACCGCGAATCCAGCACTGGCAGGTCTTCGGTCTGGCTTTCCTCATAACGCGCCAAGGCGGTGCGGACATTTTCGAAAGGCAACAGGAACAGATCGGGCTTTTCGGCGAGATCGGCCGCCACCGCGCCTTCCAGTGCATCGTCGATCTCTGAATTATGGACATCGGCCATATCGATGCTGCCCATATAGCGGCCTTGCGCGTCGGCGACAAAAACCCGCTTGGCGCTGCCGGCCGGAAAAGTGAGGCGCAACGCCTTCAGCCCGATATTATCGCGTACCACCTTCGGATCGGCGCGCATCAGCCGCGCCACAGTCATGTCGGAAATCCAGCCCACATCATGGGCACCGCGGATCGTCAGGCCGCGCAGATGGAAGCGCCAGGTAGCGAAGGAATATCCGAACAGGATGCGCACGATGGTCGCGGCGACCGTCACGGCGATGATCACTCCGACCGTCACGGGGAAATCGCCGGTGCCTTCCAACACCAGGAACACCATCGTCAGCGGCGCGCCGATCACTGCGGCCGCGACGGCCCCCATGCCTGCAAGCATGAAGGCGGCATGGGCGGACTCCAAGGTGGGCGCGAACCAGGCCGCGCTTTGGGCAAACACAGCCCCGAACAGGCAACCAAGAAACAGAGAGGAACTGAACAGTCCACCGCGGAAGCCCGAGCCCACCGAAAGGGCAGAGGCCGCCAGCTTGGCGAGCAGCAACGCCGCGAGGGCTGGAACGCTCCAGCGCGTGTCGAAATGAAACTGCACCGCGCCATGGCCGCTGCCCAGCACCTGGGGCCAGCAAAACGCGATCGCGGTCACGGCGGCGCCGCCGATGGCGGGACGCAGCCATTCCGGCAAGGGCAGATGGCGCCAGCCGCGCTCGGTCCAGGTCACCGCCTGCATCGCGAGGATTCCAACTCCCGCAGCGCCGATCCCAAGCAGCGCGAACAGGAGATAAGTCCGTTCGGTGGAGGCGAATAAGGTTGCCTTCAGCTCGAACAGAGCCGGGACATGGAACAGCGAGCGCTGGGTGATGACGGCGCAGATCGAGGCTGCGGCAACGGGAGCCAGCGCCCGCACATTATAACTGCCCAGGATCAGCTCATAACCATAGAAGGCCCCCGCCAGCGGGGCGTTGAAGGCGGCGCCGATTGCAGCACCGGCGCCGGCCGTGACGAAGATCCGCAGATCGGCGCGGCGCAGACGGAAATACTGACCCAGCCGGGAATAGAGCGCCGCGCCAAGCTGGCTGTAGCCCGCTTCCATACCCAACGAAGCACCCGCGCCGTTCGACAAAAGCGTGGTGAAGGTCAGCCAGGTCGAATCCCGGAACGACATCTTGCCGCCATAAAGCGCATTCGCCTCGATCGGATCGACCAGTTCGCCGCCCTCGGCGGTACGGCGCCGCCGCCGCCAGCGCGCCGCAAGACCCAGCAGCAATCCGCCAAGCAGTGGCACGAACAACAAGCTCGTGTGCGAAATACCGATGCCGACGCTGAGAAAGGAACCGAGGGGAATGCCAAATATGGCCGCGTGCAACAGCAGGACCGTGCCGCGCAGGGCAGCGACGATCGCACCGGTGACGCTGCCCAGCGCGCCGCAAAGCAGGATTTGCACCGCCTCGGCCGCGCGCAGGCCACGGCGAATTTCCGCCGCGCGCAAACGTAAACTGCGCAAAAGGGCGCCCAACCATGTGGTCCTGCTCCAGGGCTCCATCGAGAGAGCCATCGGGTCCTCAGTAGATTCCGCCCGTGCCTTCACCCACATCGCCGGGAGTGGCGGCGCCGGGCATAGGCGCGGTCGACAGATTCTGCTCGCTTGCTTCGGGCGGCGCATTGGTTTCGCCTGGCGCCGTGCCCGCCTTGAAAGCCTCCAGGATCGCCCCTGGGGTGCCGGGAGGCACCGGGTCGCCGCTGTGATAATCGACCGTCACCTGTTCGATCCCGGGAGCGACCCGGAACGGGATCGCCGGCACATCCGCCAGCGCGCCCTTCATGAAATCGCGGAAGATCGGGGCGGCGACGGTCGCGCCCTGCTCGTCCTCGCCATTGACGTATTTTCCCAGTGAGCGCGGATTGTCGAAGCCGACATAGACACCCGCCGCTAGGTCGGGCGAGAAGCCGACGAACCAGGTGGATTGCGAATCCTGGGAGGTGCCCGTCTTGCCCGCCAGCGGCTTTCCCACCGAGGCAATGATGCGGCCGGTACCCCGCTGCACCACACCTTCCAGCATCGAGACGATCTGATAAGCCGTACGCGGATCGATGATCTGCTGGCGATTGTCGGCGAGCAATGGTTCGGATTGGCCATGCCAGGGACCGTTGCAGTCATCGCATTTGCGAGTATCGTGACGCCAGATCGTCGTGCCGTTGCGGTCCTGAATGCGGTCGATCAGCGAGGGGCTGATCTTCTTGCCGCCATTGACGAACTCCGAATAGCCGGTGACCATCCGCAGCAACGTCGTTTCGGCGGAGCCTAGGGAGTTCGCCAGCAGCGGCTGCATCTTATCATAGACGCCGAAGCGAACCGCATAAGGCACCACCTTGTCCATGCCGATATCGCTGGCCAGCCGCACCGTCATCACGTTGCGCGACAATTCGATGCCGCGGCGCAGCGTGGTTTCGCCCAGGAATTCATGCTCGAAATTCTCCGGGCGCCAGAGACCCTGGCCGGGCCCCATATCCATCACAAAAGGTGCGTCCAGCACTTTGGAAGCGGGCGTATAGCCGTCGTCCAGCGCAGCGGCATACACGAACGGCTTGAAGGACGAGCCAGGCTGGCGCATCGCCTGCATCGCGCGATCGAACTGGCTGGAGGCATAGGAGAAGCCGCCCGACAGCGCCAGCACCCGGCCGGTATGCGGATCCATCACCACGATGGCGCCGTTGACTTCTGGCACCTGGCGCAGCCCGTATTCGTCGGGCTTGGCCGGCTTGCCGAGCTGCTCGACATAAAGGACATCGCCGGGCTTGGCGACCTCCTGCGGCTTGGTCGGGGGACCGCCCCAATGCTGCCCCGGCAATTCGCGCCGGGCCCATTTATAGCCGGCCGGCGGGATCGTGGCGCTTGCGCCGTTGCGCAGGCCGATGCGGATATTCTTGCCGTCATAGCCGAGCGTGACTGCCAGCTTCCAGGTGTCGACGCCGGATTGATTGCCCAGGCCGGCAAGTTCTTTTTTCCAATCTGCGGAAACGTCGATCTGGCTCTTGGCCCCGCGCCAGCCGTGACGGCGGTCGTAGCGCACCAGTCCGCTGCGCAATGCGCTGACGGCATAATTTTGCAGCCTTGTATCCAGCGAGGCGCGCACTTGCAGCCCGCCATCGTAAAGCGCCTTGGCGCCATATTTGGCGTAAAGCTGGCGGCGGACTTCTTCGACATAATAATCGACGTCGGCCGCCTGGCTTCCCAGCGCGCGGGTCTGGGTGACCAGCGGCTCCGCCCTGGCGGCAGCCGCCTGGGCGTCAGTGATGTAATTGTTGCTGGCCATCTGGTCGATGACCCAATTGCGCCGGTCCAGTGCCGCTTGATGATTGTAGCGCGGATCGTAATTGTTGGGACCCTTGGGAAGGGCGGCGAGAAATGCCACTTCTGGAATATCGAGCTCGTCCAGCGACTTGCCGAAATAATTCAGCGCCGCGGCCGCCACCCCATAGCAATTCTCGCCGAGATAAATCTCGTTAAGATAAAGCTCCAGCACCTTTTCCTTCGGATAGGCCGCGTCGATGCGGATGGCCAACAGCGCTTCGCGCACCTTGCGGCTGAACTTGACGTCGGAATTGAGCAGGAACGTGCGCGCCACCTGCTGGGTGATGGTCGAGGCGCCCTGCGGCCGGCGCCCTTCTATGACGAGGCCGACATCCTTGATCGCGGCACGCAGGATGCCGGACGGATCGATGCCAGGATGACTGTAGAAATTGCGGTCCTCGGCGCTGGTGAAAGCCTCCTTCACCAGCTTGGGGATGAAGGCTGCGGGCACGAAGATGCGCCGCTCGCGGGCATATTCGCCTAGCACCGTGCCGTTACCGGCATAGACCCGGGTGGTGATGGGCGGGGAGTAGTTCTTCAACGTCTCGACGCTGGGCAGGTCGCGGGTGATGGCGGCGAGATAGACGAACACCGCCACGCCAGCCAGCAGGGCCAATCCCGCGGCAGCCAGGCCTAAATATTTCAGAATGTTGCGAAAAGCGGAGGATATCGGCTTCACGGGTGCCTCGAACGCCACTTTCTATAGGGGGGAGAGGGGCTTGGAAAGGGTGGATTATCTCTAGGATTTCTCAAGGGTTTCCGGCCGTCTCGCGCGGCGCGAACTGGCGGTCGACAGTATCGGCGATGGCACCGGCTATTCTCCTGCGCCAGGCATCGGTGTTCATCTGTGCTGCGTCGGCCGCGTTGGAAAGATAGCCCAACTCGATCAGCACCGCGGGCACATCGGGGGCGACCAGCACGGCCAAGCTGGCGGAGCGGTGGGGACTGCGCGCCAGGATGTCGGTGACGCCGGACAAGCGCTTGAGCGCCGTGGCCGCGAACAGCGAAGATTTGTTGATGGAGTCGCGCTGGGCCAGATCGATCAGGATCGGCGCCACGGGCGCATTCTCTGCCGACAGATCGACGCCGGCGATGACATCGGACTGGTTTTCGCGTTTGGCAAGCGCCGCCGCCTCGCGGTCGGAGCGGCCATCCGACAAGGTGTAAATCGACAGGCCATCGACAGCCGGATCGGGATTGGAATCGGCATGCAGCGAGATCAGCAGATCGGCCTTGTCGGCACGCGCGATCGCCACTCTTTCGCGCAAGGGAATGAAAGTGTCGTTGTCGCGCGTCATATGCACGATGTAGCCGCGCGACCGCAGCATTTTCGCCACCCGAAGCCCTTCCGCCAGCACCAGATCCTTTTCCGCCAACCCGTTGACGCCGTTGGTGCCGGAATCGAGGCCCCCATGACCTGGATCGATGACGATGATTTTCCTGCCAGCACCGTGGCGCGCTGGGGTCGATCCGGCGACCAGGGCGGCCAGGCGCTCCGCATCGCTCTCGCGCGCTTTTAGATCGGCGGGCCAGCCGGCGGCGGCGGAGAATTTGTTCTGGTTGGCTGGAAAAAGATCGATCACCACCCGATAGCCGAAACCCGCGGAGGGTGGGATCACCAGGGCATCCGACACGGTCACCGGCCGGTTCAGATCGATCACCATGCGCGAATTGCCGGCGCGGAAGAGCCCGTAGCGGTAGCCCCTGATCGTGCCATGGCCGCCGGGGCGCGGCGGCGCACCCAGCCGCCAGGCGACCTGAGGCATGTCGATCACCACGCGATCGGGGTTGGAGAGTGTGAAGGTGCGAAGATTCACCGGGTCGGACAGTTCGATCACTAGCCTGGTGCGGTCTTCATGCTCGCCGATGCGCGCGCTCATCACCAGCGGAAGCGGACCGGTCGGCTTGGTCCCAACCGAAGGTCCCGCTCCCTGCGGCGGCTTGGGACTGGCCGGTGCGACGGGCAGCTTTTCCGACTGGCGCAGAATGCGGTCGATGATCTGGTCGGCCGTCTCGGGCGGCGCGGCCGCGGCACCGTTTGCAAGCAGCAGCAGTCCGGACAGGATGATATGTTTACAGTGCAACTCAGAATTCCCGCGCGGCGAATCTGGCGCGCCCGGTCAATCTATCATGAGGCGGCCAGATCTGGGAGGAACAAACTCGCGATTATCCCGGCCAACCCATTGAAAGCACGCCATTTATCATTCGGCGCATCGGGATGCCCCCTGGCGGAGCGATTAAACCCTTGTTGAAACTTTTCGTTCACCATACAAAAGACCGTCCGGCAGACCCCGCGATTCTCGGGCGGCGCCGGCCCTGCCCGACCGGGCCCGACCGCATCCCGCGACCACGACCGCGACATGCCCGGCCCCGTCCGGATTAACCGTCTGGTTTTTAGCCAGACAGCCGGTAGTAGTAATGACTGTTTTCGCTGCGTGGCATTCCGCTCCTGTCCCGGTCTTATGGACCGTTTCGACGGGCGATTCCGCGCACTCTCATTCAACCCCACTATGGCGCCGCCCCGCTCCGCACGCATCGCGTGAAGCCGGCCCGGCCGCGCCCGGAGAATTCCATGTCCAAACGCATGCTGATCGACGCCAGCCACCCGGAAGAAACACGCGTCGTGGTTCTCGACGGTTCCAAGGTCGAGGAATTTGATTTCGAGGCCGCGTCCAAGCGGCCACTCAAAGGCAACATCTATCTCGCCAAAGTGACGCGCGTGGAGCCGTCGTTGCAGGCGGCCTTTGTGGAATATGGCGGCAATCGCCAAGGGTTCCTGGCCTTTTCGGAAATCCATCCCGATTATTATCAGATTCCGGTTGCCGACCGGCAGGCCCTGCTCGCCGAGCAGGAGGCTGAGGCCCGCCGCCGCCAGGAAGACGATATCGAATCCTTCGAGATCGGCTCCGGGCCCAAGTCGGAAGTAAGCGAAGAGGAAGAGGAAACCGAAAGCGCCGACGAAGAAGGCGAAGCGGAGATGGCGCCTCTGGTGCCGCTGGATGCCGCGCCGGATTCCGATGCCGGGATGGACTCTCACTCCGAAGGTGAAATCGATCATATCGCGGCGGAAGAGGAGCCGGACGTCTTCGTCAACCACGCCGGAGTCCCGTTCGAGCCGTTCGAGGATGACGAGGAACCGGCGCCGGAAACAAAATCCGGGCGCGCGGCGGAACACCTGACCGATTATCAAGACGGGACCGAAGTCGCCGCCGCCGAAGCCACGATGGAAGATGAAGGCGAGATCGAGCCGGTCGAAGACGGAGCCGTCGAGGAAAACAGCGGAGCCGCGGAAGCCGGGGACGAAAATGCGCCCGCAGAAGCCGCCGAAACCGGAGACGCCGCGCAAACCCAGTCGCTTCATTCCCAGCGGCCGCCCCAGAAATGGGTGCGCCGCCGCCATTATAAAATTCAGGAAGTCATCAAACGTCGCCAGATCATCCTGGTGCAGGTGGTCAAGGAGGAACGCGGCAACAAGGGCGCGGCGCTGACCACCTATCTCTCGCTGGCCGGCCGCTATTGCGTGCTGATGCCCAACACCCCGCGCGGCGGCGGAATTTCCCGCAAGATCACCAATGCCGCCGACCGCAAGCGTCTCAAATCCGCCGCCCAGGGACTAGAATTGCCCGAGGGCATGGGCCTCATCATCCGCACCGCCGGCGAGAACCGCACCAAGCTGGAGATCCGGCGCGACTATGAATATCTGATGCGGCTGTGGGACACGATCCGCGAGAAGACGCTCGCCTCCAATGCGCCGGCCTGTGTCTATGAGGAAGGCGACCTGATCAAGCGCGCTATCCGCGACCTCTATAACACCAATGTCCAGGACGTGATCGTCGAGGGCGACGAAGGCTACCACAACGCCAAAGATTTCATGCGGATGCTGATGCCCAGCCATGCGCGCCATGTCCATCAGTACAAGGACGGCTTGCCGCTGTTCCAGCGCATGCACATCGAATCCCAGTTGGACTCGATGTTCTCGCCCAGCGTGACCCTGAAGTCGGGCGGCTATCTGGTGATCAACCAGACCGAGGCGCTGGTGTCGATCGATGTCAATTCGGGCCGCGCCACCCGCGAGCATTCGATCGAGGAGACCGCGCGCAAGACCAATCTGGAGGCGGCCGCGGAAGTGGGCCGCCAGCTTCGCCTGCGCGACCTGGCCGGCCTGATCGTGATCGATTTCATCGACATGGAGGATGGCCGCAACGACCGCGAAGTTGAGAAGCGCTTGCGCGACGCGGTGAAAAACGACCGCGCCCGGGTGCAGATCGGCAAGATTTCGCAGTTCGGCCTGTTGGAGATGTCACGCCAACGCCTGCGCGCTGGTGTGGTGGCGGGTTCGACCGTGCCCTGCCCCCCTTGCGGCGGCCAGGGCATCGTGCGCTCGGTCGAATCCACCGCGCTTCGCGTGCTGCGGGCGCTGGAGGAGGAAGGCGAGAAGAATCGCGCCGCCGCGGTGAAGCTGAAGATCGCCGCCGATGTGGCGATCTATGTGCTCAACCAGAAGCGCCGCGAACTGGCCCGCATCGAGGCCGAGCATGGAATGGAAATCGAATTCCTGCCGGCAATGGACATGCAGGCAGGCAGTTTCGAGATCGACCGGGTCAAGAGCCGCGAGCCGGGAGAGCGCCCCAGGATCCGCGCAGTGGGCATCGAGGCGGGATTCGTGCCGTCCGACGAACCCGAGCCGGAGATCGCGGAAGAGGTCGAGGAAGAAGAGAGCGAAACGACCGGGGAAGAACTGGAGAATGCCGAAGGCGAGAGCGCCGCGCCCAGCGGTGCCGAAGGCGAAGCGCGTCATGCCGAAGAAGGCCAGCGCCGACGCCGGCGCCGCGGCGGCCGGGGACGCAACCGGGATCGCGGTCCGCGGCCCGAACCGCAACCGGTCGAACTCCAGTCCGAATCCTCGTCCCAGTCGGAAGAATCCCTGGAAGGCGTTGGCGAAGCCGCACTGGCGGACGACGCTTCCCCGCAACAAGCCCAGAGCGCGCAGCCAAGCTCGGATGGCGAAGGCGGGCAGCGCCGCCGCCGCCGCCGCCGGGGTCGCCGCGGCGGCCGCGACCGCGAGCATACCGGGCCCGAACATCACCAAACCGATTTCGCGGGGGAGACAGATCGCTTCGGCGTCGTTCCCGACGAGATCGATACCACGCCAACCGACGACCGCGGCGCGGCCAATGAGCCATCCGCGCCGGTCTGGTCGCTGGAAGAGGATGTGCCCGACACGACGCCGCGTGAAGATGATGCCCCGTCCACAGCCGAACCCCGGCTGGTGAAGAAGGGGTGGTGGCAGCGCACCTTTTCCGGCGGGAAATAGTGCAGGCCCGCCGCTGGCTCATGGCGGCAAAGGACGTTCAGCGGCGGAAAATAACGCCGCCCCGTTCTGGGCCAGAAAAGTTCACGCCGCCAGGGCGGTGCGGGCCCAGTCGAAGCATTTGATGTTGTTGTCTTCCTCGACCTGCATCTGCTGGTCTTGTGTCAGGTTGCTAACCACCGGCAGTGGCTTGCCGCTCTGATGGCCATTCACCAGCCTGATCGTGTCGGCGAGGAATTTGCCGCCGCGGTCGGGCCATGTGGCCCAGTATTGGTCGGTCAGCACCGCCACCTTGAGCGGGTCGCGGGTGATCATCTCATGCACCGGCTTGAGCACCGGATTGGCTTTTTTCAGCACCGCCCACATGGCGGGAATATCCATGAAGCCGTCCTCGAACAGAACTTCCGAAAGCAGGAATCCATCGGGATAATTTCGCACCGCCATGTTCTTCATATGGACCGCCTTGGCGAAAGGCGCGAGCTTGTCGATGACATCCATTGGATCGTCGCACATCGCGATGTTGTTGCCGAAATCCACCGTCGCGCCGAGATGCTCGCTGGAATATTTGCGCAGCACCTCGATCTCCTCGTCCACCGCGCGGTCCTTATGGTTCTCCATCGCCAGCGGTATGCCGACCCGCTCGGCGACGGGCAGCAACGCGTCCAGGGCCGCCGTGGCGCCGGCGCGCCAGTCCTTATAGTCCTGCAACGTCTTGAAGGTCTCGTAGCGACGGCCGATGAAGCAGACCATGCGCACGGCATCCGCGCCCAATTCCTTGTAATTCCTCAACGCCTGCTCCAGGGACGCGGGATCGTCCTTGAAGCGGGTGATGAGGTCGATATCGCCCTGGATGAACATGCCATGATGCTCCAGCCGCGCCCTCAACGCCCGCAAATCGGCATCCAAGGGTACGCTGAACTGCACACCGCCACCGCCCAGCGCGCGCACATGATCCACGACCGCGATCGGATCGATCCGGCCACCGCCGGCGGCGCTCAACTTGCGCAGATAGTGACCCAGCGCCGTCTTGGAGGTGCCCAATACCGATTTGGGCCGTTCCGCTCCGAAGGCCGGCATGGCGGAGGATGCCGTCAGGGCCGCCCCGGCGATCAGGATGTCACGTCGCGTGTTCATGTCGCTCTCCTCGCTCAGCGGACGGTCCAGCCGCCATCGATCAGAATGTCGGTGCCGGTGACAAAACCGGCCAGCTCGGAACAGAGATAACAGGCGATGGCGCCGATCTCCTCCACCTTGCCCCAGCGCCCGACCGGCAAGCTGGCGAGGAACTGCTTGTTGGCTTCGGGATTGTTCATGATCGCCGTGTTCATCTCGGTGCCGAACGGGCCGGGGCTGATGCCATTGACGGTGATGCCCTCGCCCGCCAGTTCCAGCGCCAGCGACCGGGTAAATCCGAGCAGGGCGGACTTGGCGGACGAATACGCGGTGCGGCCCGGCAGCGATACATGCGCCATGATCGAGGTCAGGTTGATGATGCGGCCATAGCCCGTTCCCATCATGCCCGGCACGAAGGCCCGGCAGGCGAGAAAGGTCGAAAGCAGGCTGGAATCCATCACGCTTTGGAATTCCGCGACGGTGAAATCGACCATGTTCTTGCGAATATTGGTGCCCGCGCTGTTGATGAGGATTTGCGGCTTGGGAAAGCGCGCATTCACTTCCTCCGCCATGCGCGCGACATCGTCTTCCCTGGTGAGGTCGGCGACAAAGCTCGCCGCCGTGCCGCCCTCGCCCGTCAGCTTTTGCGCCAGCGCCTCGAGCTTGGTCTTGTTGCGCGCCACCAGCGCGATGTTCGCGCCCGATTGCGACAGGGCCTGTGCCATGGCCTGGCCCAGGCCGCCGCTCGCACCCACAATCACTGCCGTCTTGCCACTGAGATCGATCTTCACGGATACACACCTTCTGTTTCAGGAGAATCTTTTGCCTTGCTGAGGTCGAAGAACAGCCAACACGTGGCCGAAACTGCCGCCGCGGCGACCATCAGGTAAAGCACGAAATTCCAGTCATTGCTGAATTCCTGCAGGATAATCCCGGTGAGAGTCGGCGCGACAAAACCCGCGAAATTGCCCAGCATGTTCATGGTGGCGGCGACGGTGGCGGTATATTGCTTGCCGATCTCGACACAGGCGTTCCAGGAAATCGGCATGGTGAGGTCGCTGCAGAAACTTGCCAGCGCCATCAGCGCCATCGCTATGGCGGTATCCTGGACGCGGGTGATCGCGAACAGCAACAGGCCGGTCGCGGCGAAGCCGAAAAAAGCCAGCCAGCGGCGCGAGACGCCGAGCGGCAGTAGCCCACTGATCAGCGATCCGAATCCGCCTAGCAACAACGGCCAGACGGCATAATGCGCCGCTGCGGCCAAGGTCTGGCCATGCGCCTGCACCAGCCATTTCGGTAGCCAGGAAATGTAGAAATTCCAGACATAGGAGAAGCAGAAATATTGCAGCGAGAGGATGAATATCTGCGGCCGCAGCAGGAGCCGATACCAGGGCAGCCCGGCATTGTGCGTCACCAGCTTGCGCGAATGCTCAAGCATTTCGAGCTCGGCCGGGTTGACGGATTTGTGCCGGGCGGGGTCGTCCTTGAACCAGAGAAGGAACGCGACGCACCAGGCGACGCCCAGCGCGCCCAGCGCGACAAAGCCCAGGCGCCAGCCGAATATATTGATGACGAAAAGCACCAATAGCGGCGTTGCCGCGCCACCCCAGCGGCTGAACGCCCACATCAAAGCTTGCGCCTTGATGCGCTCGCCGACCGGTAGCCAAGCCGACAGCATGCGCGTCAGGTTCGGAAAGCATCCCGCCTCGCCGGCACCGAACAGAAAGCGGATCGCCCACATGGAAGCGAAATTCCATGCCGCACCGGTCAGGGCGGTGAACAAAGACCAGCCAAGCACGATCTGGGCCAGCACCCGCCGCACCCCAAGCCGGTCGCCAAACAGTCCCATCGGCAGCTCGAATAGGGCATAGGAAAGTCCGAAAGCGCCGAACACCAGGCCCATCTGGGCGTTGTCGAGATGAAGTTCAGCGGAAATCGGCACCGCCGCGACCGAGATCGCCACCCGCTGGACGTACATGATCATCGCCAGCGTCAGCGCGAATATCACCACCCAATATCGCGCATGTGTCGGTTTCATCCGTAAATCCCATTCCGAACAGGACATGCCATGCCGATAGCATGGATCGTCCACTTCGCGGCTAGCTTCAGCCGGCAGCGCGACCCCGGTTCCGGGACTTCACAGCGACTTTGAATTTGTATACTAAGTGCAGATGCCGGCATGTCAATTGGGCGCCGGCGCCCCAGTTTGTTCCACTTCAAGGAAGATGGCGCGCCCCAACGAGCGGGACGCTCCCGGATCGCAAATCCATGAAATCAACAGAAATTCCTGAGATTTTGTACGATCTGCGGGGGGCGGTGGCGCTGGTGACCGGCTCGGGACGCGGGCTCGGCCGGACCATTGCCGAAAAACTTCTCAAACGGGGCGCCGATGTTGCGCTGCATGACATTGATCAGCAAGCCCCCGCTCAGTATGGCGAAAGCACCAGCCTCGCGGCGCTGGCGGATAGCCTGTCTAGAGCGTCCGCACCCGCACGCGTCATCGCTGTCACCGCAGACATCGGCAAGGAATCCGAAGTCGATGTCCTGGCCGGCACGATCGAGCAAAAGCTCGGACCGATCTCCCTCCTGATTAATTGCGCAGGCGGCGACATCGGCGCGCGCGGCACCAAGCCCGAGCCCAACGGTGCTCTGGACATCTCGCTGGCGGATGCGATGGCGGTGCTGGAGCGCAATTTCGTCGGCACCATGCTCATATGCCGACGCGTGGTGCCCGGCATGGCTGCCAGGAAGCGCGGCACGGTGATCAATTTCGCCTCTCTCAACGCCCATATGGGCGTATCACCGGAAGTGGTCTATGGCTGCGCCAAGGCGGCGATCATCCATTATACGCGCTGCCTGGCGCTGGAGATGCGCCCCCATGGCGTGCGGGTCAACGCGATCAGTCCCGGACCGACCAAGACGGCGCGGTTTTTGGCAACCCGTGAGACCGATCCGGAAATGACCAAGAGCGGGCCTTCGCTGGACCGTTACGCCAGCCCCACCGAAATCGCCAATGCAGTGGCGTTTCTTGCCAGCGACCAGGCCAGCTTCATCAGCGGTCAGGTACTGCGGGTGGACGGCGGCACGACCTTGTTTCCGTAAAATTCTACGCGCCGCCAGTAGAGTGGGATGAAGTTAGATTCCAGGTTCGATCTTCATAAGAGCTACGCCATGTCATGGCCGGCCTCCGAGCCGGCCATCCATAATAGGATGTAGTTGCGCTTGTTTCGTGGATGGCCGGGTCAAGCCCGGCCATGACAAAACTGGGTAATTCAAAGTGAACTCCCCTGTCCCAGTGTCCTGAACTTCGAAATTCACGTGATCTCTATATAGGCTCCTGGCGAATTTCGGAATCGAAGGACACTAGCAATCCATTGATTCTAGCGTCGCTATTGCCTCAAGAAGATCTGGCGGTGCGGAGACCATAATTGCTTATGGCTTAGTCCGCTTGACTGCCTGGCGCTGCTGGCCCAGGCCATCGATGCCCAGCGCAATCACATCGCCCTCTTTCAGGAACATGGGCGGCTTCTTGCCCATGCCGACACCCGGCGGCGTACCGGT
>DATATP010000382.1:0-7515 GCA_036268715.1 Rhizomicrobium sp. | reverse complement strand
GGGCGTGCCGGTGCGGGCGGTGATGGCGATTTTTCAGAAGGACCCGCAAGTCCTGATCAGCCATCCGCGCAAGGATCTCAATTCGCTGGCCGAGATGCGCGGCAAGCCGATCTTCATTTCCGCCGCTTCGATGACCGCATTCTGGCCCTGGCTCAAGGAAAAATACGGCTTCAAGGATTCGCAAATCCGCAAATACACCTACAATCTGGCGCCCTTCATCGTCGATCCCAACGCGATCCAGGAAGGATATCTGACCAGTGAGCCCTATACGATCCAGCAACAGGCCCATTTCACGCCCAAAGTGTTCCTGCTCGCCGATTATGGCTATCCGGGTTACGCCAATATGGTGCTGGTGCCGCAGAAATGGATCGACACCAACCGCACCGCGGTGCAGGCCTTCGTCAACGCGACGCGCGACGGATGGCTGGACTATATGCGCGATCCGGCCAAAGCCAATGTCCTGATCAAGCGCGACAATCCCGACATGACCGACGCGATCCTCAAACAATCGCTTCAGAAGATGAAGCAATACAATCTGGTCCTCAGCCGCGACGGCAGCGATTTCGGCATGGGCAGCATGACCGATGCGCGCTGGAAGACCTTCTATGACACGATGGCGGCGGAAGGGCTTTATCCCAAGGGATTAAATTACAAAAAGGCCTTCGACCTCAGCTTCATTCGCGGCACGTTGCAGAATTTCCATTGATGCTGTCGCTTTCCCAGGTTGCCAAGCGCTATGCGAACGGGGTCGAAGCTTTGTCCGGCCTGTCCTTCACAGTCCAGGACGGCGCCTTCGTCTCGCTGCTGGGCCCCAGCGGCTGCGGCAAGTCCACCGCCTTGCGCCTGATCGCGGGCCTCTCGTCGCCGGACGCGGGAGAAATCCGCTGGTCCGGCGCGCGGCCGGACCTGGGTTTCGTATTCCAGGAACCGACCCTGATGCCCTGGGCGAACGCACTTGCCAATGCGCGGCTACCGCTCGATCTCAGGCATCTGCCGCGTGCCCCCGCCGATGCCCGCGCCTCGGCGGCGCTGGAGCGCGTCGGTCTTGGCGAGTTCGCCCGCGCCTTTCCGCGCGAATTGTCTGGCGGCATGAAGATGCGAGTCTCGATCGCGCGCGCACTTGCCGCGCAGCCGCGCCTGCTTTTGATGGACGAGCCTTTCGCCGCCCTGGACGAACCGGCGCGCGCGGCCCTCAATGACGATCTGCTCCGGCTATGGCGCGAGGACCGCATGACCGTGATCTTCGTCACCCATAGCGTGTCGGAAAGCACTTATCTGTCGCAACGTGTGCTGGTGATGACACCCCGACCGGGTCGCATCGCCGCGGACATCGCGCTGACGGACTTGTGGACGGACGGAACTCCGCGCGACCGGCTTTCGCCGCAATTCCTGGAAGGCCAGCGCCTGGTTTCCGCAGCGATGGAGAAGGCGGCATGAAGCGTGCTTTCGATATCTTGCTGCCCGTTATCTTGGCCGCGCTGCTGCTGGCTTTCTGGCAATGGAAAGTCGTCCATGACGCCATACCGGCTTATGTGCTGCCCGCGCCAAGCGCCATTTTGCACGCGCTGGTCGCCAACTGGTCCACATTGTCCGTCTCGCTGGTCTCCACCATCGTCATCACATTGGAGGGATTTCTCGGCGCCCTCGTCGTGGCGGTGGTGCTGGCGATCCTGTTTTCCCAAAGCCGGCTTCTGGAGCGCGCGCTATCGCCCTATGCGGTGATTCTGCAGGTGACGCCGGTGGTGGCGATCGCGCCGCTGATTCTGATCTGGGTCGGTTTCGAGCATATCGATGTCGCATTGTCGCTGATCGCGGGCATCATCGCGTTCTTCCCGATCCTCTCCAATGCCGTGCAGGGGCTTAAATCGGCCGATTTCCATCTGCTCGATCTGGCGCGGCTTTATGGCGCTTCGCGGTGGCAGACCTTGTGGCGCATCCAGATGCCTTCGGCCCTGCCTGCACTGCTCACCGGCATGAAGATCGGCGGCGTCATCGCCCTGATTGGGGAAGTGACGGCGGAGTTTGCCGCCGGCTCCGGCACTGCCACAGGCCTTGCCTGGCGCATCACCGAATCCGGAAACCGGCTCGAGATCGCCACCATGTTCGCCGCGCTGGCGCTGCTGGGCGCGGTCGGCATTGTCATTTTCCTTGCGCTGTCGGGACTGGAATATTTGCTGCTGCGCCACTGGCACGAAAGCGCGATGCGGCGCCTTTGACCGGCGCCGTCTCACGGATCGCCGCCACGCCGGTCAGCGCGAGCGCCAGTCCCGCGGCCATGTACCAGGCCGGCGCCAGGGACGATCCGGTGACCTCGATCAACCAGGTGAGGACGAAGCGGGCGGTGCCGCCGAATACGGAAATCGCCATGCCGTAGACGATGCCGATCCCGCCGGAACGGAAAGGCGGCGGCAGATTCTCCAACAAGGTCGTCAGCAGCGCCGGGGTGGCAAGCGCAAGCAGGCTGGCCATCACCCCCGCCGCCAGCAGCAGCGGCAGCATGGTCCTGAACGCCAGCATCGCCTGGTAACAGGGAAACTCCACCGCCAGCAGCAGGACAAAACCGATCAATAGCAGCGGTTTGCGGCCAAACCGGTCGCTCAGCGCTCCGCCGATGGGATTGAACAGTGCGCCGCAAATGCCGCTCACCATCGTCGCGCCAAAGGCCATGCGCGGCGTCAGGCCGAGAACCTCGCTGCCGAAACTCGCCAGATAGCTCAAGCTGTACGTGGCGATCGTGCCCCCGGCCAGCATCGTCAACCCGAACAGTCCCACCAGGACTTGCGCCGGGGCGGGAGTGTCCGACGGTACTTCGTCTCTCAATGTTTCGGGCAGACGGCGCCGGATCAGCAGACCGACCGGCACGACGGCCGCGCCGATCAGAAAAGCGATACGCCAACCCCATTGGGCGAGCTCAGCCGGGCCGAGCGCATTGGCAAGCAGCATCGCCACCAGGCCGGCCACCAGCCCGGCGGCCCATTGCCCGGCAAATTGCAACGAGACATAAAAGCCCCGCCGCCTGACCGGCGCCGCCTCCAACAGATAGGCCGAGGAGGGCCCGACCTCTCCCCCCAATGCAAAACCTTGCAGGACGCGAAACAGGATGACCAGCGCCGGCGCGGCCGGGCCGATGCTGGCATAGGAGGGTGTCAGGGCCAGCCCGGCGGTCGACACACCCATCAGTCCCAAGGACAGCAGCAAAGCGGGCTTTCGCCCCAGCATGTCGCCCATGATGCCGATCACCACTCCGCCCAGAGGCCGGCTCAGGAAGCCCGCCCCGAACGTGGCCAGCGCCAAAACCAGGCTGTCCTCGTCGCTGCGCCCCGGAAAGAACACCTGTCCGATCTGGGCTGCGAACAAGAAATAAATAAGGAAGTCGTAGAATTCCAGGGCATTGCCTGCCGCCACTGCGCTGACCTGGCGCAAGGACAGGACCGGCGCTCCCGTTTGTTCCTCGTCTCGCATTGCCTCTCCCAAGAGAAGAACCATATCCATATTTCTATAATACATCAAAATAGTGTTATTTATGAAAAACTACATTTCATACATGTTGAAGTCTTGATTTCGTCCCGGCAAAGTGGGATCAGGACGCCCCATGGCCGCCACCCTGCCGCAAATGCTCACTGCGAACCGCCTCAAAGACGGGGATGTTCTTTATTGGAAAGGCGCCAACTGGGTCTTGCCGCTGGCCGAAGGCGAGGTTTTCTCCGATCCTGCCGCCGCCCAGGCGGCGCTGGCTGCCGCGCAAAAGGACGTGACCGGCAATCTTGTGGTAAACCCCTATTTGTTCGAGGTACGGGCGGAAAACGGCATCATTCGCCCGGTCAAGGAACGGGAGATCATCCGCGCCGCCGGTCCCACGGTGCGTCCCGATACTGGCAAGCAAGCGACCGGCAAACAGGCCGCCCATGGCTAGCCCTAACATGTACCGCTATGACGAGTTCGACGCCCAATTTGTCGCCGAACGGGTGGCGCAGTTCCGTGGCCAGGTGGTGCGCCGTTTGGCCGGCGAATTGACGGAAGATCAGTTCAAGCCGCTCCGGCTGATGAACGGCCTTTATCTGCAATTGCATGCCTATATGCTGCGGATCGCCGTTCCTTACGGCACCCTGGCCAGCCGCCAGATGCGCAAGCTGGCCCATATCGCGCGCAAATATGACCGCGGCTTCGGTCATTTCACCACCCGCACCAACATGCAGTTCCACTGGATCAAGCTGGTGGACGTGCCCGATATCCTGGCCGAGCTGGCCGCGGTCGAGATGCATTGCATCCAGACCAGCGGCAACTGCGTGCGCAACGTCACGGCCGACCCCTTTGCCGGCGCCACACCGGAGGAGATCGAGGATCCAAGGCCGCTGGCGGAGATCATCCGGCAATGGTCCAGCCTCCATCCCGAATTCGTTTTCCTGGCCCGCAAATTCAAGATCGCGGTGGGCGCCACCCCGCATGACCGGGCCGCGCTGCAATGGCACGACATGTGTGTCGAGGTGGTGCGCAATGCGCAAGGCCGCACCGGCTATAAGGTGAGCGCCGGCGGCGGCATGGGGCGCACGCCTTACATCGCCCATATGATGAGCGACTTCGTCGAGCGCGAGGACATTCTCGCCTATCTGGAGGCGGTGCTGCGCGTCTATAACCAGGACAGCCGCCGCGACAACATCCACAAGCAGCGCATCAAGATTCTGATCAACGCCATCGGCCCGGAAGAAATGCGCGAACGGGTCGTGCGCGAGTTCGAAGAACTCAAGCGGATGGGCACATTGCAACTGCCCAAGGAAGAACTGGCCCGCATCGCTGCCTATTTCGCAGCCCCCGATTTCGAAACGCTTGCCGACGACATGCCATCCGGCGATGCCGCTTTCGAGAACTGGAAAAAGGCCAATGTCCATCGGCACAAGGCGCCCGGCTATGCCATCGCCACCATTTCGCTCAAGGCAATCGGTCAGACCCCGGGCGACATTTCCGCCGACCAGATGGACGCGGTCGCCGATCTGATGGACGAATTCAGCCTGGGCGAAGTGCGCGTCAGCCATGAGCAGAATCTGGTGCTGCCGCATGTGCGCCAGCGCGACCTGCCGGCCATTTTCAAGCGGCTCCAGGCGATAGACCTGGCGACGCCCAATGCCGGCCTCATCACCGACATCATCGCCTGCCCAGGACTGGATTATTGCGACCTCGCCAATGCGCGTTCGATCCCGATCGCCCAGACCATCGCGAAGAGATTTGCCGACCTGGATCGTCAGCACAGGATCGGCGAACTGAAAATAAAGATTTCCGGCTGCATCAACGCCTGCGGCCATCATCACGCCGGCCATATCGGCATCCTGGGCGTCGACAAGAAGGGCGTGGAATTCTACCAGCTTCTGCTGGGCGGCTCGGGCGCAGAGGATGCCAGCGTCGGCCAGATCCTGGGCCCTGGCTTTGGCGAGCATGAGATCGCCGACGCGGTGGAGCGGGTGGTGAACTATTACGTCAAGGTTCGCCGGGACGGCGAGCGTTTTCTTGACACCTACCGACGGCTGGGGATGGAGCCCTTCAAGAACATCGCCTATCAGGAGCAGTTGAGTGCGGCTTATAACGGGTGACGCCTTCGTGGAGGATGCCTTCACGACGGTGCCCGACGATGCGCCGTTGCCGGAAAGCGGCGGCGCAATCGTGTCGCTGACTCGCTTTCGCAGGGATCGCGATATCCTGCTGGCACGCAATTCTCCGGTCGGGGTCCGATTGCTGGCAAGCGAGAGTCCGGAACATCTTGGCGACGATGTGCGCCGCCTGTCGCTGATCGCCCTGGAATTTCCCAAATTCCGCGACGGCCGGGCCTTTTCCTGGGCGCGGATGCTGCGCACAAGATTGGGTTTCACCGGCGAGATCCGCGCGGTCGGCGATTTCCTGTACGACCAGATCAATTACCAGAGGCGCGTCGGCTTCGATGCCTGGGAAGTGCCCGATCATTTCACCCTGGAGCAGTTCCGCCGCGCCCTGACCGAGATGACCAATGTCTACCAGCCCTCCACCGATGGCAGGAAGACGATCCGGGAGTTGCGGGGCTTTTAGATCGCTCCGTTGGCCGGTGGCTGCGGGAAACAGGGATTTTGCTAGGAGCAGCGACGGAATCCGGGCTTTTTCCCTGTTGGACTTGCCAAAATTTCATCCAAATTACCAGATATTCAGGGGTATTAAACTTGGCATCGCCATAAGTTGGGAGCGTTCCATGACCGGAGCCTTTATGCGCAAAGCCTTATTGCCAATGCTGGCTTCGCTCGCCCTGTGCGGCACTGCGACCTTTGCCCTGATCACCAGCAACGCCCATGCCCAGCCGGAGCAGAAAAGGCCGATGATGGTGGCATTGGTCACCCCGGCCATGGCTGTGAACAGGGTTGCTTCGGGTGAAAGTGGAGGCAGCGCACGCCCGACCGGCCGCATGCATATGCCAAGTCCGGCGGAAATCGCCGCCCATATGAAGCAGATGTGCCAGGACGGTTATGCGCGCGAGGCGGGGACGCTGGCCTATACCGAGGCGAAACTGTCGCTCAACGCTACTCAGCAACCTTTGTTCGAGCACTGGAAACAGGTGCGGCTCGATATCGCCAAACGGCGCGCCACCGCCTGCGCCAGCCGCGAACGGCCGAAACACGCAGCCATGCCAAGCCTGGTCGACCGCATGGCGCGGCGTGAGGACATGCTCAAGCGGCACCTCGCCAATCTGGATGCCGAACGGCCGATGCTGGAAAGCCTCTATAATTCGCTCTCACCGACACAGAAGCGTGAATTCGGCCGCGGCCTTGCCGGAATGGCTCCGCACGGAATGGCCCATCGCATGTTCGCCGGCGGGCGCGGCATGATGCGGCCGGGAATGATGGGACGCATGATGATGCGTGGCCCGATGAGCGTCCCGCCGCCCGGCCTTCCCGGCGAGGCGCCGCCGCCCCCGCCGCCGCAATAGAGCGATTCCAGGAAAGGTGTGTGCGTCGGCACGCTGGCGCTACCAACTCCGTCGGGAACTGCGATAGACAAAATGCTCCGTCACACGTCTTTATAAAGCGCCTGGGCCTATAGCGGCTCGGTCTTGCGTGCGCCGGCGCGGATACCCATTTCCACTTGCCATCCCAGCCCGTCTCCCGCAAAAGGCGCAGAATGAACGCACCGGTTCCGGTCAAGCCCGCGCCGCACTTTGCCAGCATCGAGCGCGCCATCGAGCGGCTCAATCCGGTCGAGCCCGTTTATGCCCTTATTCCGGAGAAATTCCGGCTCGCGGCGCGCCGGTTCCTGGATGCCTTTCCCGGCGACACGCTTTATGCCGTCAAAGCCAATCCGCATCCTTCGGTCCTGGCCCAGACATGGGCAGCCGGCATCCGGCATTTCGATACTGCCTCGCTGGGCGAAATCGAGATCGTAAAGAAGCTGCTGCCGGACGCGATCTGCCATTTCATGACACCCGTGCGTCTCCCGGGAGCCGCGAAGGTGGCGTTCGAGAAGCATGGCGTCAGCGACTATGTGGTGGATAGCGATTTCGAACTC
>DATATP010000381.1:0-3247 GCA_036268715.1 Rhizomicrobium sp. | reverse complement strand
GGGGAGAGAGACCCGGCACAGTCACGCTAGTGGAATGCGATCGGGCCGCTAATGGTATGCCAGACGCTCCAATAGTGTCAGCGCACGATCTCGACCCAGCCAAGGTGATGCAACTGGTGGATGCCTTGGGCGCCAATTGTGGCCGGGTCCTTTTGATCGCGTGTGAACCGGCCGATTTGGGCGGGGAAGACGGAAAAATGGGACTGAGTGAAGCAGTCGCGGCAGCGGTAATGCCGGCAGTGGAGCGAATTTCAAGCCTGCTATTGGACCTGACGTCCGCTTCGCAGGCGGCTTAGACGAAAGGAGTGCGTGACATGGTGGAATGGTGGTGGATACCGGCTTCGTTCGGCATTGTGATCCTGGGGGTCGCCCTTGTCTTTTTCCTGCTGAACCTCAAAAGCTTCTTTCGCTATCTCAAGATCAGCGCGATGTGATGGCAAACATTGGGGCGTGCGAAATTCGTGTGCGTGGGCGTGTGCAAGGCGTAGGCTTTCGTCCCGCCGTCTGGCGGCATGCGCGCGCCTTGGCAATAGATGGAGAGGTGCTGAACGATGGCGAAGGGGTGTTGGTACGGGTGGCGGGTGGCCGCGAGAAGGCGAGCGCGCTTATTGAAGCCCTTCGCCGCACCCCGCCTCCGTTGGCCGAAATTGAATCGGTGGACACGCGCGAATGCGAGGCGCGCCTTAGACCTGGTTTCTTCATCGTCGAGAGCATAAATGGACTTGTAAATACGCAAGTGACGCCAGACGCACGGATTTGCGCCGATTGCGAAGGCGAAATCCTCGATCCCGCCAATCGCCGTTTCGGCTATGCCTTTACCAATTGCACTCACTGCGGGCCAAGGCTGAGCATCATCAACTCGGTACCCTACGATCGCGCCGCGACGACAATGGCCGCCTTCACGCTTTGCCGGGACTGCCAAACCGAGTACCAAGCCCCCGCCAATCGCCGGTTCCATGCTGAACCGATCGCTTGCCCCGCTTGCGGACCGCGCCTCGCGCTATACGCTGTTGATGACGCAGCAGTTGCTACCGACCCCATTGCTGGCGCAACGGAACAGCTTGCCCTGGGTAAGATTTTGGCGGTCAAGGGCTTGGGCGGATATCAGCTGGCCTGTGATGCGACCAATGCCGATGCCGTTATGCGGCTGCGCGCCGGCAAAAAGCGTGACGGCAAACCCTTCGCAGTAATGGTCCGCGACCTGGAGATGGCCCGGCGCTATTGCGCGGTTGCAGACATCGAAGCCCGGCTGCTGGACAGTTCCGCCGCTCCCATCGTCCTTTTGCCGGCGCGGCCGGACAACGGGCTGGCAATCGGAATAGCGCCCGGTCTGGATACTGTCGGCATTATGTTGCCCACCACCCCGCTGCATGCGCTACTGCTGGCGAAGCTGGATGTACCTCTGATTATGACCAGCGGGAACCTGACAGGCGAACCCCAGATCACTGACGACGCCGAGGCGGCTGAAAAGCTTGGCGTCATTGCGTCCCACATTCTTTGCCATGACCGCGCCATTGCAAACCGGATGGATGACTCGGTGGTGCGCGTGATGGCTGGCAAGCCGCGGTTGATCCGTCGTGCTCGAGGCTACGCCCCGGATCCTGTCGCTTTGCCCAAAGGCTTCGAAGCCGCCCCTGAACTGCTGGCGCTAGGCGGCGAACTTAAGTCGACCTTTTGCATGGTCAAGAATGGCAAAGCGCTTCTCTCCCAGCACCAAGGCGACTTGGAACAGGCTTCGGCCTTTGCAGACTTTCGCAAAAACTTGGGTCTGTACCGCGCCCTATTCGGCCATCAGGCTGCTGCCGTGGCCATCGATAGCCATCCGGACTATTTCTCCTCCAAATTGGGCCGCGGCATGGGCCTTCCGGTTATCGAAGTGCAGCACCATCACGCCCATACCGCATCCTGCCTGGCCGAGAATGGTTGGCCCTTGAGCGGGGACAAGGTGCTCGGCGTCGCGCTGGACGGCCTGGGGTTAGGAGCGGATGGCACGATCTGGGGCGGAGAATTTCTGCTGGCGGATTATCGCGTTGCCAGCCGGTTGGCGCACTTCAAGGCAGTAGCCATGCCGGGCGGCGCCGCCGCGATCCGCGAGCCATGGCGCAATCTGCACGCACATCTTTGTGCCGTCCATATGGAAGGTAGCCAGCTGCCGGCTCTGTGCGGCAAACCGCTGGCAACGCTTTCTGCCATGATGGCGCGGGGCGTGAATGCACCGCTTGCCTCGTCCTGCGGCCGCTTATTCGATGCCGTGGCTGCGGCACTGGGACTGTGCGATGGCCAACAGGCTTATGAAGGCGATGCGGCCGCCCGGCTCGAAACCCTGGCAGAACATGCCGATGGCGGTGATGGCTATGATTTTGCGTTTGTCGGTGACATCCTCGAACCGGCACCGATGTGGGAGGCGCTTTTGGCTGACCTGGCCGATGGCGTGCCGCGCGAGGCAGTAGGCGCGCGCTTCCACGCAGGACTGGCGCGCGCCTTGGCGCGTACGGCCACGCTTCTGGCGAAAGATGCGCCGTTCGACACCGTGGCGCTGTCAGGCGGCTGTTTTCAGAACCGGCTGCTGTTCGAGCAGACGCAGCGTCGCCTGCAGGATGTGGGTTTTACCGTGCTTACGCATGCGAAGGTACCCGCCAATGATGGCGGGCTGGCGTTGGGCCAAGCGGCAATAGCCGCTGCACATCTGCTTCAAGGAATTTCGCCATGTGCCTAGGCATCCCCGGCCGCATTGTCGATATCGTAGACGCCGACAACCTGATCGCCACCGTCGATATCCTGGGCGTGCGCCGCCAGATCAATATCGCCTGCGTGGTTGGCGATGATCATCCACCTTCCGCCTGCGTGGGTGATTGGGTTCTTGTGCATGTCGGCTTCGCCATGAGTCGCATTGACGAACAGGAAGCGCAGGAAACGCTGCGGCTTCTGGAAGAGCTGGCGCAGATGCAGGAAGAACTGCTGGCCCTGTCTGCACCGGAGGCAGCGGAATGAGCCAGTCGCCACTCCAAACTCTCTATCCGTTCCTCCACGGCAAACAGCAGGATCCTGACAAATTGGATACGACGCTGGCGCATTCCGTGTCGGTCAAGGCGGCGGATTGCCGTGCCGCCAATGAGGCGTTCTTCGCGGCGAACGGGCAAGTTCTTGTCGCCGCGTCTCATGCGCTCTCCCGGATGTGGCAGGCCGGCGGCCGTTTGCTGGCAATGGGAAATGGCGGCTCTAGCTGCGACGCCGCTCATGTGGCTGT
>DATATP010000380.1:0-3256 GCA_036268715.1 Rhizomicrobium sp. | reverse complement strand
GGCGCCCAGGAATTCCTGGTCTATGAGGATGAACGCATCACCTTCGACGCTTTCGCGCGCGCGGCCATCGCCATCGCTGCCGCGCTGGAACGTGAGGGGCTTGCCAGGGGCGACCGGGTGGCGTTGGCGATGCGCAATCTGCCGGAATGGCCGGCGGTCTTTTTCGGTGCGTTGCTGGCGGGCGCCATTGTGGTGCCCCTTAATGCCTGGTGGACCGGACCGGAGCTCGTTTTTGGCCTGGAAGACTCCGCAAGCCGCTTTGTCTTCACCGACGCCGAGCGGCTGGAGCGCCTCGGGCACGACCTTCCATCTCGCGTGCAACACATGTTCGTGGCGCGGGGTGACGATTCCGGCCCGGCTCGTCCGCTGGAACAGATTCTTGGTCCGCCCAGTTCGTGGCACAAACTTCCGGACGCGGCGATGCCATGCGTGGCGCTCGATCCGGAGGACAATGCAACCATCTTCTATACTTCCGGCACCACCGGTCCTCCCAAGGGCGCCTTGGGGACCCATCGTTCGCTCACCACCAACATCTTCGCCACGCCTTTTTCCATGGCCCGCAACGCCCTGCGGCGCGGCACCCCGCCGCCCGATCTGCAAGCCAGAACCCAGCGCGTCACCCTGGTCGCCGTGCCGTTCTTTCATGTTACAGCCTGTCTGGCAGCGCTGATGCCCAATGCGGCGGCGGGCGGCAAGCTGGTCCTGATGCGCAAGTTCGAGGCCGAGGCGGCGATGGCGCTGATCCAGAAAGAACGTGTTTCCGTCACTGGCGGCGTGCCGGCGATCGTGCTTTCGCTGCTGGAGCATCCGCGTTTTACAGATTACGACCTGTCCTCGCTGGAGCTGCTGTCCCATGGCGGCGCGCCTTCGCCTTCCAACCTGGCGGCCCGGATCCGTGATCATTTCCCCAATGCCGTGCCGGGCAATGGCTGGGGGATGACCGAGACATCGGCGACCTGCACCACCCATTCCGCCGAGGAGTATGAACATCGCCCGGCAAGCTGCGGCCCGGCGCTTCCGGTCAGCCGGATCAGGATCATGAACGCCGATGGCAGCGCGGAACTGCCGCTTGGTCAGGTGGGGGAGCTATGGGCCTTCGGGCCCAATATCGTGAAGGGCTATTGGAACCGGTCCGAAGACACGCAAGCCGTGTTTCGCGACGGCTGGCTGCGCACCGGCGATCTTGCGTTCATGGATGAGGAAGGCTTCTGCTTCATCGTCGATCGCGCCAAAGACATGCTGATCCGGGGCGGTGAGAATATCTATTGCATCGAAGTCGAAAGCGCCTTGTGCGAGCATCCGGCTGTCGCCGATGCGGCGCTGATCGGTCTTGCCCATCCCGTCTTGGGCGAGGTGCCCGCCGCGGTGGTGCAGGCGCGCGAGCCGGTCAACGAAAGCGACCTGCGGGCCTTCCTCGCCGACCGCGTCGCCGCCTTCAAGGTGCCGGACAGGATCGCGATCCGGCAGGCGCCATTACCGCGCAATGCGAGCGGCAAGCTGGTCAAGAGCGCGTTGAAAGCGATGTTCGGGTCATGAGGAGAGCGGCTTTGGATGGCCTGCTTGTCAAAGGCGGCATTGTCATCCCCGAGGCCGAATTGAAGGAAAGCTTCATTCGCGCTTCCGGCCCCGGCGGCCAGAATGTCAACAAGGTCGCCAGCGCGGTGCAATTGCGCTTCGACGTCGGCAGCAGCCCAAGCCTGCCCGAGCCGGTGCGGACGGTGCTGTTGAAGACGGCGCGTCTCACCCGCGAGGGCGTGCTGGTGATTACCGCCCGGCGTTTCCGGGAGCAGGAGCGCAACCGCGCCGATGCCCGCGACCGGCTGGCCGAGACAATCCGCCGGGCCGCCGCTCCCCGCAAGGTCCGCCGCCCGACCAAGGCGCCCAAAGCCTCCAAACAGCGCCGCCTGGACCACAAGAAGCATCGTGCCGCGCTCAAACGCGACCGCGCCCGGCCGGGTAACTGACTTGCGCTGTCGCACCACCGTTAAAAAGCGGTCGCAATAGGCGCTATGATGGACGGCCGCTCGAATCGCATGCGCGACGGCTATATCTGAAGTGCGGAATGTCTGACGTGTGGAACAATTTGCGGACCTGGCTGTGGCCGGTGGCACTGGGGGTGGTGCTGGGCGCGGCCATGATGGCGCTGAACGCCTGGGCTGCCCTCGGCCTGTTGCTGGCGATGTGCGTGGGTGCGTTGGCAATGCGCCTGGCGACGCCCAACACGCTGTCGCCGGAGCAGCAGGTACGCCATGTCGTCGATCCCGGCCGCGCCATTCTGCCGCCGCTGGCCCGGGCGGTGATCGAGCAATTGCCCGCGCCGGTGATGCTGCTGGACGGGGCGCAGCGGGTGGTGTTCGCAAACGATTCCATGCAAGCCGTGGTCGGACCCGGGGTGGAGCGCAAGCATGTGAGCGCGGTCCTGCGCGATCCCTTCGTGATCGAAGCGATCGGGCAGACCGCCGCCACCGGCGAATCCCGCGCCGGTGAATTTTCCCTGCCGGTGCCGATAGAGCGCTTCTATCAAGCTTATACCGCACGGGTCAGCGCCGATCCGCCCGTGGTGGCGCTGCTGCTGCACGATGTCACCGCGATCCGCCGCAGCGAACAGATGCGTGCCGATTTCGTCGCCAACGCCAGCCACGAACTGCGTACGCCGCTGGCGGCCGTTTCCGGCTTTATCGACACCTTGCGCGGCCATGCGAGGGACGATGAGGAAGCGCGCGAGCGATTCCTGGAGATCATGAGCGTGGAAGCGGCGCGCATGCGGCGCCTGATCGACGATCTTCTTTCGCTCGCCCGCATCGAACTCAACGAGCATGTCCGGCCCGAAACGGAGGTGCAACTCGAAGGCATTGTGCGCCAGGCGGCGCAAGCGCTGGAGCCGTTGGCGGCCGGTGATGGTATCACGGTCAAGGTAATTTGCGCCGCCCAGGGCATGGCGCCGATCGTAGGCGACAGAGACGAATTGGTGCAGTTGTTCCAGAACCTCATCCATAATGCGATCAAGTATGGCCGGCCGGGTGGCCAGGTGTCGGCGACCCTGGGCCGGAGCGAAAATGGCCGCGAAGTATTTGTGGCCGTCCGCGATGACGGCGAGGGCATCCCCCAGACCGCTGTTGCCCGGCTCACCGAGCGGTTCTACCGGGTCGATGTCAAACGCAGTCGGGAAAAGGGCGGCACGGGCCTGGGCCTTGCCATCGTCAAGCATATCGTCAGCCGCCATCAGGGCCGGCTGGTCATCGAGAGCAAACAGGGC
>DATATP010000379.1:0-3316 GCA_036268715.1 Rhizomicrobium sp. | reverse complement strand
CGCCATCCATGCCAATCATCCGCGCGAATTCGCCCCCGAGGCGAAGCGCGCCATCGCGCGCCTTGTCGATGCCGGCATTCCCCTGGTCAGCCAGTCGGTGCTGCTGCGCGGCGTGAATGACAATGTGGAGACGTTAGAAGTCCTGATGCGCGGTTTTGTGGAGAATCGCGTGAAGCCGTATTACCTGCACCACCCCGACCTTGCGCCGGGCACCTCACATTTCCGCCTTGGGATAGAGGAGGGCCTGGCTTTGATGGCGCAATTGCGCACCCGGCTGTCAGGACTGGCGATGCCGAACTATATGCTCGATATCCCTGGCGGCTTCGGCAAGGTGCCGCTGGAATCGGATAATGTCGCACGAACTGCCACCGGTCATCGCATCCGCGACGGACGCGGTGTGTGGCACGATTATCCTGAGACCCTCCAGGGGCGGCCTTGAGCCCCCCATCCATAGCGACAAGCAACGGTGCCTATGTCCTGGATGGCCGGGTCGAGCCCGGCCATGGAGAGTAATGTTACATCCGGTTCGGACAGGGCGCCATTCCCGCCCGTCGCTTCAGCTCCGTGCGCTCGTCGCTTTCGCACGTCCGCTGGACGTGCTCACATCTTTTCGGATGCCGCTCCTCGCCCACTCAGCCGCTTGAAGAACGCGCTGAACTTGTGCCGGGTCTGCTCGCGCCACACCACACCGCTATCGGTCACCCAGTTGAGCTGGATCACCCGGCGCGGACCTTCGAAGGGCTGGAAGCCATGCCAGGCATGGGGTTCGTTCTTGAAGATCAGCAGGGTTCCTTCGTCGGGCGGCACCTCCGCGATCACATCTTCCAGGTTGTCGGGCCCGCGCAGCAGCCGCAGGCGCCCAGTCTTCGGCTCCCAGGCGTTGTTCATGTAGATCAGCACGGTGATCAGCTTGGTGCGGCTGTCGGTGTGGATTTGCCCGTCGCGCGCCGCCGACACCCCGCGCGCCGTCACCATCGTGGGACGGCCTTTCAAATCGATGCCGAGTTTGCTCTCCACCGCCCGGGTAAATTCCGCCCCCTGAATCGCGGCTATGAACTCCGCGAAGGCGGGTCCATATTCCAGGCTCGGCAGGGGAAAGCTGCCGGGATGGATGACCAGCGGATAATCGGCGTTGATCGCGGTCATTGCCTCGGGTTTCACGAAGCGCGGAACCATAGCGAATGCGAAGGGCTCATGCGTCACGGGCGCAGCCACGAAAGCGTCCAGGTCGATGGGCAGGGCGGCCATAGACGGCAGATAACGCGGGACATGACAAAAAGGCAAAGGCGTTGTGGGCCGAACCGCGCCGGATTGGCGCTTATGGTTGGAACCTGGCCGGTTCGGCCTTAGATAAGGGCATGGCTTTCCTTCGATCCTCTCCGCCGCGACAGCCGATCTTCCGCGCGCCGCCTGTCGTCATCTGGCTCATTGCCGGCCTTGCCGTTCTGCATGCCGCGCGCGTGTTGCAACCGGCTGCCCGCTCGGAGGCGATCGTCGGCGAGTACGCCCTGATTCCGGCGCGCTACAGCCATGCCTTCCTGGCTGCCGCCCATGTCGATCCGGGCGCCTGGTGGGAACGTGCCATGCCTTTCGTCACCTATATGGGTCTCCACAATGACTTGGCCCATTTGGGCATCAACTGTCTTTTCCTGCTCGCCTTCGGACCGATTGTCGCCAAGAGATTCGGCGCCACTCTGTTCCTGGCATTCTTTGTCATCTGCGGCGTGATCGGGGGCGCCACCTTTGTCGCCACCAACTGGGGCGAGGCGGTGCCGGTGATCGGGGCCTCGGGCGCCATCGCCGGCCTGATGGCGGCGGCGGTTCGAATGTTGCCGACCCAGATTCCCTGGGCGATGCCGGGCGAGACGACATTGGCCCCGATCTTCTCCCGACAGGTGTTGCTCTTCAGCGTCATCCTCGTAGCAGTCAACGTGTTCATGGGCGTGACCGGGCTGGGCTTCGGCAGCGAAAGCGGGATGATCGCCTGGCAAGCCCATCTGGGCGGCTATCTGGCCGGGTTGCTGCTGTCGGGAGGATTCGACTATCTGCGTCCGCGTCCGCTGGTGCGTTCCCTCAGCGACGGCTGACTGAACGGGTCCGTCCCGCCCACCCGGCACGAAGTGCGGCATATACGATATCTGTGGCATATCGGGTACAAGTCGCCCCGATTTTCAGACCCGCTGTCATCCCCCTTTGCGCCCCAGGGGCATGGTCCTACTTTTCGTTAACTATAAGCATGTTCAGTGAGGGCTCGGCCCGAAACGGCCGGATTTCACAGGGGAGCAATCCAAATGACCGGACAAGGGACGCCGCGCCGCCACCTTCTGGCCCTTCACGCCTTTCTGATGACCACCGCCCTGGTCGCTCCGGCCTGCGCTCAGGAGATCGAAACCGTCATCGTCAGCGCCGAGAAAAAGGCCGAGGACGTCCAGACCGTGCCGATCGCGGTCAGTGCTTTCACCAGCCAGGATCTGCAGGACCACCAGATTGAGCAGTTCAAGGACCTCCAGTTCGACACGCCCAACGTCAACTATACCAAGACCAATTTCACCGCCTCGAACTTCCAGATTCGCGGCATCGGCACTCAGATCATCTCCACCGATAGCGAGTTCGGCGTCGCCTTCAATGTCGACGATGTTTATTACGCGACCCCGCCGGTGGATTCGTCCCAGTTCTACGATCTGCAGGATGTCGAGGTACTGCGCGGCCCGCAATCGACCCTTTATGGCCGCGGCGCGACCGGCGGCGCCGTCAATGTGACCACGGCAAAGCCCAATCTGGACGAATATGCGGCCAATGGCTGGGCGAGCTATGGCAACTACAATGCGGCGGAGATCCGCGGCATGGTCAATCTGCCGGTGATCCAGGATCAGCTCGGCATCCGCATCGCCGGCGACTGGGTGCGCCATGACGGCTTCACGAACAATATCTATCCAGGCGCCGCCGATGCGGATGGCCGCAATATGTGGAGCATGCGCGCCTCCATCCGCTGGCAGCCGAGCGAATCCACCACGGTCGATCTGATCGCCAGCCGCGGTGACGAGGCCGACACGCGCATGCGCGCGCAGAAACAGTTTTGCGATACCGATCCCACCGGCATCCTGGGCTGTTTGCCCAATGCGCGGAGCGGTGGCAGCGGCGCGGTCAATCTCAATGCGACCTTTCTCGCCATTCCTGTCTCCAAACAGGCGTTAGGGCTGGCCTTTACCCCGCTCTATACGCAACTTTATGAACAGCAGGGCTATTCGCCGGCGGTCGCGGCGACGTTGGGGGCTGCAACCGCGCCGGGGCTTGGCATCACGGACCTGTCGTCGCC
>DATATP010000378.1:0-17372 GCA_036268715.1 Rhizomicrobium sp. | reverse complement strand
CTAAAGATGGGGCAAAACTGTGAACCGATCACCCAAGGGCGCGACCGCGCTCCGCGGGGCGTCGCGCGCAACGCAACTGACGTGAGCGAAAAGAATGGCGCGCCCGGAGAGATTCGAACTCCCGACCCCCAGATTCGTAGTCTGGTGCTCTATCCAGCTGAGCTACGGGCGCACGCGAGGCGATTTAGGCGGGCGAACCTATTGACGCGGCTTCCCAAAGGCAAGGCCGGGCCTTTGCATGCTTGCAAGCCGGACGCCGGCGCCGGGCCCCCGGTCCAAACCCCCGGCCTATTTGCGAAATCCACCAAAAAGCGGCATGGCATACCCTTGTTTGGCCCCGGCGCGCTGGTTAAGACTGCAAGTCCTTATGGCTTCGCCCCGGCGGGCGCGGCTGGGGTTGGGTTTTGGCGCCGGAAATCTTTCCCGAAGCAGCCGGGCAGCGGAGAGCGTAATGAGGGGACTGACAAAAAAAGGGCTGACAAAAGGCCTTTTCCTGGCGTTTGCGCTGACGGGAGCCTTGGCCCTTTCGGCCTGTTCGGACATTGACGACGCCCTGTTCGGCCCTGACGACACGACTGCTACGGCCGAAGCCGGGGCACCACCAGATGCTGGCGCGCCGCCGACCGCGGGTGAGGCCGCTCCGACCGCCAACGCGGCCCCAACCGCCGGGTCGGCGCTTCCAGGGGAAGCCACCCCGCCCACGGCCGGCGCGCCTGCGTACCGCAGTCTGGCTCCCGTCGCCAGCATCACGCCGGTGACCATTGAACCCGGTCCCGACACTGGCACGGCGGTCAACAAATCCATCCAATCGTTACGTGGCCAGATCGCCGGCCTGCAGCAGAGACTGATGACCGATGCACAGCGTCTCAACGACCTGCGCAATCAAGGCGCAGGGGCAGCATCGGCCTTCCAAGAGGCCAAGGCCCACATCACGACCAGGCTTCAGGTCGGCACCACCCGGGGCAATCCCGAACTGGTGGCGCAATGGAATGGCGCGCAGAGCCAGCTCGACGCCCTTTCCGGCAACATCAACGCCCTCAACGCGCTGGGCACCGATGTAACCAATGATTCCTCCACCGCCCATTATGCGCTGGACCAGATCACCGTGACTTTCAATGTTTCCGGCGCGGTGGACGAGGACCATCGCCAGCTCCAGATTCTGGAGGACGAGACCAACCAGACCATTGTGCTGATCGACCGGCTGTTGAAAGAAGTGTCGGACGATGTGCAGCGCCAGACCGCCTATGTCGCCAGCGAGCGCGCCAATCTGACCATGCTCGCCAGCGCGATCAAGAATGGCGAACTCTATAGCGGCATGCTGGGCGCGCCGGTGGCCGCCAATCTGTTGCCGGGATCGCAGATCACAGCCAGCGGCACGCCGCTGGTGACGATCCGGTTCGATCATCCCGACGTCGATTACCAGCAGATCCTCTATGCAGCGTTGAATCAGGCGCTCCAGGGCCGCCCGAGCGCAGGTTTTGAAGTGGTAGCGGTGTCGCCGAGCCGGGGCAATGCCGCCGCGGTGCAGATCGCCCAGACCGCAGCCCGCCAGCATGCCCAGGCGGTGATGCGCTCCATGACCGATATGGGTGTCCCCGCTTCGCGCCTGGGCGTGGCCTCGACCACCGATGCGAACGCGACCAGCAGCGAGGTGCGGGTGTTCGTGCGCTGAAGCGGCGCATCCGAGAATTGCAAAGCCCCGCTCCGGCGGGGCTTTTTGTTTGGCGCCCTCGCCTTTACCATATGGCCGTCTTCTTCGAGGCGGTCATGAGATTTGCGCACATCTTCCTGCTGTTGAGCCTTGTGTTGGCCGTGCCCGCCGCGGCCGAAACCACCGCCAGGCATGAAATGATCGCCGCCGCCAATCCTTTCGCGGCGGAGGCCGGTCTCGAGATGATGCACGACGGCGGCTCGGCGGTGGATGCGGCGATCGCCACCCAGATGGTGCTCAATCTGGTCGAGCCGGAATCATCGGGGGTCGGCGGCGGCGCGTTCATGCTGCTCTACGATCCCAAGAGCGGAAAGACCACCAGCTTCGACGGCCGCGAACTGGCCCCCGCCTCCGCCACCCCGACCATGTTCCTGGGGCCGGACGGCCAGCCACGCGCCAAGGGCGAAGCAGTGCCCGGCGGCTTGTCGGTAGGCGTGCCGGGCGTGGTCGCGATGCTGGAGATGGCGCACCGAAAATATGGCCGCCTGCCTTGGGCGAAACTGTTCGAGCCCGCGATCAGGCTCTCCGAGAAAGGCTTTCCCGTCGGTCACAAGCTCGCCGCCACCATCGCCCGCGCGGGCGGGATGGCGCGCATGCCCGACATCAAGCGCTACTTCTATCATCCCGACGGCACGCCTTATCGCGAAGGCGAGATTCTGAAGAACCCGGAATTCGCCGCCGCCTTGCGCGCCATCGCCAAGGGCGGCGCGAAAGCGTTCTATCGCGGGCCCATCGCGCAGGCGATCGTCGATGCCGTTCAGCACGCGCCACAGAACCAGGGCGGCATGACCCTGGCCGATCTTGCCGATTACAAGGCCAAGGAGCGCGCGCCGGTCTGCGGCGACTATCGCGTCTGGCATGTGTGCTCGATGGGGCCACCCAGTTCCGGCGGCATCGCCATTGTGCAGATTCTCGGCATGCTGCAGCATTTCCCCTCCTCGCAATTGCAGCCCGACACCTTGAGCGCAGCGCATCTGTTCGCCGAGGCCAGCCGCCTCGCCTATGCCGACCGGGCGCAATATCTCGCCGATACCGATTTCGTGCGCGTGCCGGTGGCAGGCCTGATCGACAAGACCTATATCGCCGGGCGCGCCGCGCTGATCGATCCCGCGAAGGACATGGGCACGGCTGCCCCCGGCAACCCGCCGGAGAAACATGCCGCTTACGCGCCGCAGGTCAGCCCGGTTCTGCACGGCACCAGTCACATGACCATCGTGGATCGCAATGGCGAGGTTGTCGCCATGACCACGTCCGTGGAGCGGACCTTCGGCGCGGAGATCATGGCCAAGGGCTTTTTCCTGAACAACACCCTGACGGATTTCTCCTTCGAGCCGGTGCGCGATGGAAGGCCGGTCGCCAATGCGCCGGCGCCGGGCAAGCGGCCCTTGTCGGCGATGTCGCCAACCATCGTGTTCGACAAGAGGGGCCATTTCTATCTGTCCGTGGGCTCGCCGGGCGGTCCTGCGATCATCGACTATGTCGCCCAGACCCTGGTGGCGATGCTGGACGGGAAAATGTCGCCCCAGGCCGCCATCGCCATGCCCCGGGAGCTCAACATGAACGGGCCGACCCTGCTGGAAAAATCGCCCGCCGATGACGCACTGGCGCCCCAGCTTGCGGCCATGGGCCACCAGGTCGAAGTGGTGACCGGCGAGGCCAGCGGACTGCATGGGATCGAAAAGACCGCTCAGGGCTATATCGGCGGCGCCGACCCAAGGCGGGATGGCGTGGTCTTGGGAGATTGAAATAAAATTACATTGCGATCAGAAAAAAGCCCTTACCTATCAGCGCTCCATATTTCTTCCTGGCGCTTCATCTGTTGACAGTCGGGGAGCCATTTCCTAGAACCGCCCCCTTTTCGCAAGGGTATTCCGGAGCTTTTGGACCATGAAGCGCACTTATCAGCCGAGCAAAATCGTGCGCAAACGCCGGCATGGTTTCCGCTCGCGCATGGCGACAGCGGGCGGCCGCAAGGTCGTGAATCGCCGCCGCGCCAGCGGCCGCAGGAAGCTGTCGGCCTGAGCGGGGACGCCGCGCCACGCATTACCTTGGGCCGGCTGAAGAATCGCGCCGACTTCCTGCAGGCTGCGCGGGGAACCCGCCGCGTTTCGGGCGGCGTGACCCTGGAAACCTGCCCCACCCCTGAAAAAGCCACCATTCGCGGAACCTTACGGGTGGGCTTCACGGCCAGCCGCAAGGTCGGCAACGCCGTTCGCCGCAATCACGCCAAGCGGCGACTTCGTGCCGCAGCCAGCCAGCTTCTGCCCCTTTTGGGCCGGGCGGGGCATGACTATGTTCTGGTGGCGCGCGGCACCACAGCGTTGCAGCCCTTTGCCGCGTTGCTGTCGGATCTCGCCAGCGCACTCAAGGCGGCGCACCGCAAGCTGGACCAGGCGGGAGAGTTGAATTGACCAATCATGCGCGCCGGATTGCCGTGGCCCTGCTGGCTGCGCCCGTTCATGCCTATCGGCATCTTGTATCACCCTTGATGCCACCCGCCTGCCGGTTCCAGCCGACCTGTTCGGCCTATGCGCTGGAGGCCCTGCGTGAGCACGGTCCCGTGAAAGGCCTGATGCTGGCGGCACGGCGGCTGGCGCGCTGCCATCCGGTCCCCTGGCTGGGCGGCGGTTCCGGCTTCGATCCCGTTCCTCTTTCCAAGACCCGCACATGAGCAATCAGAAAAACAACATGATCCTCGCCTTCGCCCTGGCGGCGGCGGTCCTGTTCGGCTGGCAATATTTTATCGCCAATCCGGCAATGAAGGCCGAGCAGGCGCGCCAGGCCAATCTGGCACACGTGCACAAGGCGCAGAGCACGCCGCAACATCCGCCGTCTGCCGAAACACCGAACCTGCCCGGCATGGTGGCCGGATCGACACATTTGTCCCGCGAGGCCGCACTGAAGGCGGGCGGCCCGCGCGTCGTCATCGACACGCCAATGTTGGACGGCTCCATTCTTCTGGAGGGCGCGAAATTCGACGATCTGCGGCTCAAGAAATACCGCGAGACGACCGATCCGAAGAGTCCGGAAATCGTGCTGCTGGCGCCCAAGGCGACCGATTATCCCTATTACGCCGCGTTCGGCTGGATCGGTTCGAATGCGAAGATGCCCGACGATTCGAGCCGGTGGAAACAGACTGGCGCCGCCGCGCTGTCGCCGGGCCATCCGGTGGTGTTGACCTGGGACAATGGTCAGGGCCTCTCTTTCACCCGCACCATCACCGTCGACGACAAATACATGTTCACGGTCACCGACCAGGTCGCCAACACCGGCGGCGCGGCGGTGAGCCTTTATCCTTACGCCTATGTGGCACGGGATAACGTGCCCAAGACGACATCCAGCATGTATCTGCACTTGGGCTTTGTCGGGGTCGCTAACGGCAGTGAAGTCGACTCCAACTATGATGATTTCAAGGAAGCCGGCACTCCGCCCAAATCCTTCTCTTCGACCGGCGGCTGGCTGGGCATCACCGACAAATATTGGATGGCGGCCGTGGTGCCGCCTCAGAATGAGCCCTATAACGGCGAATATCTCGGCACCACGTTGAATTCCGACACCAAGGCCTATCAGGCCAATTACCGGCTGGGCGCGCGCGAGATCGCGCCGGGTGCCACGGCGACCGTTAGCCATCGCCTGTTCGCCGGCGCCAAAGTGGTGGACATTCTGCGCGACTACCAGGATAGGCTTGGCATTGTGCAGTTCGACAAGGCCGTCGATTGGGGCCTGCTTTCCTTCCTGACCAGGCCGTTCTTTTGGCTACTGGACAATCTTTACAAGCTGCTCGGCAATTTCGGCCTCGCCATTCTCGCCCTGACGGTCATCGTGAAGGTGATATTCTTTCCGCTCGCCAACATCTCCTACCGCTCCATGAGCAAGATGAAGAAGGTGCAGCCGGAGATGGAGCGCGTCAAGAAAGCGAATGCCGACGACCCGCAAAAGCAGCAGATGGCGATCATGGAGCTGTACAAGCGGGAGAAGGTCAATCCGTTGGCCGGCTGCCTGCCCATCGCCCTGACCATTCCCGTATTCATCGCACTTTATAAGGTGCTTTATGTCACCATCGAAATGCGCCAGGCACCGTTCTTCGGCTGGATCCACGATCTGTCGGCGCCCGATCCCACCTCGATCATCAACCTGTTCGGATTGCTGCCGTTTAACCCCCATGCCGTACTGCCCGGATTCGTGGCATTTCTGTCGATCGGGGTCTGGCCGATCATCTATGGCGCGACCCAATGGGTACAGACCAAGATGAATCCCGCGCCGCCCGATCCGATGCAGGCGCGCATGTTCACCCTGATGCCGATCATCTTCACCTTCATGTTCGCCGCCTTTCCGGCTGGCCTGGTGATCTATTACACCTGGAACAACATCCTGTCGGTAACGCAGCAATATGTGATCATGCGGCGCGAGGGCGTGAAGGTGCATCTGCTGGAAAATCTGAAGCTCAAATCCAGTACGGCGAATGACGGCTGACAAGGTCGAAGCGGCGCGCAAATTGTTCGCCGGCAATTGCGATTTCGTCTGGGGCACACAGAGTGCCGACAATCTCCCGCCCGAGAAGCTGCCGGAAGTGGCATTCGTCGGACGCTCCAATGCCGGCAAGTCGAGCTTGGTCAACGCGCTGACCGGCCGGAAAACGCTGGCGCGGGTGTCCCAGACCCCGGGCGCGACCCGCCAGGTCAATTTCTTCAATCTGGCCGGACGGCTGATGCTGGTCGATTTGCCGGGCTATGGCTTCGCCAAAGTCTCCAAGCTGGAAGCGGCGAACTGGCAGGCCCTGATCTTCCGCTATCTTCAGGGACGCGCGCGGCTGAGACAGGTGGCGCTGCTGATCGATGCCCGCCGCGGCGTGATGGAGAGCGATGAACAGGTCATGACGCTGCTCGACAGGGCGGCTGTGAGCTTCGGCCTGGTGCTGACCAAAATCGATGCGGTTCCGGCCAATGGCCATGCCGCGGCGCTGGAGGCGGCGCGCATGGCGGCCTCGACGCATACGGCTGCGCTGAGAGAGGTGCTCGCGACCTCGGCGCTGCAAGGCGAAGGCATTCCCGCCTTGCGTGTCCGGCTTGCGGCCATCTCGGATTCTTAACCCGCAAAAGGGTTGGGAAAGCTAGAGGCTTCGCGTTATAAGGCCCCGCTTTCCGACAGGCGACGCACATGGCCGCTTCCGATGACGGACCCGAGGACCGCAGTCTGCGCACCCTCGCGCGCTGGCGCCAGACCGGGCGGGTGCTGGTCGAAGCACTGCCCTATATCCTCAAATACGACCAGAAGACCATTGTGGTGAAATATGGCGGCAACGCCATGACCGGCAGCGGCACCGACGATTTTGCCCAGGACATCGTGCTGATGAAGCAGACCGGCATCGATCCGGTGGTGGTGCATGGCGGCGGCCCCCAGATCGGTTCGATGCTGAAGAAGCTTGGCATCGAGTCCCGCTTCATCGATGGCTTGCGCATCACCGACGAAGCGGCGGTGGACGTGGTGGAGATGGTGCTATCCGGCTCGATCAACAAGCACATCGTTACCGGCATCAACGCCGCGGGCGGGCGGGCAATCGGCCTCTCCGGCAAGGATGGCAATCTGGTCGTTGCCCGCAAGCTGGACCTCGCCAAGACGGACCCCGCCACCGGCAAAACGACAATGCACGACCTGGGCTTTGTCGGCGAGCCGGACAAGGTCAATCCCGAGGTTCTGCATTCGATCATGAAATCGGAAACCATCCCGGTGATCGCGCCGATTGCGGTGGGAACCAAGGGCGAAACTTTCAACATCAATGCCGATACTGTCGCCGGGGCGGTGGCGGGCGCCTTGAAGGCGGAGCGCCTGGTACTGCTCACCGATGTCGAAGGGGTTCTAGATCAGGACAAGAAACTGATCTCCAGGCTGACGGTGGCCCAGGCGCGGGTGCTGATCGCCAATGGCACCATCTCGGGCGGGATGATCCCCAAAATCCAGACTGCCATCGATGCGGTGGAGGGCGGGGTCAAAGCCGCCGTCATCCTGGACGGGCGCATTCCCCATGTGCTGCTGCTCGAACTGTTCACCGAACATGGCGCGGGCACGCTCATCACCGGCGAATAGATGTGGGTTTCCGCCGTGTTGCTGGTGATGGCGCTGGCGGGCTGGGCGACGCCCGCCTTTGCCAAGCTCACTCTGTGCAATCGCACCAGCTACATTCTATATGCGGCGACGGCGGCGGTGTCGGGCTCGCAAAGCGACACCCGCGGCTGGACCCGCATCGTACCGGGCGATTGCCAGGTCGCGCGCAACGCAGCGCTGACGGCACGCAGCTATCTGGTTTACGCCCGGTCGAGCCTCGGCCATTCAGGACCGCCGCGCGCCTGGGGCGGCAATTTGCGGGTCTGCGTCAAGGACACGGATTTCGTTTTGCGCGGATCGATGCCGGGGTCCGTTTGCGCCGGAGACACATTCGCGCGGCCCTTTGCGGCAGTGGACACACAGGGCAAGCCCAACTGGACCATGACCTTCGACGAACTGCCGCCCTGGCCGTCGCTGATCGCCGCCCAGCTTGCGGGGCTCAAGCGGCTGCTGATCGACAATGGCTACAAGATTAGCGCCATCGACGACAGGCCCGACAAGCAGACCGGCGCCGCGCTCGCCGATTTCCGCAAACGGACGCGCTTGTCACCTGCGGCGGGAAATGCGGATCTCTTCAAGGCGCTGGAGGATCGGGCGCGCAAGAGCGCCATGCCGACGGGCTATACTGTCTGCAATGATACAGGTGAGCTCCTGCTGGTCGCGCTTGCGCAGGTCGCCAAGGGCAAAGCCGCCGCGCATGGCTGGTGGAAGATCGAGAGCGGGGCCTGTGCCCGGGCGATCACCACGCCCCTGACGGCGGACGCGGTCTTTCTTCTGGCCCAGAACGGGCATAGCGCCCCCGCGGCGGGTGGAAGCGAAAAATTCTGCATCGCCGCGATCCGCTTCAACATCCGGGGACGGGGCGATTGCGTAGCGCGCGGTTTTTCGGAAGGGGGCTTCGCCAGGACCGCGACGCGCGGGCACTCCGGCTATGTCGCCCGTATCGACAAACGCGGGCTCGAACCTCAAGCGGGAATGTTGAAATAGGCGAGATGCCAGCGCATTTCTTCTTTGCTGAGCGGAAAATTCACTCCACCCCGCGCCGGCAATAATTCCTGGCCGGGCAGCTTCATGATCAAGGTCTGTATTTTGAATGCCACCCGCATCGACAGATGCGCGTGCCAGACCAGCGCGACGATCGGCTTGGCATTGCCGGCTGAAAGAATCTTGCGCACCGTCTGATCAGTCACATGGGCCAGCGCCGCCAGGGCATGGACCACGAGCTCGCGCTGGCCGGCCTGGGCCGCATGCTCGACGAACACGCCATCGAGCTTTCCGTGTGCCTGGGCATCGGCCACCGCCTGCGCGGCGTTGCCTGGCGGGGCTGCGATGGTGATCTCGGTTTCCGCCAGCCTGGCGCGCAATTCGCGGTTGAGATGGATGCGGGTCCCGTCGCTCAAATCGTTGCGCGCAACCAGCCGCTCGATGATGCCCGCACCGACAAAGCCGCCGATGCGGCGGATGGCGCGGGCGGACAAATCGGCGCGCAAGGCGAGTGGCAAATGCCAGGAGGTGATTTCCTCGGCATGGGCGATGATCTTGTCCATCGTCTCTTTGCGAATCCGCGCGTCGCGATTGACCAGCAATGCAGCGACAGCGGGAATGTCGAGGGTCTGGACGAGTTGGTCAGCCACCGGCGCGCTGACCGGCTTGCGCCGGGCGATAGCGGCAAGCGTCTCGCTGACCTGGCCGCAGGCGATGATCTCCATCAGATCGGCATCGGACAGCAGCGGAGAATATTCCAGGATGGGCGCAGCGACAATGTTCTGGGCGTCGCGGGCGAGCGCCTGAACTACTTCGCGCGGCACGCAGTCCAGCGACTTGATCTCTTCCGCCAGAATGGCGCGCACCTTCACCGCCGCGTCGCGGGCAAGAACCTCCAAGGTCTCGACGGTGAGCGCATAGACATGGCTCGATTCGTGCTCGGACAGGCCGGGCATCAGGCGAGCGATCTTCGCCGCCAACTCGGCGCGCACATCCTCCTCGACATCGTCCGCGAGCATGCGGTTGGTCGCGGCGGGAGCAGTGGGATTGGCGGCGACGGCGGCGCGGATTGCCTTGGCGCCCTGGCGTGCAAGGTAATGCAGCACGTCCGCGCCGGCATCCAGCCGGGCGGCCAGATCGCTGCGATTGGGATTGGGATGGGTGCGGCTTTCCAGGATGGTCAGCGCCTCGCGCGGATCGAGCCCGGATTGCGGGTTTTGGCCCATATTCGTCTGCCCGTCGGTCTCCCCGCGTCCCGCCTTGAGGATGCGCCAGGGCCCTTTAACGCAAGCTAAAGAAGCATGGTGCACAGGTGTTAACGTCGCTTGCGCGCGCCCGTCTCAAGCGCCATGGTCCCGCGATGGAAAGGACTGCCCCCCAGACGCAGCCGGCGCCGGACCTTCGTCATATCCGGACATGGATATTCGACCTCGACAACACGCTCTATGCCGCACATGGCGATGTCTTTCCCCAGATCGAGCGGCGGATGGGCGAGTTTGTCGGGCGGCTGTTGCGGCTGGAAGCAGCGGAGGCGCGGACGGTGCAGAAGGCGCTCTATCGCGCCCATGGCACGACCCTCAATGGTCTTATCAAGGAACATGGCGTCGATCCCGAAGCCTTTCTCGACTATGTGCATGATATCGACCTGTCTTCCCTGGCGCCGCAGCCGCTTCTGACCGAGGGGATCGCACGCCTGCCGGGCCGGCGTTTCGTGTTCACCAATGGTTGCCGCCATCACGCGGGCCGGGTGCTGGAGCGCCTTGCGATCGCGCCACTATTCGACGGCATCTGGGATATTCGCGCCTGCGGCTTCGTGCCGAAGCCGGATGCCGCTGCTTATGCCCGGGTGGTGGCGCAAGCCGGTGTCGCGCCGCGGCTGGCGGCGATGTTCGACGACATTGCGGGCAATCTGGTCCCGGCCCATGCCCTGGGAATGACCACAATCTGGCTCGACACCGGTGCGCCCTGGTCGAAGGAGGGGCCGGCTTTTCCGGTTGAATCCCGCGCCGCGATCGATCATGAAACCACCGATCTGGGCCACTTCCTTCACAGCATCAGGGTCTGACATGAGCGATCTCTCCTCACGCATCGAGGCGGCATGGAATGCGCGCGATACGTTGGGCCCGGCCAGCTGGGTCGGGTCGCGCGATGCGGTCGAGGAGGCGCTGGCAGGGCTCGATAATGGCACCTTGCGGGTCGCGGAAAAGACCGGCGGCGAGTGGATCGTCCATCAATGGCTCAAAAAGGCGGTGCTGCTGTCCTTCCGTCTCAACGACATGAAGATCATCGCGGACGGTCCCGGCGGCGCGCCGTGGTGGGACAAGGTGGACTCCAAATTCCTCGGCTGGGACGAGGCGCGTTTCCGAGCAGCGGGCTTCCGCGCCGTGCCGGGCGCGATCGTGCGGCGCAGCGCCTTCGTCGCGAAGGGGGCGGTGCTGATGCCCAGCTTCGTCAATGTCGGCGCGCGAGTCGGCGAAGGCACCATGATCGATACCTGGGCGACAGTGGGCTCCTGCGCGCAGGTCGGGGCGCATTGCCATATTTCGGGCGGCGCGGGATTGGGCGGAGTGCTGGAGCCATTGCAGGCCGCGCCCACTATCATCGAGGATCATTGCTTCATCGGCGCCCGCTCCGAAGTGGCGGAAGGCGTGATCGTGGGCGAAGGCAGCGTGCTGTCCATGGGGGTCTATCTTTCGGGCTCGACCAAGATCGTGGACCGGGCTACGGGTGAAGTTCACATGGGCAAAGTGCCGCCCTACTCGGTGGTGGTGTCCGGTTCGCTGCCGCCGGCCAGCCGCAGCGGAGGCGATATTGATAATTACAATGCGCCATCGCTTTATTGTGCCGTGATCGTCAAGCGGGTGGACGCCAAGACGCGCGCCAAGACCTCGATCAACGAATTGCTGCGGGACTGAGGCGTGGACCCGGTTTCACTCGCCCAAAGCCTGATCCGCTGTCCGTCGGTCACACCGGCGGATGCCGGTGCGCTTTCGGTGCTGGAAGCCGCGCTAAAGCCGCTGGGTTTCGCCTGCCATCGTCTCAAATTCGGGGAGGTGGAGAATCTCTTCGCGCGGCTGGGCGATGGGGCGCCGCATTTCTGCTTCGCCGGCCATACCGATGTGGTGCCGCCGGGCGACGGATGGCGTGACGATCCGTTCGGCGCGAAAATCCGGGACGACACGCTCTATGGGCGCGGCGCGGCCGACATGAAGTCCGCGATCGCGGCCTTTGTGGCGGCGGCTGCACGGTTCCAGAACCGGGGAACGCTCAAGGGGTCGATCAGCCTGCTCATCACCGGTGACGAGGAAGGCGAGGCGGTCGATGGCACGGTCCGGGTGCTGGACTGGCTGAAGGCGCGCGGCGAGACCATCGATCATTGCATGGTTGGAGAGCCGACGTCCGTCGCGCGGGCGGGCGATACATTGAAGATCGGCCGCCGCGGCTCGATCAATTTCCGCCTGACGGTAAAGGGCATGCAAGGTCACGTCGGTTATCCGCACAAGGCGAAGAATCCGATTCCAGCGATGGCGGCTCTGGTGACGCAACTGGCGCACCGCACGCTGGATACGGGCAGCGCCCATTTCGAGCCTTCGACCCTCGCCTTCACTACTCTGGATGTCGGCAATCCGGTGACCAATGTAATTCCGGCCGAGGCGCGCGCCGGCTTCAATATCCGCTTCAACGACCTTCACACGGCGGAGGAACTGGTCGCCTGGGTGGAGCGCGAAGCGGCCACGGTTGCACAGAAGGCCGATTGCGAAATCGCCGTAAACCACACGGTGAGCGGCGTCTCTTTCCTGACAGAACCGGGTGCGTTCACGTCGCTGGTGAGCAATGCGGTTCAGGGCGTCACCGGCACAGCGCCGCAATTCTCCACCAGTGGGGGCACCTCGGACGCGCGCTTCATCAAGGATTTCTGTCCGGTGGTCGAGTTGGGCCTGGCGGGAGCGACCATGCACAAGACCGATGAATGTGTTTCGGTGAAAGAGATCGTTGCCCTTGCTGCGATTTATGAAGCGGTGCTGAACTTCTATTTCGCGCCGCGATAGTTCCCGGAATTTTCCGGTTCCGTCCGCGGCCAACCGGCGCAATGCCGGAACGGCGTTGTGCGATTCCTCATTTTACAGGCGCAGGCGGGCGATACCGGCACGATCGCGGAGGCTGCCGGCGGCATTGCGGTCATTGTCCTTTCCATCATCGGCTTTGCCCAGACCACCGTGAAATAAGCTCAAGGTCCCCGGTATCGGCCGGGCAGCCATTTGCCGGATAATCCACCCGCAACAGATAGAGTCCGCAGGCCGGTGCCACGGGGCCGCAAGCGCTGCGGTCGCGCGCGGCCAGCGCCTTCGCGACATCGGCGGCAGTCCATTTGCCCTCGCCGACCAGTTTGAGCGTACCGGCGATGGAGCGCATCTGACGATGCAGGAAAGAGCGCGCCGAGGCTTCGATATGGATTTCGTCGGCGCGGCGATTCACGCCGAGCTTATCAAGAGTCTTGACCGGCGACGCAGACTGGCACTCGGCAGCACGGAAGGTCGTGAAATCATGCTGGCCGACCAGCGCCTGCGCCGCCGCATCCATCGCCTCCGCATCCAGCGCTACCGCGACCTGCCACACCTTGCCCCGGTCCAGCACGGCGGGGGCGCGGCGGTTCAAGATGCGGTACAGATAATGCCGCGCCGTGGCGGAAAAACGCGCATGGAAATCTTCGTTCGTCACTGCCGTCGCCAGGACCGCCACCGGAGCGGGGCGCACATGGTAGTTCAAGGCGTCGCGCAGTTTGTCGGCGGCGAAGTCCTTCGCCAGGTCGAAATGCGCCACCTGGCCCAGCGCATGGACCCCCGTATCGGTGCGGCCCGCCCCGGTGACGGTGACGCGCTCACCGCTGAGTTTTTCGATGGCGTCTTCCAGCGCACCCTGCACCGATGGGCCATTGTCCTGCCGCTGCCAACCGACAAAGGGGCCGCCGTCATATTCCAGGGTCAGGCGATAGCGCGGCATCAGGCCAGCAGCGTGCCGGGCAGCAGCGGGAAGCCTTTCAACATCTCGTTTCCATCCATCACCCGCGAACCGGCGCGTTGGACCTTGGCCAAGCGCAGCGCGCCTTCGCCGCAGGCAATTGTGAGATCAGCGCCGATCGCCTCGCCCGGCCGGCCGGCGCCGGGAACCGGTTCGGCATACAACACTTTCAGCCGTTCGCCCCTGGCCTCGGTCCAGGCCCCCGGCGCAGGCGACAGGCCGCGCACCAGGCAGTCGATCTCCCGCGCGGGCTTCGACCAGTCGATACGTGCTTCGTCTTTCATGATTTTCTTTGCATAAGTCACGCCGTCCACCGCTTGCGGCCGTTCGCTGATGCCGCCGCGTTCCAGGGCGGAAAGCGCCCGCACCATCAGGTCGGCACCCAGGTGGGACAATTCTTCGGACAGTTCGCCAGTGGTCTTGCGCCCAATGGCCACCCGTTCGGCCATCAGCACCGGACCGGTATCGAGGCCTTCCTCCATCCGCATCGCCATCACCCCGGTCTCGGTGTCGCCCGCCATGATGGCGCGCTGGATCGGCGCGGCGCCGCGCCAGCGCGGCAGCAGCGAGCCATGCAGATTGAAGCAACCCAGCTTCGGAGCTTCCAGGATGGGCTTGGGCAACAAGAGGCCATAGGCCACGACGATTGCGGCATCGAGATCGAGGCCCGCGAACAATTCCTGCTGTCCGGCATCTTTCAGCGACAGGGGCGTGCGCACGGCCAACTTATGAGCGAGGGCAAAGCGATGGACCGGCCCCGGCTCCAGCGCCATGCCACGGCCCTTGGGACGCGGCGGCTGGGAGTAGACGCAAGGAATGTCGTGCCCTTGCGCGATCAGTTCGGCCAGGGTCGGGACCGCGAAATCCGGCGTGCCCAGGAATGCGAGCCGCAAAACCATCTTAATCCCGCTCGATGGAAGACAAGACCATAGCGACAGCGTATGGCCGTAGGCGGCGAAGCATGACGCGGAGAGTCACCGCCGCTCCTCACTCTTCGACAAGCTCAGAGTGAGGAGGCTGGAAAAATCCCCATGCTGAGCCTGTCGAAGCATGAGATCACACCGTCTCTTTCAGCTTCTTGGCCTTGGCCAGCTTCTTGAGCGCCATGCTGCGCTTCAGCCGGGACAGATGATCGATGAACAAGACGCCATTGAGATGATCCATCTCATGCTGCAGGCAGGTCGCGAGCAGGCCGTCAGCCTCCAGGAGCTGCTTGTTGCCGTCCCGGTCGAGATATTCGCACCTGATCCGCGCCGGACGTTCCACATCGTCCCAGATTTCTGGAACAGACAGGCAGCCTTCCTCGAACACCGCCGTCTCCTCCGACGCCCAGAGAATTTTGGGATTGATGAAGCTGCGGGGGTTCTTTTTGCCGTCCTTCTGGTCCAGGTCCATTACGATCACCCGCTTGGCGATTCCGATCTGCACCGCCGCCAGCCCGATTCCGTCCGCGGCGTACATGCTTTGGGTCATGTCATCGACAAGCTGGCGAATCGCGCCATCCACCCTTTCCACATCGACGGAAACCTGCTGAAGGCGCGGATCGGGGGCGACAAGAATGGGCCTTTTCATGGCTTTGAGATAGGCGGGCGGCGTTCTAGGGTCAAGCCATGGAACTGGCTGTCATCGTGTTGAGCATCGCCCTCTTGTTAGGAACCGCGATCCTGGCCTTTGCGCTGCGCGGCAGGCCGGGCACAGCGGAACCGCCGCGGCCCGATCCCCGGCTGGATGCCGTGATCGCGGGCCAGGGCGCGATCCAGGGCCGCTTCCGGGAAGCCATCGAAGCGCAGGCCGCCTTGCAGCGCACCCTGGCCGAAAGGCTGGAAGCGCTGGACAAGCGGGTGGGCGACGGCCTGGCGGCCAATGCCCGGCAAACCGGCGAAACCTTCGTCAGCATCACCGAGCGGCTCAGCGTGATCGACGCCGCGCAGAAGAACATCAGTGAGCTTTCCACCCATGTCGTTTCGCTGAAGGCGATCTTTTCCGACAAGCAAGCGCGCGGCGCGCTGGCACAGGACCAGATGGAAGCCATCGTCTGCGAGCATCTTTCGCCCGACCAGTATGAGTTCCAGGCCACCCTGTCCAACCATGCACGCCCCGATTGCACCATCCGCATTCCCAATGTGAAAGCGCGCATCGTGGTGGACGCCAAATTTCCCCTGGAATCCTTCGAGGCGCTGCGCGTGGCCGACAGCGAGGAGGCGCGCAAGGCAGCGATGGTGCAAGTGCGGGGCGACATCCAGAAGCATGTGAAGGACATTGCGGAGAAATACTTGCTCCCCGGCGAGACGCAGACTCCCGCGATCATGTTCGTGCCTTCGGATTCCCTCTATGCCGAGCTGCACGCGAATTTTCCCGAAACCCTGCGCCGCGCGCGGCAGATGCAGGTGGTGGTGGTCAGCCCCCATGTGTTCATGCTGGTGATCGCCACCATCCAGGGCCTGATGCGCGACGCCAAAATGCGCGAACAGGCCCATGCCATCCAGGGGGCGGTCGCGGCGCTGCTGCAAGATGTGAAACGGCTGGGGGACCGGGTGGGCAAGCTGCGCGACCATTTCGATACGACCAACAAGGACATCGGCCAGATCGAGGCTTCCATGCGCGGTATCGACCGCCATGCCGAACGCATCGCCCAGGTCGAGCTTGGGGAGGCGCCCGCCGCGCTGGCGCGGGATTAACGTTGGCGCAGGCCGAAATCGCCAGCGCCGTGGCGATGGCGAGATCGCATTTGGCCACGAGAGCGCGAATTTCGGCGCGCCGGGCGCGGGCGGCGGCGCTGTAGCGGCCGTGGATAAATCTGTTCTGATTGCCTCTCGGCGCGCCGCGCGGATTGCCGGTGCGCTTACCCACCACCGCGGTCCTTCATTGGCCCGTGCCGCCCAATTGAATTTTGCCTCTCGCCATTCCCCTCCCCCCGCTGGACGCGGATATTCTGGTTGAACTCGCCCTTGATCTTTGCCAGCGCCAGGCCGAGCTTGGCCGACGCTTTGAGCAAGGTCGCGGCGGACGCGAATTCGCCCTGCCGCGTGTAGCCGGACGCATCGTCTCCCACCGATCGCGCCTTGTCGAAGCAATCTGCCAGCGCCTGGGCGACCAGGGCGAGTTGGTCGGTGATGACGGATTCGGGCGTGGCGTCGGGCTTGCGGTTCATCGCCGCTATTGTGGGGAGGAATCTGCCGATGAGAAGACCGGGTGGATAGGGTTATCGCGGTGTCAGCCGGCAAGCCGCGAGCGGGCCAGGCAAAAATATTTTCGCGTGCGTGTGGATAGGCGCATCCCCGCCGGGCCTTCGTGGCCCTGGAGCGATCCAGGAAAAGTAAGTAACGGTTTTCCGTCCGGAACCGCGACAAAACAAAGGAAAGAACATTTTCGCGATTCAAAGAAACAGGGAAATGTTCTAAGCCCTTAAAGCCCTTTCGATCCGGCGATCGGGGATCAGCCACATCAGCGCAATCGCGGCATAGATGCCCAGCGAGAGCGGCGGCAACACGAACGACAGGGCAAGCGCGGCGACATAGCCCAAAATCGACAAAAGCGTTTTGCGGTCCTTGCCGAT
>DATATP010000377.1:0-10622 GCA_036268715.1 Rhizomicrobium sp. | reverse complement strand
TGTCATCAAGCGCCCCCGGCAACGGCACCAGGATCGCGGGGCGACCGATCGCCATCAGCTCGGCAATCGTGCCGGCCCCCCCGCGCGCCACCACCAGATGCGCTTGCGCCATGCGCATCGGCAGGTCGGGGAAAAACGGCGCAAGTTCGGCCCTTATATCGGCATTGTCATAGACCTGACCTACAAGCTCTAAATCCTCGGGCCGGCATTGCTGCACGATGCGGAGCCGCCTTTTCAAATCGTGCGGCAGGCGGGTGACGGCGGCCGGCACGATGTCGCTCAGCGCGCGCGCTCCCTGACTGCCGCCGAACACCAGAAGATTGAGCGGGCCGCCAAACAGCGGCGCATCATAGGGAGCGCCCCACAATGCCTCGACCTCCGGCCGCAAGGGATTGCCTGTCAGCACAATCTTGGATTTGTCCTTGGGCGCGAAGCGCGCGATAGGAAAAGCGGCCGCGACCAATTTCACCTTGTTCATCACCAGCCGGTTGGCGCGCCCGACTACGGCATTCTGCTCGATGATCGCAGTGGGAAGTCGCGCCCAGGACGCCGCCAGCATCACCGGCACGCTCGGATACCCGCCGAAGCCGATCACAGCATCGGGCTTCAGACGCCGCAGCTTGCTGCGGGCAAGCAGGAAGCCCGCGAATATCTTGAAGGGTGCTGCCAAGCTGTTCAACGGCGAGGACGGCACCGTCTCGATCCGCGCCCCCGGGAACTGGGTCGCATAGTTGGCGAAGCGCGTGTCGGTCATCACCACGATGGCGCGGCCGCGGCTGGCCAGTTCTTCCGCTAGGGCCTGAGCGGGGAACAGGTGCCCACCGGTACCTCCCGCCGACAGCACGATCACACTCATGCCCGCACCCATACAGCCTGCGGCTCGGGCCGCAGTGCCAGCTTGGGCCGCAGCCGTGTCACCGCCAGCGCAAGACCCGTGGTCAGCGCCACCGCGAACAACGAGGAACCGCCATAAGAGATGAATGGAAGAGTCATGCCCTTGGCCGGCAGCAGCGACACCGCCACGCCCATGTTGATGAAGGCTTGCAAAGCGGTGACGACTGAAAGGCCCGCACCGGCCAGTTGCGCGAAAGCCCCCGACGCCTCCGCCGCGCGCAGCAACAGCCGGACGGTCAAAAGGCAGAATAGCAACGCGATAAGGCCGCACAGAAGGGCGCCAAACTCCTCCCCCGCCACCGCGAAAATGAAATCCGAATGGGCGTCGGGAATGCGGTATTTGATGGTGCCCGCGCCGGGGCCGACCCCCGCAAGACCGCCATGGGCGAACGCCTTCAACGCTAGGCCGGCCTGGTAGCCAGTGCCGGAACCGCCGAGAAACTGCTCGATCCGATGATGCACATGGGGAAACACCTCATAGGCGAGAAAACCCAGCGCGGCGATCGCACCCAGGAACACGAACACAAAGAGGAAATCCACCCCCCAGAAAAACAGCATCACCCCCCATAGCGACAGCAGCAATCCGGTCTGGCCGACATCGGGTTGCAACGCCAGGATCAGCAGCGCAGGAGCGATCAACAGGAATGTGACGACCGGCCTGGGGATTCGCATCGACTGGCGGTCGGCCAGCACCGTGGCAGCCAGCACGGCGAAACTGGGTTTGAGGAATTCCGACGGCTGCAAGTTGAAGATGCCGAAATTCAACTCGCGCCGCGCCCCTAGCACATCGACACCGAAGAACAGCACCAGGAAGCTGCCGATCAGGGCAAGCGCGAAGATCGCCGCCGATGCGATCTTGATCTGACGCAGATCAAGCAGCGAGACTCCTCCCAGAATAGCGAGTGCGATGAGAGCGAACAGCAATTGCCGCACGGCATAATGAAAGTCGCCGGCGGTCAAAGGTCCGCCCGTGATCGCCGGACTGGCAGCGAAGGCGAGCATCAGTCCGATGCCGAACAGCGTCAGAATCAACAGAAGCGACAGGCGGTCGACGGTGAACCACCATTCGGCAAATCCGCTGCGGTCGGCCCGGTTCATCGCGCGCCCACTTTTGATGAATTGAAAGGCGCGCTATGCGGCAACCGCGCCACCACGGTGCGGAACACGTTGCCGCGCTGCTCGAAATCCTTGAACTGGTCGTAGGAAGCACAGGCCGGCGACAACAGGACCACGGGCGCGAGCGCCGTGCTGGACAGCGCGTCGGCGCAGGCGTGCTCGGTCGCGACCTCCAGGGTTTGCGACATCTCGTAAAGCGCCTTGCCGTCCAGGGTGCGGGCGAAGGCATGCGCCGCCTCGCCGATCAGATAAGCCTTGCGCACCCGCGGGAAAAAGGCTGCGAGGCTCTCGATGCCCCCTTCTTTGGGCTTGCCCCCTGAGATCCAGAAAATATCGGGATAGACCGCCAGCGCCCGAGCCGTTGCGTCGGCATTGGTCGCCTTGGAATCATTGATGAACTGCACTTTGCCGATCCGGCCGACATCCTCCATGCGATGGGCCAGGCCCGGAAAGCTCGTGATTGCGGCAGCAACGGCGCGCGCATCCTTTACGAAGGGCTTGACGGCGGCATAGGCGAGCGCCGCATTCTGCCAATTATGCACCCCAAGCAGATGCGGTGCAGCCGCCATGTCCATCACCGGCAGGGCGCGGGGGCCTTCGGCGTCGTACAGTACACCGTCCACCACGAACACGCCCCGGCCCAGCACCTTGCCAACCGACACTGGCCACGCCGTCGCGCCGCCGCCCGCAGCCAGGCCGGTGAAAATCGCAGAGGTATAGGCGTCATCCACCCCGATCACGACCTTACCGTCCTTCGCGGTCTGGTGCATCAATCGCGCCTTGATCGCAGCGTAATTGTCCATCGTGCCGTGGCGGTCGATATGATCTGGCGTCAGATTGGAGAGGACCCCGACATCCGGTTGGAGGCCCGGCGCCAGATCGATCTGGAAGCTGGACATTTCCAGCGCATAGACGGTCTTGGGTCCGGGCGGGGACAGTTCCAGCACCGACTTGCCGATATTGCCGCCGACCTGCGCGTCATAGCCACAGGTATTTAATATGTGGCCGATAAGGGCGGTGGTAGTGGACTTGCCATTGGTGCCGGTGATCGCGATCACAGGAGCAGTTCCCTTTGTGGCGTCGCTCCGCTTGTCCGCGTCGGGATGGATTTCGCGGGCGAACAACTCGACATCGCCGATCACCGCCACGCCCGCTTCGCGCGCATGCGCCACCACCTCATGCGGTCTGGGATGGGTGAGCGGCACGCCTGGCGAGAGCACCAGCGCCGCGATCTCTTCCCACGGCCATTCCCGCCACGGTTTGATATCGGCGCCCACCCGCGAGCCCGCGTCACGCGCAGCACTGTTGTCGTCCCAGGCGATCACCGTGGCACCCCCGGCGGTCAGGGCGTGTACCGCCCCGATCCCCGTCCGAGCGAGTCCGAATATGGCGACACAGCGTCCTTCGAAGGCGCGAGACGGGATCATCCGCTACCTCAGTTTCAGGGTTGCCAGACCGAGCAGCGCCAGCACCACCGCCACGATCCAGAACCGGATGACGATAGTGGGCTCGGTCCAGCCCAGTTGTTCGTAATGATGGTGGATCGGGGCCATGCGGAACACCCGCTTGCCGGTGAGCTTGAAGGAGATCACCTGCACCATCACCGAAACGGTCTCGACCACGAACAGGCCGCCGACCACCGCCAGCACGATCTCGTGCTTGACTGAAACCGCGACCACCCCGAGCGCCCCGCCCAGCGGCAGCGAGCCGGTATCGCCCATGAAGATCGCGGCGGGCGGCGCGTTGTACCAGAGAAAGCCAAGCCCGGCGCCCACCAGCGCAGCCAGGAACACCGTCAGCTCACCGGAAAATTCGACATAGGGCAATTGTAGATAGGCGGCGAATTTCTCATTGCCGACCAGATAGGCGATCAGCACAAAAGTCGCCGCCGCGATCATCACCGGCACGATCGCGAGCCCGTCCAGGCCGTCGGTGAAATTCACCGCATTGGCCGCGCCGGCAATGACGATCCCTCCGACCAGGATGAACCACAGGCCCAGTGGCAACAGCGCGGCCTTGAGGAAGGGAACCGCCAGCATGCCGGAAAGGGTTGGCGTTTCCGCCTGCATCACAAGCCAGGTGGCGAGGAAGGCGATCACGAACTCGATCGCCAGGCGGGCGCGGCCGGAGAGCCCATCCGAGCTGCGCTTGGTTACCTTATAATAGTCGTCTAGAAACCCCAGAATGCCGTAGCTGATCGTCACCAGCAGCGCGATCCAGACATAGCGATCGGAAAGATTGGCCCATAGCAAGGTCGAGCCCACCCAGGGAATGAGAATCAGCACGCCCCCCATGGTTGGGGTGCCCGCCTTCTCCAGGATGTGACGCTGCGGCCCTTCCTTGCGGATCGGCTGGCCCTTGCCCTGTCGCAGCTTCAGCCAGCGGATCAGCGCCGGATTGATCAGGAAGGCGATCAGCAGAGACGTCACCACCGCCGCTCCGGAGCGGAAGGTAAGATATCGGAACAAGCGGAAGAATTCGAACTGGTTCAGATGGGTGAGGAGCGAAAGATAATAAAGCATCTATGCTGCCCGTACTTTCAGGGCATCGATGATCGCCGACATGCGGCTGCCGAACGAACCTTTCACCAGTACCGTATCGCCCGGCCGTAGTTGCGTCAGCAGCAAGGGGGCGAGGGCGGCGGAATTTTCCGCATAGCCGCCGCGACGCGAGACGGGCAACGCATCCCACAATGCCTTCATCCGGAGTCCGGCCGCGAACACCAGGTCCACCCGCGCCCCTTCGATCGGGGCAACGAGGCCTGCATGATGGGCCGCGGCATCTTCGCCCATCTCGAGCATGTCGCCCAGGACCGCTATGCGGCGGCTTTTTTTCGCACCCAGCAGCGCCAGCGCTGCTGCCATGGAGGCGGGGTTGGCATTGTAGCTCTCGTCGATCACATGAATGTCGCCGGAATCGAAGCGCGCGCCCCGTCCCTTCAGGGCGGTGAAATTCTTCAGCGCCGCGGCGGCATTGAGCAAGTCGCCTTCCACCAGCGCCACCGCAGCCAGCGCGGCCACCGCGTTCTGCGCGATATGGACTCCTGGCGCGCCGATCACGCAATCGACAACCCGGCCGAAGATATCGGCCTTGATGCGCATGCTTTCACCGCCGTCCTCCTTCGGATCGGCGGGTGCCCAGGCGAGCAGCTTCGCCTCGCCGCTCGTGCCGAAGCGCACCAGTCGCGCGACATGGGCTTGCTCCGCCCGTGCCGCGAGCCGGTCGGCATAGGGACTGTCGGCCGGAATCAGCGCCACACCACCGGGCAAGAGGTCCTCAAAAATCTCCGATTTGGCGTCCGCGATGGCTTCGCAACTGCCGAAGAATTCCAGATGCGCCGGCGCGATGGTGGTGACGAGCGCCACATCGGGACGGACGAAGGACGCCAAGTTCCGGATTTCTCCGAAATGATTCATTCCGATCTCGAAGATTCCAAACTCTGCATCGTGCGGCAGGCCGGCCAGCGACAGCGGCACGCCCCAATGATTGTTGTAAGAAGCAGCCGAGGCATGGGTACGGCCCAGCGCATCGCAGCAAAGACGCAGCATTTCCTTGGTGGTGGTCTTGCCGGCGCTGCCGGTGACGGCGAGTACTTTGGCCGTGCTGCGAGCGCGGGCAGCACGGGCGAGATCTTCCAGTGCGCGCTGGGTATGGGCGACGGTAAGGAGCGGACCGGACGCTTCTTCCTGCGCGCGCGACACCAGGGCGGCGGCGGCGCCGGCTTGGAAAGCCGACACTATGAAATCATGGCCGTCGCGATTGTCGCCCTTCAGCGCGACGAACAGGTCGCCTGGTTTGAGGCTGCGGGTGTCGATGGAAAGTCCGTTCGCGTGGAATGGTGCGCTCGCCTTCCCTAGGGTGGCGGCCTCGGCTTCCCGGTAGGTCCACAAGGTCATGCCGCGCGCCCCCCTGTTGCGAGCGCCGCCTTTACCGCCTCGGCGCGGTCGGAAAAGGGCCGGACTTCCTTCCCTATATACTGTCCAATTTCATGGCCCTTGCCCGCCAGCACCAGCATGTCGCCCGCAGCAAGCGCTGCGACGCCGGCGCGGATCGCCTCGGACCGGTCGGCGATCTCGCGCGCCTGGGGGGCCGCTGCAAGAATCTCCTTGCGGATGGCGCCGGCCTCCTCGCTGCGCGGATTGTCATCGGTAACGATCACATCGTCCGCCAGCCGCGCGGCAACGGCGCCCATCAGCGGGCGCTTGCCTTTGTCGCGGTCGCCACCGCAGCCGAACACGACATGCAGCTTGTTGCTGGTGTGCGGACGCAATGCCGAAAGCACTTTTTCCAGGGAATCCGGGGTATGGGCGTAGTCGACATAAATGGGAGCACCGGAAGCGGCGAACGCCACTTTCTCCATCCGGCCAGGCGCACCCTTGAGATCCGCCAGCGCCGCGAAGACTTGGCCGGCGTCTTCGCCTAGGCCAATGGCGAGCCCGGCCGCGAGCAGCGCATTGTCGGCCTGGAACGCGCCAGCAAGCGGTAGCACCACATGATACACCGTCGCGGCATGGGCGATGGTCAGCGCCTGAGTATCGCCGCGGCTTTCGCACGAAACCAGCCTGATCGCGTCCCCTGCCCCGCCCACCGTCAGCAGCGTCAGCCCCCGGACTTGCGCCGCGTCTATGAAGCGGTCGGCATGCTCGGCATCGGCATTGACCACCGCGATACCGCCGTCCTTCACGACCTCCGTGAACAGCCGTAGTTTGGCAGCGAGATAGTCCGCAAAGGTCGTATGATAATCCATGTGATCGCGGGTGATATTGGTGAAGCCGCAGGCCGAGACCTTCACACCATCCAAACGGTACTGGTCGAGTCCATGGCTGGACGCTTCCATGGCAAGCCGGTCCACCCCCTGTTTCTTGAGCTGCGCCAGAAGTTCGGCGATCTCTACCGGATCGGGGGTCGTGTGGGAGAGCGGAATTTCGCCGGCCGGCGAAACCAGACCCACCGTGCCGAGGCTGGCGGCGGACCGGCCCAGCGCGGTCCAAATCTCGCGCAGGAAGGCGACGATGGAAGATTTTCCCTTCGTGCCGGTGACGGCGGCGACGATCCGTGGCTGGTCGCCGTAAAAGGCAGCGGCATAACGCGCAAATTGCAGGCGGGGATTGGCGTCCGAAATGAACTGCACACCCAGCGCCGCCGCCTCGGGCGCAAGTTCGGGTGGCCCCAGCACCGCCACCGCGCCCCGGGCCACCGCATCTTTCACAAAGCGCGCGCCGTCCGTCTTGCTGCCCGCCAGCGCAGCGAACAGATAGCCGGGCTTCACTTTGCGGCTGTCGCTGGTGAGCCCGGCAATGTTTTCCAACATGGCGGTGTTCGCCCTTTGCCGCACATTCGCATCGGATTGTGGCGGCATCATAGACTTCCATCGGCCAGCTTGGTCGTCGGCGCCTCGGCCGGCACACCCAACAGCGGGGCGATCCGCTGGATCACCCGGCCCGCCAGCGGAGCGGCGGTATAGCCGGCCAGCGCGAAGCCGCCGGTTTCCTTGGTGCCGTGCGGCTGGTCCAGGATCACGAACAAGATATAACGCGGCTTCCGCGCCGGAAACACGGCGCAGAACGAAGTGCGCAGGGCGTGCGGGATGTAACGCCCATGATCGCCGGGCACCTGGGCCGAGCCGGTCTTGCCGCCCACCTCATAGCCCGGAACATCGGCCTTCTTGCCTGTGCCGTCGGTGACGACATAGCGCAGCAAGTCACGCATCTGTTCGCTGGTCTCTCGGCTGATCACCTGCTCGCCGCGGCGGTCGATGCCATCTTCCTTGAGGAAGGTGGGCACGATGCGCCGGCCGCCATTGACGACGCTTGCGGCGGCGGCGACGAATGACAGCGGGCTGACCGAGATGCCCTGACCGAAGCCGATCGTCGCGGTCTCGATTGTGCGCCAATTGCCGGGGTAGAGCGGGCGGGCGGTTTCCGGCAGTTCGGTGTGGATCGGGGTGAGAAGACCTAAATTAGCCAGGAATTGTTTCTGCCGCACCCCGCCAGAGCGCAGCGCGATCTGCGCCGTGCCGATATTCGAAGATCGGGCGAGAATGTCGCGCGCCGCCAGCATGTCGGGCATGTGTTCGGCTTCGTGGATCGTGTAACGGCCGACCTTGAGGCCCTGGCCGATCTTGAACATCTCGTCCAGGTGCATGGTATGGTCCTGGACAGCGAGCGTGAAGGAGAAAATCTTGAATACCGAGCCCAGCTCGTAGACATTCTGCGCCATCATATCGACGGTCGAGTCGCCCGCTTCAAGCCGCCGGGCGTTGGGATCGAAATCGGGCAGCGACACCAGCCCCAGCATCTCCCCGCTGTTCACGTCCATGACGATCCCGCCGGCCGCCTTGGCGCGGAAGGTTTTACGGGCCTGGGCGAGCTCATGGCCAAGGATATATTGGACCCGCATGTCGATGGAGGTGGCGACCGCACCGCCCGCCGCGGCGTGGATGCGGTCCTGCAAGCCCAGTTCCAGTCCCGACACGCCGTTATTATCCGGGTCGGTGACTCCCACGACCTGCGCTGCATCGCGGCCATCGGGGTAGTAACGCTTGGCGCTGGGCTCGAACTCCAGTCCCGGCAAGCCCAGATGCATGACCGCCGCTTCTCGGTCGGGTGTGATGTGCCGTGCCACGAGCACATACGGGTGTCTGCTGCGCAGCCGGCCGGCGAAGTCCGCGGCGAGACGTTTCTCCTCGACCCCGGTCGCGGCGGCAAGTTCGCGCGCTGCTTCTTGAGGATCGGACAGCACCTCGGGGCGAGCATACAAATCCTTCACCGGAAGGTCGCGTGCCAGAAGCGCGCCATTGCGGTCGACCAGATCGGCGCGGGGGGCGACGGCACGCGGGGCGGCCGGCGCTTCGGCCAGCGGCTTCAATAGGGCGACATCGGCCAGGCGCAGTCCCACCAGCGCGAAAGCGGCGACGCAAAGTCCCGCCCCGATGACAATGCGCCGTTGAAACTGCTCCTCTTTCATTGCCTCACATTCCGCGGCCGCCGCGCGCGTGCCGGATCGCCAGGGACAGCCCCAGTGCGGGCACCACCGCGCTGGCATTGCGGACCGGCGAATTGTTCAGCGGCGCATCTTCGCCGCGCCGGGGCAACTGGTCGAAAGAGGACAGTTGCACCGAAGCGGAATCGCTCATTCCCAGCCGCGCCTGAGCGAGTTGCTGGATATGCTCGGGCGAGGCGACATGCTGCCATTCGGTCTGGAGTACCGAAAGGTCGGAGCGGGTCTGGGCAATCTCGCGCGTCACATGCACCAACTGCATGTGCGCGACGCGAGCCTTTTCCGAGACATGATAGAGAGCGAGAATGGAAAATCCCATCAATGCCACGCAGAAGAGATTGAGAACGCGAATCATGGCTGTCTCCTATGCCGCCAGTCTGAGCCCAGCGCGCAACTTGGCGGACCGGGCGCGGGGATTTGCCGACACTTCCTCCGCCGATGGGGTGCGAGGACGAGCCGTGAGAAGCTTGAAGGCAGGACGCGCCGGCTGCGCTTGCGGCGCATGGCGCGACGGGCGCGGCGCGGAGCTGCCATGATGCGTGAGGAACCGCTTGACGATGCGGTCCTCCAGGCTGTGGAACGATACTACCACCAGCCGGCCTTCGGGCCTCAGCACTCGCATCGCGGCATCGAGACCGTGCTCCAATTCGCCCAGTTCGTCATTCACATGGATGCGCAGCGCTTGAAAGGTGCGGGTCGCGGGATGGATCGCATGGCGCAAGGCGGCAGGCCCTTGCGCCTGCGCGATGATGGCAGCGAGCTGCGCCGTGCCGGTGACGGGGCGCGCCGCGATAATAGCGCGGGCGATGCGGGGGCCGTTTTTCTCCTCGCCATATTTGGCGATCACGCGGACCAGGGTGCCGAGATCGACGTTGTTGACGATATAGGCGGCGGATTCCCCCGACATGCTCATGCGCATGTCCAGGGGACCATCCTCGCGGAGTGAAAACCCACGGGCCGCCTGATCAAACTGGAACGATGACACGCCGAGGTCCAGCACGACGCCATCGCTGGCGTCGGTGTATTTATCGAGATTTGAGAATTCACCTTCGACGAGTGTGAGCCGTCCGCCAAAGCGCTCGACCAGCGCCTGGCCGCGGGCGATCGCCTCTGGATCGCGGTCAATTCCCAGCACCCGGCAATCGGCAGCTTCGAGAAGCGCGCGTGAATAGCCGCCGCCGCCAAAGGTCCCATCGATATAGTGCGCGCCGTCGCGCGGACTGAGCATCTCAAGCATCTCGTGCAGCATCACCGGCGTATGACCGTTCATGGTGCGGTCCCTTCCGCGAGAACGGCGCGGGCGCGCTCCATCTTCGCCCGCACCCGTGCGACCGCTTCGGTTTCAATGGCGACGAACCGCTCCGCATCCCAGATCTGGAATTTCGTCACCTTGCCGACGAAAACCACCCGGTCCTTGAGGCCGGCATGGGCGATCAGCGCATCGGGCAGCCGCACACGGCCCTGTTCGTCGGGCGCAAGTTGCTGGGTGCGGGCGATCAGGGCGGTGACGTCATCGTCAAAGCCGGGGGAGAAGAACGGATCCTGCGCCGCCAGCCGCGCCGCGGTGGCGTCGAGCAGACTCTGGCCGAACGCTTCCAATGCCGGATCGATGA
>DATATP010000376.1:0-9404 GCA_036268715.1 Rhizomicrobium sp. | reverse complement strand
CCTGCCGTCCCATTTGACGCCCCAGACACTGCGGAACGGTCCCAACGCCGCGCGCAAAGATTCCGTCAAACTGCAATAAGCATCCAGGCAGCCAGCCTCGGCGCTGGCGGCATAGAGGAGATTGGCGCCAGCCAAGCTTGTGGCATGCCGCGGCGATGGCAGATCGTAAGGCCATAAGCAGAAATCGAGCGCCGGGTCTCCCGCCCGGGCCGGCTCGGCAGCGAATGTTGGGACCGCTCTCACAAGAGGTCCTCAGCGCCATGATAGAAGGTGACGAAGGACGGACCCGCCGAAACATGTCCCAGTTTCTCTTCCCCGCACTCGGCGAGAAGCGGACCGAGCCCGTCCCCGGCCAGCGCATCGCCAACCGACAGCGCCACACTCGCCACATCCGCCACCACCAGCTCGGCGTCATAAAGTCTGAGATCGAAGGAACGCCGGACATCGCCGCGCATCACCTCCAGGAAGAACACTTCGTCCGCCGGTATGCGCGCCAACACGCGATCGACAAGCGGTTGCAGCGCGGCCAACAATGCTCCATTCGGTTCCAGGGTCTCGGTAATGCGGCGGCGCAGCCCGTCTTGGTCCAGCCCGCTCAACCGCCAATATTCATCGCTGGCGAAATCGTCGGGATCGCGTGGCCGCCACTTGAAGCTGGCATGGACCTTGACCCGCGGACCGTCAGCGGGCGGCGCCTCGCAGTAAATTTTGCAGACCGGCTCACCGTGAGGCTCTTCATAGCCGAGATGCAGGAAACGGGCGGTCTTGCAAAGCTGCTCCAAGGGGTTGAACAGCGATACGGGAAAACACAAAGAGCGCAGGCCCTCCTGCAGTGCAGGACGGAAATCCGGCCGCAGTGCGAGCGATATCAGGAACCGGCGCGCATCCACATCGCCGGAAGTGATCTTGAATGACCGCTCGAGCCCCCCCGACACGCCGATCCAGCGTGCGAGGCGGAAAATCTGTGCTGCCTCGCGCGTGCGGTGGAGGCTCTCACTGCGCGATTTCAGGTCCAGCATCGGCGGTTCGGATCAAGGCATCGGGTTTGAGTTGGGCGGACGGCGCGACCGCAGGAACCGCCGCGATCTTCACGGTCGCGGTCGGCCAGACGGCTATGCTGGCCGGAACGGCAGGTACGGCGGCCAGCGCCGCTGCCCGAACCAGCGGAACGGGAGCGGCGGCGGAATGTTCGGTGCCGGGTGCTGGCGCGAATAGTGAGACCGCAGCGGCTTGCTTTTTCAGCGACGGCTTGTCGGGGGCATCGTCCGAGTCCTGCGTCTTGCCGGACTCGGTTTTGGCAGGCGCCACAGCACCGGCGGCCTTTTCGGCGCCGGCATCGGCACCCTTGGCCGGCTGGGCAGAATCCCCATCGCTGTCCTTCGGCGCCGCCGGAGGGGGAGCAATGGGCCGCGCGCCATAATCTGCGACATCGACCGGCTTGCCCACCAGCAGTCGGTTTATTTCGTCCAGGTCGGTAATATCGAGCAGCCCGACCGCATGGCGCAGCTTCAATGTGTCGAGCGCATAATCGTAGCGCGCACGCACATATTCGGCGCGGGCCAGAAACAGGTCGCGCTGAGCGTCCAGCAGATCGACATTGCTGGCCGCGCCGGAACGATAGGCGTCGGTCAATTGTTCGACCACCTGCTCCTGCGCATGCAGCGATGCCGCCAGGGCGCTCACCTGCGAGGTCGCAGTGCGAATGCCATCCATCGCCGCCTCGGTCTCGCGCTCGACATCGCGGTCGGTCTTGTCCTCATCGGCGCGCGCCTTGCCGTAAAGACTGTCGGCTTCGCGGATCTTCGATGAGGTCTCGCCGCCTTCATAGATCGGCACGTTCAGCTTGACCATGCCGCCCGCTTCCGCGATGTCGCTGCCACCGCCGAACAGTGAACCCTCCGTGCGGTGGCGGTTCTGGTAAAGCTGAAGCGAGAGGTTGGGATACCAGCCGGAGCGTTCGATCTCGACCTGCTGATGGCCGCGCTCGCTAGCATCGATAGCGGCCTTGATGCGCGGATTGTTCTGGCGGGCAAGATCGATCCAGTGCTGCGGATCGTCGGGATCGAGCGGCTTGACCTTCAGTGCTTCCGACAATCCGTTGAGAGTGGTCGGATTGGCGCCGGTGATCTGGCGCAGGCCCGCAACAGCATCGCGCACTTCCGCATCGGCCTGGGCCTCCTTGGCCTGGCTTTGCAGATAGCGGGCCTGGGCATCCATCAACTCGGCATTACGGGCGGCGCCGCCCTGCTCCTTGCCCTGAACCAGATCGAGATGCTCCTTGAGCGCACGGGCCTCGCTGCGGGCCGCATCGGCGGTTTCGGTCGCGGCCAGAACGGTGAAATAGCGTTCCGCAGCGCGCAGGAGCAGGTCCTGTTTGGCGGCTTCGAACTGGGCATCGGATTGGCGCACCAAAGCCCGGGCCGCCTTCAGGTTGGCCCAGTCGGCATAGTTGAACAGCGACTGATCCAGAGTGATGTCGTAGCCGTAGTCGGGATAGGACGTGCTGCCTACCGCATAGACGGTATTGTCGCTGCTGACGATGTCCTGGTTGACGCCTTCATAATTCGCACCGGCGTGGACATGGGGCAGAAAGCGGCTCCAGGCCTGGGTGGTGGCCTCCGCGTCGGCCTGATTCTGGTATTTCGCTGCCTGGAATTCGGCATCGCTGTCTTGCGCCTGCTTTACGACGTCCATCAATCCGTCGGCATAGGCTGGAGCGGCTGCCCCCGCCGCCAGGATTGCAAAAATCCATCGCGCCGCACCTGTGCGGTAGAAATTTCCCATACCCCACCCCCGAACGGCCGATCACCGTTCCAGCACCAATGCACCTAGCTGGTCAGCCCCAGGACAAGTGCGCTCTTCGCATTCGCCGATCGACCAGTCTTCCAATGAAGACCTTGAAAAATCGGCTAGATTCCATTTCGTCGGCTTAACGCTTCCGTCATCATAGCAAATGTTGCCTCCACCGGGAATTTTCTTGGCAAAATAATGCGTTCTTGATGAATCTTGCCGTGGGGCGTAAGCAAAAAGACCCTCACCTGCAACATTTGCAATCGGCTCCAGCGCGGCCTGGGGAAACACCATGTTTTGCGCCCATCTTGCTGACGCTGCGGAATAGACCGGGGCATAACGGGCAAGTAAATTGGGCCAATGTCTTAATACCAAGGTCCTACGACCTATGGTGGATTGCCCCGTACCTGTTACCCGCCGGATACTTTCGTCATGAAGCTCCTGATCGTCGACGATCATTCGATTCTGCGTGATGGCGTCGCTGAAATCCTGCGCCAGAGTCATCCGGGCGCGCAGGTGCTGCAGGCGTGCAACATCGAGGAAGGCCTGACGCTGGCAAGCGAAGGCGGGCTGGACGCGATCCTGCTCGATCTCAATTTCCCGGCAGCGGGGGGATTGAGGGCCATTCCGGATTTCGCGCGCCAGGCACCGGATGTGCCGGTCGTCATCCTGTCGTCTTCGGAAGACCCCGACGATGTCCGCCGGGCTCTGGCTCAGGGCGCGATGGGCTATATCCCCAAATCCGCCAGCGCCCAGACCCTGGTTTCAGCCCTGCGGCTTGTACTGTCGGGCAACGTTTATCTACCGCCCCTGATGGCCGACGCACCAATCCGCAGCAGCTCGGCCCGCGGTATTTTGACCGGCCGTCAGCTCGAGGTGCTGGAGGCAATCTGCGCCGGGCTCAGCAACAAGGATATCGGCCAACAACTCGATCTGTCGGAGAAGACGGTGAAGGCGCATGTGAGCGCCATCTTCCGCGCCCTCAATGTCGTCAACCGCACCCAGGCGGTCAACGCCGCTCGCAGCGCGCGGCTGATCGCCTCAAGATAGCTCTTCCGGCACCCGCCCCACCGCCCCGACCGCCACGCGCAGCCGTTCCGCCGAGAGCGGTTTGTGCAGCAAGATGAGGCCGCTCTCGCGCGCCTCCTGAAGGCGCTCCGGCGCGGTGTCGCCCGTCACCAGCATCGCGGGAATATCGTCATTGAATTCCTGCTGGAGCCGTCGGATGACGGCAATACCGTCTTCGCTGTGCAAGCGGTAATCGCAGATGATGAGCGAGGGTCGGCTCGGACAATCGGCGATCTGCGCCAGCATTTCCTCGCCCGAGCCCGCAGCGATGACGGCATGACCCCAGCTTTCCAGCAGGCTGCGCATCGCTTCCTGGATCGCCAGCTCGTCATCGACCACCAGGACGAGACCTTCGCCCATCCGGTCTTCTGCTCGGTGGGGGGCCGGCGCCTCGGGAGCCCCGGCCAGGGGCACGGCGATCCTGAACACGGAGCCGCGACCGGGCAGCGACTGCAAAGACAGAGGGTGATCGAGCAGACCGGTCAATCGTCGCACGATCGCCAGCCCCAGGCCCAATCCCAGGCTGCGGTCGCGGCCAGGATTGGCGATCTGATAGAATTCCTGGAAGATGCGTTCGCGGTGTTCTTGCGCGATGCCGATGCCGGTATCCCACACTTGAATGCTGAGGGTGGCGCGGCAGCGGCGGCAGCCGATCAGCACGCGACCGCGCCCCGTATAGCGTAGCGCATTGGAAACGATGTTGCGCAGGACACGCTCCAGCAGCACCGGATCGCTTTGCACCAGCGCCGAACATGGCATCGTGGACAGCGCGAGGCCTTTCTGCGCCGCCTCGCTTTCATGATCGCGGCAAATGCGCTCCAGCAGAGGCTGGATCGCAAAAGCTCCGATTTTGGGCTGGACAATGCCGGCGTCGAGACGGGAAATATCGAGCAGCGATGTGAACAGTCCGTCCAGAGCGTTGACCGAACTTTCAATATGGCCCAGCAGGCGCTTGGCCGGCGCCGGCATCTGATGAGATTTGAGGGCCCCCACGAACATCCCCAGCGCATGCACCGGCTGACGCAGATCATGACTGGCCGAGGCGAGGAACCGCGATTTGGCGATATTGGCCTGTTCGGCGCGGTCCCTTTGCTGCTCCAAATCCTTCAGCAGATCGAGATTCTCATAGCGCAAATTGCGCGATTCCGTCGCCGCGCGATTATGCCGGCGTGCCAGCAGGAAGATCACGGGAGTCCACAAGCCGCACAGCAGCGCGAATGTGCGGTGCGCCGCATCTGGCTGCAGCGCGCTCCACACCATGACAGGCAGCAGCGCGGGCAGGAAGAAGGCGTAGAAGGCGGGCAGATAGCTGCCGAATGCCGAGACGGCGCCATAGATCAGCGCCAGGATCGTGGCAATGACCAGCAGTTGATAGTCGAAACGGCCCGGCACCATCATGAACAGCGAACCGAAGCCCCAGCAGAGGCCGCCTACCAACGCGCCCAGGGTGAAGGCGAGCGCCCAGGGCCGCCACTGTTCCGGTGCATGGCGGCGATGGATAATGCACAGGCCCAGCCGCGCCAGGGTCTGCACCGTCATCATCGCAATCCACGCATGCATGGCGTGCGGCGATACCCCGCCGGCGGACAGGAGGAATTGCTCCAGCACTAGGGCCGCCACCAGGGTCGCGATCATGCCGGGCGGCGCGTCGCGATACAGCGCCGCGATCTGATCGGCCTGAACACGTTCCCGGCGGCCGATATCGGATAAGGATTCGATGACCAAGCACAGCTCCCCTGCCGTCGCGCGGGTAGCATGAATTGCGTCGCGGCGCCATTTTCATTTGGCAGCAGCAGGCAATCAGTGCCTGTCCAAGGCCTTCTTCATCTGATAGACGATCTGGCTGCGCTGCTCGACCAGGGTGCCGGCCGTTTCCATGCGATAAAGGCCGCGCAGATAGGCAAGATCGAGATCGGTGATCGCGGCTGGTTTGCGCGCGGCATCGCAGTCCGGCGCCATCAGATTGGCGATGCTCGGCACCTCCTGGCAGCCATCAGCTAGCACGGCCTCGGACAGCGCCAGCAGGGCGATATAGTCGGCGAGCGGCCCGATCTCGGCCCCTTGCACCGCATTCCAGTCGACCACCACCGTGACATGAAACAGGTTGCTGGAAAGTCCATCGCCCAGCCGGCTGGCCTCCACCCGGCTCTCGCGCGCATAGGGCAGGTGGGTGAAGCAGCCATTCGAGGCCCCGACCTGGCAAAGCGGATCGAGCAGATCGACACCATTATTCTGCGGCTCGTAATCAACAGAACGTGCGCCATTCATGTCCTCGGTCTCGGTCACGTACCAGGCCTGGACCGGGCGGTTAATGGTGGCGAGGCGCGCAGTCTGGGAGGGATCGTGTTCGCCCAGCAGAAAGGGATGTCTCGTCCGGATGTCATCCAGCAGCGCCTGGGGCTTGGTGGTGAACACGATGCCAATATTGGACTTGCAGGCTTCTTCCGCTTCGACAGGCGCGCCGACCATCGTCGCGATAGCCTTTATCCGCCGCGATACATAGAGGTTGCCCTCTGGCGGCAGCCCGGCGGTGACAGGACACACGCCATTGCGCCAGCGCGCTATTTTGCCGAGGCGCTGTGACGGCGTCACATGGGACTGGACGAACGCGGCGATCGCTTTGTCGGACAAGGGTCCGGTAGCAGTAACCGTCACGCTCTCCTGAGACGTTCCGCTGGCCGGATGCGGCGCCTCTGCTCGGAGCGCGGAAGCGGCAAGCAGCGCCGCCATCCTCGCCAGAACCAGATACCGGGTCATCGTAACCCTCCCCAAAACTCTCCATTTGCCGCCAGCATAGGATGTCTCTGAGGAAAGGAAAAAACGGCAGCCCCCGACGGGGCCTGCCCGTCCGCCGCAAGGCTGCCGTGCGGGATTTTCCCTGTATTTCCCGTCCGAACAGGACTATGCGAGAGGTTCGAGTCCGATCACCCTTCCCGCATGGCCAAACCCCATTTCCGCACCGTCGCCCTTATTGTCGGGGCCGCGATGTTCATGGAGCAGATGGACGGCACCGTGCTGGCGACCGCCCTGCCCAGCATGGCGCGCGAACTGGGGGTCACTGCTCCCAATATGAGCATCGCGCTTACCTCCTATCTGATCAGCCTGGCCATCTTCATCCCCGCCAGCGGCAAGATCGCCGATCGATTTGGCAACCGCACCGTATTCCGCAGCGCCATCGTTGCCTTCACCCTGGGCTCGATCCTGTGCGCCCAATCGCCGACCCTGCTCTTCCTGGTGATCGCCCGCTTTCTGCAGGGGATCGGCGGCGCGTTGATGATGCCGGTGGGACGGCTGGTGTTGCTGCGCAGCGTCGAGAAACGCGACATGGTCTCGGCGATGTCCTGGGTTTTGATCCCGGCCCTGATCGGCCCGATCATCGGGCCTCCGCTCGGCGGTTTCATCATCACCTATCTGAACTGGCGCTGGATCTTCTACATCAATGTGCCCATCGGCATTCTGGGCGTGGTGCTGGTGAGCCTGTTCATCGCCGAGACAAGGGGCGAAACACCCAAAAGCTTCGATCTTGCGGGCATGGTGCTGTCCAGCCTGGCGCTGGGCTCGCTGCTGTTCGGTTTCGAAATGGCAAGCCATGCGGGAGAACTGGATTTGGCGCTGTGCCTGATCCTGACCGGGCTCATAGCCGGTGCACTGTACCTGTACCATGCCAAGCGCGTGCCCGAGCCCATTCTCGACCCCAGCCTGATGGACGTGCCCAGCTTCGGCCTTTCCGTCGCCGGCGGGGCGATCACCCGCATCACGCAAGGGGCGCAGCCTTTCCTGCTGCCGCTGATGTTCCAGCTCGGCTTCGGCTTGAGCGCCTTGCAAAGCGGGATGATAACCTTGGCCGGTGCGATCGGCTCCTTTGTGATGAAGGCGGTGGCGCCGCGAGTCCTGCGCCGATACGGTTTCCGCGACGCGATGATCGTCAATGGCGTCGTCTGCAGCGGCGGTTATGCGCTGTGCGCCCTGTTCCGGCCCGACTGGCCGATAACCGCCATCTTTGCAATTCTTGTGGCCTGCGGCTTCTTCATGTCGTTCCAGTTCACCGCGTACAACACCATCGCCTATGACAATATTACGCCGCAGCGGCTGTCTTCGGCGACCAGCTTCTATACGACGTTTCAGCAGTTGATGCTGTCGGTCGGCGTCTGTACCGGCGCCGCTGCGCTACAGGCGGGCATGTTGGCGCATCACCATGCGACACCGCAGTTGAACGATTTTTCGGCCGCGTTCCTCACGGTGACGGCAATCTCGGTCACGGCCACAATATGCAACTGGCGCTTCGCCCCGGAAGCCGGGGTGGAATTTAGCGGCCACACACCACGGACCTGGTCGCTGCGTCAGGCGTTGAACGCCTTGCGCGGCCTCAATCCCTGAGAGGACATCATGAACCCCAACGCCATGGCATCCGGTCAGCTCAAGATCGGCGGCACTTTGACCGTCAACCGCCTGGGTTTCGGCGCCATGCGCATTACCGGATCGGGCATCTGGGGACCGCCGAAGGACAAGGCGGCGGCGCTGCGCACCCTCAAGCGGTTGCCGGAGCTGGGGGTCAATTTCATCGACACAGCCGATTCCTATGGCCCAGACGTGTCGGAGAAGCTACTGCGCGAAGCACTCTATCCTTATGACGGACTCGTCATCGCCACCAAGGCCGGGTTTACCCGCAGCGGACCGGACGCCTGGCACAACAAGGGCGATCCGGACTACCTGATCGCGCAGGCACAGCGCAGCCGCGAAAAATTGGGTGTGGAAAAGATCGCCCTCTGGCAACTTCATCGCATCGATCCCAGGGTGCCGCGCGACGAGCAGTTCGGCGCGGTCAAGACGCTGCTCGATACTGGCGTCATCGCCTATGCCGGTCTCAGCGAAGTATCGGTCGCCGAAATAAAGGCGGCACAGAAGATTTTCCCCGTCGCAACGGTGCAGAATCATTTCAATCTTGCGGACCGCTCCGGTGAGGACGTGCTGGATTATTGCGAAGCGCAAGGCATCGGCTTTATCCCCTGGTATCCGCTGGCGGCGGGGGATCTGGCCGCGTCAGGCGGCAAGCTTGCCAAGCTGGCAAAGGCAAAAAACGCGACCCCGTCACAGATTGCGCTCGCCTGGCTGTTGAAGCGCAGCGAAGTGATGCTGCCGATCCCCGGCACCGGCAATGTCGCGCACCTGGAAGAGAATGTCGCTGCCGCTCAAATCCAGTTGACCGATGAGGAATTCGCCAATCTCGGCAAAGCAGGCATGGGCGCTAAGCCTTGGCGGAAGGGCCAAAGCAAAATAGGCTAGGGCAGAATAATCGCGGGGCTGGATATGACGGCGAAAGACGTGCTGTTCGCGGCATTGGGCGCCGCCCTGTTTTGCCTGCCAGCGAATGGCACCGTGACCCGGATCACTGTGGAATCGCGCAAGTCTCTGTCAGACGGCTATGAATTGCTGCAGGGACGCTTCGAGGGCGCGCTGGACCCGGCCAATCCGCACAATGCGATCATCAATGACATCAAGCTTGCGCCCCGCGATGCGAAGGGCATGGTCGGTTATTCTGCGAGCTT
>DATATP010000375.1:0-3062 GCA_036268715.1 Rhizomicrobium sp. | reverse complement strand
TGATGTCGAATTCGACCTGCTTGAACGGCGGCGCCAGCTTGTTTTTCACCACCTTGACGCGGGTCTGGTTGCCGACCACCTCGTCGCGCTCCTTGATCGCGCCGATGCGGCGGATGTCGAGCCGGACCGAGGCGTAGAATTTCAGGGCGTTACCGCCGGTGGTGGTTTCCGGCGAGCCGTACATCACACCGATCTTCATCCGGATCTGGTTGATGAAGATCACCATGGTGTTGGATTTGTTGATCGAGGCGGTGAGCTTGCGCAGCGCCTGGCTCATCAACCGCGCCTGCAGGCCGGGCAGCGCGTCGCCCATTTCGCCTTCGAGTTCGGCGCGCGGCACCAGCGCGGCGACCGAATCGATCACCAGCACATCGACCGCGCCTGATCGTACCAGGGTGTCGCAGATTTCCAGCGCCTGCTCGCCGGTGTCGGGCTGCGAGATCAAGAGTTCGTCGATGTTGACGCCGAGCTTCCGGGCATAGACCGGATCGAGCGCATGTTCGGCATCGATGAAGGCGCAGATGCCGCCCTTCTTCTGGCCTTCGGCCACCGTGTGCAGCGCCAGCGTGGTCTTGCCCGAGGATTCCGGCCCGTAAATCTCCACCACCCGGCCCTTCGGCAGGCCGCCGACGCCAAGCGCGATATCGAGCCCCAGCGAACCCGAGGAAATGGTCTCGACGTCCATCGAGCGGTCGTTCTTGCCCAGTTTCATCACCGAGCCCTTGCCGAACTGACGCTCGATCTGGGAGAGCGCGGCGGACAGGGCCTTGGTCTTGTCCATGGAGGATCCTTCAACGATACGCAGGGCAGTAGCAGACATAGGTGGTGCTCCTTATGGCGGGGATTCGCTAGCGGGACAAACGGACGGCAAGGCTGCAGGGGTGGAAAACGACTGATAGAATAATGTACCCCATTTGTTCTAAGTTCGCAATATGTTCTTTTCGGCGGCATGGGTGCTGTCCGCATTTAAGCCTTAGTGTCCTAGTTTCACTTGGTGAGTGTCCTAATTCGTCGGACGCCCAGGATGGGTACTGACCCCTTTTTCCATCCGCCGTTCACGGAGTGGTCCCTTTTTGAATTCAGGGGATGTCCTCATTCAACCGTGGACGGGTCATGGAGTCGCCGCTAGAAGGCGACAGGGGGCAACCCTTGCTGAAAAGCGGGAGGTGTCGATGTGGGGGCTCATTATTGCCGGCGGTGTCTGCGGATTACTGTTTGGCCAATATTTCAGGGTATATTCGCTAATAGGGGCAGAACTCGTACTCGCTGGGATCGCCTATTTTTTGGCATACCAACAGGGCTGGGCCATCGGCGTGCTCTCCTTCGTGCTGGCCACGGTTGCTATCCAGCTGTGTTATTTGCTTTCGGCGGGCGTCAGCATCTTCATGGATAACGTCGAGCCCGCCAAAGCACCTCCTGGAACATCAAGGGCGTGTCCTAATTCGCCAGAGCAAGTGTCCTAATTAGGGGACAGCACCGACAGCTCAAAGAAACGGCCCCAGCCCGGGGAAAGCTGAGACCGTTCTTGGGGGCATGCCGGGGGCGGCCCGGCACGAATGTCCAACCCGCCGACCCACCGCCCGTTCCTTCACGATTCAGAGAAGTGGCCGGTTTTGAATAGTGCCTATTTTCGGCCACCAGGTTCCGTTCACCCGCTCGGGTGATGATTTCCGAAACGCCATTTAGTGCCATGGCGGATGGCCGGGGAATTTGAGGGCCCGGCACCTAAACCGGCGCCGCTTTAGCGATCATATTCCGCTTGGGCGGCGGCCTGCTTTTCCGTTCCATCACCGGGTTTTTCGTTACTTCGCGACCTGGCTCGGCTTCAGGCCGCCTTGCTGATAAAGCGGGTCGGGGCGCGACATCACATAAGCATGCAGGACGTAATAGGTGCCTTCTATCGCCAATGCGCTGGCGACGATCAAGGCGACCACACCGATCAAGACGTCCCGCTTCGAAAACTTCCCGAACATCAGCCAGTCCCGAAAACCGGATTTTGCCGTGACAGCTATGCCGGCGCAATCCTGAGTGGTCTTTGTGGAAATTGCGAGTGGTCCCTTTTGCGACCAGGACTGTCTAAAGGGGCCAGTAGCTGCCTCCAGAGATATGAAGCAACGGCCCCAAGCAGCGAGCGACCGAGGCCAGCTTGGGGATGCCGGGACCGCCCCGGCATCAAATCGAATGCGCCAGCCTCCGAACCGTTCCACGGTTCCTAAGTGTGATTCTGCACAGACAGGGGGAAGGCCTTCCGCTTATCTGGCCATATTACATACTTAAAAATACCTGCTTGAAAATACTTGCTTGAAAATACTTGCGATCAGCCCGGCAAACGTCAGCCGGGCTTTTCGTTTCAATGGCCTGGTCCGATTTTCGCTGCGGCGCCTCTAAGCAGGGTCGCCGTTCTTGCCGTGCAAGTTCAGGAACAGAAATATCAACGGCAGCGCGAGCGGCCCGATAAACGCGGCGATCCACGCCCAGACTCTAAAGCTGCGGCCCCGATGCGAGGCAATTCAACCGGCAAGATAGACCGAACAGATCAATGCGACGAGAAGGTAGGCGTCCATGATGCACTGTCTTGCACTGAGTATAGCATGGTCCCGGCACATGTGAAGGAAACCAGGGACATCCAGGCCCGCGTCAATTCCCTGCAGACCGCCGTCGAACATATCGCCGCCGCGAAACCATAGCTCATCGCTTGGTTCATCGCGTGCCATGGCGCCGTCTGTTACCGCCCTCCTCATGTAATTGATTTGAAACCAAGTGTCGCCCAATCGATGCGGTGTAAGCCTGCTGTCAGCATCTGGTTTTACGCTTGGCCCGGTCATGAACGAGCACCGGATCGCCCCTCGCAGCCGTGTATTGAAAGCCGGAACGATTGCGTTCGGCGAGACGGCGATTGCCTGCACCGTCCGCAATATTTCCGCGTCGGGGGCCGCGCTTGATGTGACCACCCCGCTCTGGTTTCCCGAGCATTTCACGCTGGAGATCACGAGCGAGCGGCTGCGCAAACCGTGCCACATCGTCTGGCGCAAGGAGAAGCGGATCGGCGTGGCGTTCGACTA
>DATATP010000374.1:0-5256 GCA_036268715.1 Rhizomicrobium sp. | reverse complement strand
CCGGGATGATGCGGGAAGGAGATCTTCACGATCCGGCCGTCCTTGCTGGGCTCGGGCTGGGGACCCTCGGCCGGATAGACCGTCTTGTAGTTGGTGGGATTGACCTCCACCCATAGCGCGTTCTGGCTGCCGCCCACGTCATAGGAAAACAGGGTGGTCTTCATGATGTTGACGATCGAGCCGCGGGTCGCAGTGAACGGCTGCTGGCCCTCGACATTGAAATGCACATCGCCAGCCACCACCACGAACACGGTCGGCGTGTCGGGATGCAGCCGCGGCGTAACATGGGTGCCGGGTGTTGCGGAGTTGTAGGTCGCGTCCTGTTCGGGATCGAGAATGATCTGCTGCGACCAGTTGTTCTGGCCTTCATGCATCTTTTTCAGATCGGCCAGCCGCCAGAGCGGCCGCATCGGCGGTTTGTAGACCCCGCCCTCGGTCTTGTTCACCCACCAATATTCCGCAGGGCCGCCGCGTCCGCCGCCCGGCGGTTGCGCCTGGCCGCAGAGGGGAAGCAGCCCGAAAAAGGCGATGACGGCGGCACGGGTGGGCAATGACAGGCGCATGATTTCACCCTTTAGTTCTGGGGAGCGGCATTCTTCTTCAGCGTGTATCTGGCCAGCACCGGCGGCGTCACCGAGGTGGCATAGATGATGCCGTCCTTGTCCACCGCCACGCCTTCCGAGCCGCTGGTGCCGCGTTCCGGATTCCAGGGGGCGGGATTGTTGCCGGGATCGGGAATGAAGGCCGTCACTTCGCCAGTCTTGGCGCTGCCGATATGGATGCCGCGGACAAAGGCATTGTGCTCGCGCACGCTGGATTCGGAGTCGGCGACATAGAGATTGTCGTGCTTGTCGATGAAAAGGCCGCTGGGCTTGCCGAACTGCCTCCATTCGGCCAGCAGATTGCCCTCCTGATCGAAGATTTCGATGCGGCTGTTGCCGCGGTTGCCGACAAACAGCCGGCCTTGCGAATCCATCGCCAGGGCGTGGTTGCAGTCCAGCATCGAGACCGGGTTGGTGCCGCACGAACTCCAGGCTTTGATGAACTTGCCAGTCTTGTCGTATTTGACGATGCGGGAGTTGGATGGCGGCGTATCATGGCCGTCGGCGACAAAGATGTCGCCATTGGCGTTGGTCTCCACCGCCGACGGTTGCGACAGATGGGTCTCGTCGCTGCCATAGACGCCGGGCACGCCCAGCCGCATCAGCAGTTTACCGTTGGGGCTGAACTTCAGCACGTCGGCACCCGACGGCTTGGGCGAAACCGGCGCATCGGCAGGTGCGGTGTGCGTGCGCAACGCCGAGAAGTCGATATTGGAATTCTCGTCCGAGATCCAGATATTGCCTTGGCTGTCGACATGCAGGCCATGCGGATAGACCACCATGTCGGCGCCAAAGGCCTTGATGAAATTGCCCTTGGAATCGAACTTCATGATCGGCGGCACATGGGCATTGGGGCCGAAGCAGAAATCCTGGCCGCCACAGCGTTCCATGATCCAGATCGACTTGCCGTCGCGGTCTATGTCCACCGCGCTGGTCGCGCCCAGGATGCGGCCCTTGGGAAATTTGAAGTAGGTCTCGTTGCGGTCATAGGGTTGGGGCAGGTTTTCATCGGCCACGGTGCGGTCTGAATGGTTGTAGTCGCCGGCCGGCACCTGATAGCGGGGGCGTGGTCCGCTTTGCGGCGGTGCGGCCGCGGAAGCCTGCTGCTGGCCATTGCGTGGCGGCAGGGGTTTGCCGGTTTCATCGACATTGATGTTGGGCGCAGGCCCTTCGCCTACGATCTCCAGCACCACCGGTTCGTCCTTGGCGCCGTCCCAATGGACCGTATTGGCCTCGTCGCGCGCTATCGTGCCCGGGCCAAGCGGATAGGTCTTGGACGGATCGTAGACATTGCTGGAACTGACCCACCAGTGACCCGACAGAACCGTGATGTAGCGGACATTGGGATGGAAATGCGGCTTGGAGAAATGGTTAGGATACCACTTCAGAAGAATTTCGTACCAGCCGGGTTTGGTCGGGTCTCCGAAGACCTTGTATTGCTGCTCGCCGCGCGCGGCATCGCCTTCCCAGGCAATATTGTCGGAAAGGGTAAAGGGAATATGGCTGGGATCGGGTACGGGCGCATTTGAATCCTGTGCCAGCGCGGCGGTGCCCAGGCACAGAAAAGCCGCGGACTGCAGGGATTTTGTAAAGACGCGCATCGCCCATCCTCCCATGTTTGCTGGATTTAATAGGCCTCGCATTGCCGGGCTTGCCAAGACGCAGGCGTCGTATTTTTCTCATCTGGTGAGAGCGGATGACCGGGTGCGCTTTGAGTTTATGGCGCACTGCGAACAGAGTGCGCCTTGACACATCGCGAAACAACCATGTCGAAGATTAAGGCAGCAAATAAACTCAAGATCGCCATCATTGGATCGGGCAATATCGGCACCGATCTGATGATGAAGGTCGTGCGCACGTCCGATGTACTGGAGATGGGGGCGCTGGTGGGCATTGATCCGGACAGCGACGGCCTGCAGCGCGCCGCCGGGCTTGGCGTGGCCACGACGCATGAGGGGATCGACGGGTTGGTCGCGCTGCCGGAGTGGAAAGACATCGAAATCGTGTTCGACGCCACCAGCGCCTCGGCGCACAGGAAAAACAGCGAGGTGTGCCTGGCGGCGGGCAAGACCATGATCGATCTCACGCCGGCGGCGATCGGTCCCTATGTCGTCCCGGTGGTGAATGGCGATGCCCATCTGGGCGCGGCCAATGTGAACATGGTGACTTGCGGCGGCCAGGCCACCATTCCCATTGTCGCGGCCGTCGCCCAGGTCGCGACGGTGCATTATGCCGAGATCGTGGCCTCCATCGCTTCGAAATCCGCCGGCCCCGGCACCCGCGCCAATATCGACGAGTTCACCGAGACCACGGCGCGCGGCATCGAGACTGTGGGCGGCGCGGGCAAGGGCAAGGCGATCATCATCCTCAATCCGGCCGAGCCGCCCATGATCATGCGCGACACGGTCTTCACGCTCTCCTCGGGCGCCGGCGAGGCTGAGATCGAAAGTTCCGTGAACGCCATGATCGAGAAGGTGCAGGCCTATGTGCCGGGCTACCGGCTGAAACAGAAGGTGCAGTTCGAGCGCTTCGGCTCCAACAATCCGATTGCCATACCGGGCGTCGGCAGCTTTGAAGGCGTGAAGACCAGCGTCTTCCTGGAAGTGGAGGGTGCGGCCCATTATCTGCCGGCCTATGCCGGCAATCTCGACATCATGACCTCGGCGGCGCTCAGGACGGGCGAGAAGATCGCGATGCGCAAGCTTGGGGAACAGGCGGCCTGACCATGTTCAATCCCGATACCGACAGGCTTTACATCCAGGACGTCACCTTGCGCGATGGCATGCATTCCATCCGGCACAACTACAGTGTCGATCAGGTCTCGGTCATCGCCAAGGCGCTGGATGACGCCGGTGTGGACGCGATCGAAGTGTCCCATGGCGACGGGCTGAACGGCTCGTCCTTCAATTACGGCTTTGGCGCCCATACCGACTGGGAGTGGATCAGGGCCGCGGGCAAGGTGGTCAGGAAAGCCCGGCTTACCACCTTGCTGTTGCCCGGCATCGGCACGGTCGAAGACCTGCACCGCGCCCATGACCTGGGCGTGACCTCGGTGCGCATCGCCACCCACTGCACCGAAGCCGACATCGCCAAACAGCATATCGGCTTTGCCCGCAAGATCGGCATGGATGTGGCGGGCTTCCTGATGATGAGCCATATGAGCGAGCCGGAGCCTTTGGCGCAGCAGGCCAGGCTGATGGAGGAATATGGCGCACATTGCGTCTATGTCACCGACAGCGGCGGCGCCCTGGACATGGACGGCTACAGGGCGCGGCTGCAAGCCTATGACAGGGTGCTGCGCCCGGAGACGGAGCGCGGCGTGCATGCCCATCACAATCTGTCGCTGGGCGTGGCCAATTCCATTGTTGCAGCGCAATGCGGCGCGGTGCGGATCGATGCCTCGCTGGCGGGCATGGGGGCAGGTGCGGGCAATGCGCCGCTGGAGGTTTTTGTTGCTGCCGCCAACCGCAAGGGCTGGCATCACGGCTGCGATCTCTTCGCCTTGATGGATGCGGCGGAGGATCTGGTGCGCCCGCTCCAGGACCGCCCGGTGCGGGTGGACCGGGAAACCCTCTCCCTTGGCTACGCCGGCGTCTATTCCTCTTTCCTGCGCCATGCGGAAAAGGCCGCCCAGGACTATCATGTCGATGTCCGCACCATCCTGGTGGAACTCGGACGCCGCCGCATGGTGGGCGGCCAGGAAGACATGATCACCGACGTCGCGCTGGATATCGCGGGTCAGAAGACGCCCGGTTCCTGACGGGCAGGGGAGGACGAATGTCTGCGGCTGAACAATCATCCGGTTCCATCGCCCGGCGCCTGGCCGAACAGCTCGATGCCGCCTGGCGCGCGAAAAAGCCGATTGCGCCCATCAGCGAATCCGACGGTATCGCCGATATACCCACGGCCTATGCGATCCAGGTGCGCTGGACCGATATCAGGCTGGCGCGCGGCGAGAAGATCGCCGGCCGCAAGATCGGACTGACCAGCCAGGCGATCCGCCAGCAATTGAACGTCAGCGAGCCGGATTACGGAACGCTGTGGCAGTCGAGCTTCTATGAAGCCAGGGATGGCCGCGTCACCATCCCGGCGGGGGATTTCCTGCAGCCCCGCATCGAGGGCGAGGTCGCTTTTCTTGTCCGGGACCGGCTGACCGGCCCCGATGTTACGCCGGAAGCGTTCCTGGCTTCGGTCAAGGCCTATGGGCTGGGGGTGGAGATCGTGGACAGCCGCATTGCCGACTGGAAGATAAAGCTGGCCGACACCATCGCCGACAATGCCTCCTATGGCGGCTTCACCGTCGGGCCCTGGGACAGGGCGCTGGGCGGCGTCGATCTCAGCACTTTGGTGATGAAGATACGGCACAATGGCGAGCTTGCGGCCGAAGGCCCGGCCTCGGCGGTGATGGGCCATCCCGCCAAGTCCGCCGCCTGGCTTGCCAACAAGCTGCACGAGTTCGGCGTCTCGCTGGAGCCCGGCGATGTCATCATCTCCGGCGGCATCACCAAGATGCTGCCGGTCAGGGCCGGCGACGAATTCGTCTTTTCCCTGACCGGGCAGCCGGATTTGGCGGTTACCTTCTCATAAGGTTGCCTGCCGCTCGCCCAAGCTCGCGGCGTTCCTCGCTCGAAATGGTCGTCGCACTACGCTGACG
>DATATP010000373.1:0-18180 GCA_036268715.1 Rhizomicrobium sp. | reverse complement strand
TTCGAGATCATCGCCTCCCTCGAGGACCAGATCTTGCAGAACAATGCCCCGCGTGTATCCCGAATGCTGGCGATGATGCCGGAGGGCGCAGGCCGCACCCGTCTTGCCCTGGCGCTGATGCGACTGCAGCAATGGCGCGCCGGACGCATCTTCGCCTCGCGCCGGGCCGAATTGCTGCTGTCGGACGAGAACGAGCTCGATACGCTGGCGTTTGCGGGGCGCAATGCCTGAGCTATTTTTACGTTTTGTCGCGGTTCCGGACGGAGTTGGTAGGTCCGAGCGGAGCGATGGACGCGTACCAACGCTGCACACTTTTCCTATAACCGCTCTATTGCTTGCGCGCGGCGAGCAGGAAAAATGGCATGTCGAGCGTAATCCGCTCGTCCGCTGTGATATCGAAGCCTGTGGCGGTCAGCCGGGCGCGATAAAGCTCCGGGGTCCGCAGATGGTGCAGGAACATCAGGTTGGAGATCTCGTGATAGCCGAGATGGCGGTCCAGATCGAACGGCAACCGCTCGAAGATGACGATCTGGCCGCCAGGCTTCAGCGCTTTTGCGGCCGTCTCCAGCAGGCTTCGCGCGTCGCCTTCCGGCCAGTCGTGCAGCACGGATTTCAAGATCACCACATCCATGCCGCCCGGAAGCAGGTCGCGACGGAAATCGCCGGCGGTGAAGCGGATACGCGGCGCTTCGGCTGCATTCTTCAGATGGGCGCGGCCAATCTCGCACACAACCGGCAAGTCGAACACCGTCGCCGCGATGCCGGGATAGACAGCACAGACCGCCCGCGCCAGTTCGCCGCTATTGCCGCCGATGTCGAGAATTTGCGCATTCTGTGGAAACGCGAACAGCTTGAGCAGCCCGGCGCTTTCATAGTGGGTGAGTCCGGTTGTCAGCGACACCCAGCGCCGCGTCGCTTCCAGATTCTCTGCGCCTGGTTTTTTGGCCCGATCATAACGGAACAGGTCAAACACGGCCGAGCGGGCGAGAAATTCGCCGCCGTCTTGCAGGAAGGGGCGCAGCAGGGTGCCCACATCCGGCAGTACCAAGTCGGCGAAAACGAGCTTGGTCTCGATCAGGTCGCGATAGGCGAGCGCCTCGCGGAAGCCGTCAGTCACCTGCACGCGCCCCCCCTCTCGGCTTACCACGCCGGTCCTGGCCAGCAAGGCCAGCATCAATTCCAGCCCGCGCGGCGAAAGCGCGAAATGCCGCGCCAGCGCGGCAGGGCTCGCGGGCAGCGCATCGATCATGCCCATCGCCAGCGCCTCCGCCAGCATGCGGGCGGACAGCATTTCGCTGATATATGGCTCGATGATGCGGAAGGGCTTGCCGGGATCGGTCATCGGGCAGGGCGCAGGGCGACATGCGAGTATGACCGCCACGCCGCACCGCTTCAATTGCGGCAGGCGCGATGAGTCCCCAGACCAACCACCGCGTGGTCGCCATCGCCGGTCCCCCCGGCAGCGGCAAGACCGCGCTGATGACAGCGCTAGCCGAGCAATTGCAAGATGTGACGACACTGTTTCTGGATGGCTTCGAAACCCCTGCCAGCCTGCTTTCCAGCATCGAACTGGCGCGTTGGCTGAAGGCGGGCGCGCGCTTCGACGATTTCACCGTGGCCGGCCTTGGCGAAGCGCTGACCGCGCTGAAAGCCGGTCAAGCGGCGGTCGAGCCAGTTTCCGGACGCCGCGTCCTGCCGGCCGACCTGGTGCTGTTCGAGATGCCGTTCGGCCGTGCTTACACCCCCACCGCCGGGCTGATCGATTTCCTTGTCTGGCTGGACACGCCGTTGGACATCGCGCTCGCCCGTAATGTGCTCGTCTGGGAAGACCGGGCTGCCCAACGGCCGCGCCCCTGGCTGGTCCGCTACATGAAAGACTATCTCGCCGTGACTCGCGCGGTGCTTGCTGCTCAGCGGGCCACAGTGACGCCCGATGCTGATCTGGTGCTGGATGGGCTTGCCCCGCCCGGCGAGGCGGCGCAGAAATTGCTTCAAGTGTTGCAGGTGCGGGGTTTGATCCAAACCGGGACGGGGACATGACAAGGATTTCATCAGGGTCGGGGTTGGCAATCCTGCTGCTGGCCGGGCCGGCCGCCGCGGCCGGAATCGATGCGTCTCAGCTCAGTTGCGTGGTGCTGCCCAGCCAGCATCTGATGCTGTCCAGTGCCGTGCCGGGTATTGTGCGCAGCGTGCATGTGGAGCGCGGCGAGCGGGTGCATCGCGGCGAGCCCCTGCTGGACCTGATCTCCGATGTTGAGAATGCCGAGGCCGATCTCGCCAAGACCAAAGCCGACCTGCTGCACCGCAAGCTGGCGCGCAATCAAGACGTCATCCAGAAGCATCTTCTCTCCGACATGGAACGCGACCAGTTGGAATCTGACGCCAAGATGGCGGAGCAGGAATATGAGGTCGCGCGCCGCACGGCGGCACAGAAGACGACCTTGAGCCCGATCGACGGGATCGTGGTGTCACGCAAGACCGAGCCGGGCCAATATGTGGGTACCGATCCGGTGTTCGAACTGGCTAACCTCGATCCCCTCCATGTGGAACTCGTGTTCAAGGTCGATGCCTATGGCAAGCTGAAGCCCGGCAGCCCAGCCACCATCGCGCTGGGGGCGCCGGTCAATGGCATCCGCAAGGGTACGGTGGCGATCGTGGACAAGGTCATCGACGCGCGCAGCGGCACCTTTGGGGTGCGGGTACGGCTGCCCAATCCGGGCTTGGCGATCCCCTCGGGCGTCTCCTGCAAGGCGGATTTCGACGCTCCCGCCGGCTGACGCGAGGATGGAAGCCCTCGCCGGAGATTGCATATTCCGGCTTATCCGCGGCCAGGAACACCGCGGGTATCGCCTGTCGGACCAATTCACCTCGGGCCGGTTGCCGCGTAAAAGGAACCGTCGCGCTCTGCCACGACGTTATCGTGGCGAAAATGGATTGATCGCAATATGCCGTTCCCCATGATCCATATGATGGATATCGCGCCTGCATCGGCGACCGGATGCGCCGGCGACATCGGCAGGGTGGGCGGATGAGCGCCGCCGCCTTTATTCCCGTCGCGGTGCCGCTGCACAAAAGGCGGCTCTCGCGCCTTCAGACCGCGCTGGTCGCGCGGCGCAATGTGCTGGAGATCATTCCGGCGCTCGCTTATCGCCAGCCCATCGTCTCCGGCGAGATGCTGATCCGCTGGCACATGCTGGCCGATCCAGGCGGCATGAAGCAGGTGATGCTGGACAATGTCGCCAACTATCCCAAATCCGAGATCATGCGGCGGATGTTGCGCCCGGCGATCGGCGACAGCCTGTTCAATGCCGAGGGTCCGGAGTGGAAATGGCAGCGTCAGGCAGTGGTCCCTGTGTTCACCCATCGCAATGTCATGGTCCTGGCGCCGGCAATGACCGCGACGGCGGAACGGGCCGGCGCGCGACTAACACATGGCCGCCACGAGATCGTTTCGGAAATGCTCACCGCCACTTTCGAGGTGATTTGCGACGTCGCGTTGTCGGGGCGGGAGCATTTCGACGCGCACACATTCAGCGACGCGATCACCCGTTATTTCCAGACCGCCGGTCGTGCCTCTCTGCTCGATTTCCTGGGCTTTCCGCCCTGGTTCCCCCGGCCGGGCGAATTGCTGGCGGGGGCCGCGGTGAGGACCATGCACGGCATGGTCGCCCAGGCGATCGAGGCGCGGCGGCGCCAGACCGAACCGCCCGCCGACGACCTCCTGGATCACATGCTGTCGGCACAAGACCCGGAAACCGGACGCCGCATGACGGCAGAGCAGCTCATCCGCAACATGCAGTTCTTCATCGTGGCAGGCCATGAAACCACAGCGCTGGCCATTTGCTGGTCGCTTTATCTGCTGGCCCATACGCCCGAATACCAAGATCGCGCCCGCGCCGAAGCAACCCGGCAACTGCAGGGCAGGGCGGCGGGCGCAGCCGATCTTCCCGCCATGCCCTTCATCCTGCAGGTTCTGGAAGAAGCGATGCGGCTTTATCCGCCGGTCGGCCTCTTGGCGCGCAACGTGGTCGCGGACGATGAGCTATGCGGCCGTATCATGCGCCCCAACGACACGCTGTTCCTGCCGATCTGGGCGCTGCACCGGCATCAGATGTGGTGGGAAATGCCGGACGCATTCGACCCCGACCGCTTCGCGCCCGACCGCCGGGCGCGAGACAAATATCAGTATCTGCCATTCGGCGCCGGTCCTCGCGTCTGTGTCGGCGCGAATTTCGCGATGATGCAGGCGCAGATCATCCTTTCGACCCTCATCCAGCGCTTTCGCTTCGCACCCTCCGGCCCGCAGCCGCGGCCGGTCATGATGATGACGGTGCGGCCGGAGCCGGGGCTGTATCTGATGGTCGAGCCGCTCGCCTGAGCCCTACTTGCCCGCCGGTTTCTGTTCGTCGATGCGGAATTGCGCCTGGATTGGCGCATCGCTGGGCAATTCCGCCGAGCCGGCCGGTATCTGGTTGACACTGAGGATATAGGACACGATGTCGGTCGCGGTCTTGCGCGACAGGCTGCCGGGATCGTCCGCCGGCATGGTGGTCTGGATTCGCTCCACCAGATCGCCCACCGCGATGCCGTTCCAATTGTCCAGGAACGCCGCCCCACTCAAGGGAGGCGCCATCTCGTTGCCGCCGAGGGTCGCGCCGTGGCATTTGGCGCAATGCTGGTCGAACTGCGCCTTGCCGCGCGCCGCCTGATCGGCGGTATAGACCCCGTCCCACACCGACTTGCTCGGGGTCTGCGCCAGGGCCGAGCCCGAAGCGGTCACCGCCGCGAGAGAAAGGAAGAATTTCAAACCGGTCTTCAGCATGTCCGAGCCACTTTCCAATTGCCGTTCGGGCACACAATCCTGTCGGAGTGGGCCGGTTCGCGCTTGCGGAATGGCTGGATAACATGGACCCTAGATGAATCGCCATAACCCTTCTTCACAAAAGCCTGAAATCATGTCCAACCGCCGCTGGCTGGTGCTGCTGCCGGTCATCTTCGTGACCTACAGCTTGGCCTATCTCGACCGGGCCAATTACAGCTTCGGCGCCGCCGCGGGCATGGCGGCTGACCTGCGTATTTCCTCCGCGGCCTCGTCTTTCCTGGGCGCACTGTTTTTTCTGGGCTATTTCGCTTTCCAGATTCCGGGCGCGATCTATGCCCAGCGCAAAAGCGTCAAGCGGCTGGTTTTTGCCGGCCTGATCCTGTGGGGACTCCTGGCGGGCGCCACCGGGATCATTTCCGATCTGCGATTGCTTTATGCCGACCGCTTCCTGCTCGGCGTGGTGGAAAGCGCCGTGCTGCCCGCGCTGCTGATCCTGCTGGCGCGCTGGTTTACCGCCCCCGAACGCGCCCGCGTCAGCGCCATTCTGATCCTGGGCAATCCGGTGACGTTGCTATGGATGTCGGTGCTGTCGGGTTATCTGGCGAATAGTCTGGGATGGCGCGGTATGTTCGTGGCAGAAGGCGTGCCGCCTATTCTGTGGGCCTTTGTCTGGTGGCGGCTGGTGGCCGACCGCCCGTCGGAGGCGCGCTGGGTCTCCGACGCCGAGCGTCTTGCGCTGGAAGCGCAGCTCGCCGCGGAACAGCGGCGGCTCGCGCCGGTGCGCGACTATCGGGCGGCCTTCCGCTCGCCCGTCGTGATCCTGCTGGCGGCGCAGTATTTTTTCTGGAGCATCGGAGTCTATGGCTTTGTGCTGTGGCTTCCCTCCATTCTCAAGATGCATCAGACGGGAATCGTAGCGGTCGGCTGGCTTTCCGCGATTCCATACCTCGCCGCCGTTATCGCCATGCTGATTGTTTCCACATTTTCCGATCGCCTGCGCCGCCGCAAGCACGCGATCTGGCCGTTCCTGCTGCTGGGAGCGCTCGCCTTTTATGCCTCTTATGCCTTCGGCATGGCGCATTTCTGGTTCGGATTCGGGGCGCTGGTGGTAGCGGGAGCGGCGATGTACGCGCCCTATGGTCCCTTCTTCGCTTACATGCCGGAAGTCCTGCCCAGCAATGTCGCGGGGGGCGCCATCGCCCTGGTCAATGGCATGGGCGCTCTTGGGTCCTTCACAGGGACGTATGCGGTTGGCCTTCTCAACGGCCTGACCGGCAATCCCGATCTTTCCTACATCGCCATGGCGGTGGCGCTGATTATATCCACCGGCCTGACATTGCTTTTGCCGGAACGCCGCGCGGGCATAGGATGACTGAAAAGGGAGGGATCATGCGTCCCGTCATTGCATCGCTCATGCTGCTGCCGCTTCTGGCTTCGCCTGTCCTTGCGAAGGCTGCAACCGGCAGCGTCGATCGTCATGTGACTGTCGTCTCGCGCGTGCCGGCCATTGCGGGGCGGAAGGTGCAACTCTATCTGCGCGAGCGTGGCGCGCCCGCGGTGCTGCGCCATGGTGCCGGCGACAAGGTGGTGCTGTTCGTACATGGGGCGGGCACGCCCGCCGAAGTCAGCTTCGATGATCCGTATAAGGATTACAGTTGGATGGCCTATCTGGCGAAGGCGGGCTACGACGTGTTCAGCGTGGATATGGAGGGCTATGGCCGGTCCGACCGGCCGCCGCAGATGAACAATCCCTGCAACCTGTCCCCGGCGCAGCAGGACCAGTTTATTCCGTCGAAAATTCCAGCGCGATGCGCCCCGACCTATTCCTCCGCCGTCACCACCATTGAGTCCGACTGGAATGATGTCGGCGCGGCGGTGGCGTATATCCGGAAATTACGCCATGTAGCGAAGGTGAACCTGATCGCCTGGTCGCTAGGCGGTCCGCGCGCGGGCGGCTGGGCAGCACAGCATCCCGATGCGGTGGCGAAGCTGGTATTGCTGGCGCCCGCCTATAACCGCGCGGCCAAGGGCGAGCCGCCGTCGCCGCCACCCGCGGGCGCTGCCTTCAATACCCAATCGCGCACCGAATTCGATGCAAACTGGGCGCGCCAGACCGGCTGCACCGATCAGGTCGACAAGGCCAACGCCGATTCCGTCTGGACGGCGATGCTCGCATCCGATCCTGTGGGCGCCAAATGGGGAGCCGGCGTGCGCCGTGCCCCGCAGACCCTGTCCTGGGGCTGGACCAGCGAGCGGGTGAGGACGGAAACGATCCCGACCCTCATGGTGTCCGGCCAATATGACAAACAGGTCAATCCCGACCGGGTGCGCGAGCTTTACGCCGATCTCGGCGCCGGCCGGAAAGTGTTCATCGATCTCGCCTGCTCCTCCCACAACGCGATGTGGGAGAAAAACCATCTGCTGCTTTTCGCGGCCTCGCTGGAATGGCTGGAGAAGGGCACGGTGGATGGCAAGAGCAGTGGCATGCTCAAGCTGGGCTATTGAGGCGGCTGCGCGGCTGCCGGCGTCTTGGGTAGCGGGCGCGGGAACGTCGTCCAGCGCCGGTCGTAACGCACATCGCCCTGGGGCGCGTCCCAGGGTTCGGCTTCCAGCCCGTTCAGGTCATAGACGATCTTGCCATCCTTGATGGTGAGTTCGGCCACCAGCTTGCGATCACCTTCCACGCGGGTGTTGTTCATGTCGGTGAAGCCGAAATGGCCCTTCTGGATGCTCAGCACCGCGACATCGGCGATGGCACCGAGAGAAAGATTGCCCAGTTCCTCGCGCTTGATCTCATGCGCGGGATGGGCGGTCATGTCGGCAACCACTTCCTGGAGCGAAAGCCCGATCGCCATCAGCTTGCTGGCGACATTGAGAATGTCCTTGGTCGCGCTGTTCATGCTGTCCACATGTAAATCGGTGGAAATGGAATCCGGCTTGAATCCCTGCCGGATCATCGGCACGGCCAGCGACCATTTGAAGCTGCCGCCACCGGTGCCGGTATCGAAATAGATGCCACGCGCGCGGCCCTCGATCATGCCTTTGGCGGGTCCCAGCGTCGCCGGGTCCTGCTCATGGCGCAGGCCGGAATACATATGGGTATAGATGTCGCCGGGCCGCAGCTTGCTGGTCAACAGGTCGTAAAGCGGCCTTGTCGGACGGTCGGCGCCGAAATCCACCATCACCGGGATGTTTGCCTTTGTGCCGGCCAGCACTGCCTGCTCCACAGGCGTCCATTCCGGGCCGTTGAAATGGGCGGTCTTGATCCCGACGATCACGTTGGGATAGCGCATCGCCATACGTGCGGTGGGCTCGGCCTCCATGTCGAAGACATTCTGCTCATAGCGTCCACCGCGCATCCCAGCGCCCACGATATTGATCATCGCCAGCACGCGGGTCTTGGAGCGGTCGATGATGCGGTCCTTGAAATCCTCGAAATTGCGCCAGCCGGAGCAACCCGCATCGACCACTGTGGTGACGCCGTTGCGGAGTGTGAACCCATCGGGCGGTACGCTCAAATCGCCGGCATAGGAGTTGCGTTCCCCGGTGCCGTTATAGACATGCACATGCATGTCGATCAGGCCGGGCGTGACGATCATGCCCTTCACATCGATGGTCTTGATCGCGTCGGCAGGCTTGAGGCCGGCGGCGACCCGCGCGATATGACCGTCCTTGATCGCCACGTCCATCACCGCGTCGATATTATTCTTGGCGTCGATCACATGCCCGCCGCGCAGCAGCAGGTCATAGGCCGGCAGGGGTTGTGCAGACGCGCTTGCCGCCAGCAACAGCGCCAAGGCCGCAACGGAAAACCCGGCCTTCACGCCCGCACCGCCGTCCAGGTGGCGTCGCCATATTCGCCCATATTCACCTTGCCATGCATCGCATTGCCTTCGACAGTGCCGTGGAAAGTCCAGCTGATGCCATTGCCGGGCACGACCATCCGGCTGGACAGCGCGATCTGGCTGGCATGCACCGTACCGCCGACCTTGCCGCTGTAGATTTCACCCTGATGGGCGCCCGCGACATCGTTGCCGTTCTGGACAAGCGTCAGCCTCTGTTCGCCGGTTCCGCGCAAATACTGCACCGTGACCGCCCAGGTGCCCGCCACCGGGGCTGGCGCGCCGGCTGGGACCACCGGATTGGCATAGGTGCGGGGGTGGCTGAGGGCCTGGTACAAGGCCTCGGCCAGGATGTGGTCCTCGCCGGGGTCCATCATGTAAGGCATGATGGTGATGCTGCTCGCCATGTCATCCGGCCGCGTTCCTGTTCCGCCTTCGACCAGGATGCGCGGCGTGCCCTTGTCCAACAGCTCCACCAGTTCGGTGCCCGTGATGCCCAGCGCACCACCATCCCAACGAATGCGCAACCGCGCCGATTTGTTGGAGAGATCGACGGGCTGGAGATATTCGAAGCCGATTGAGGGCAGCGGCTTGACACGGTTCGCGACCGTATCCAGCCAGCCGCGCCACATCGCCTGTTCGGCGTCATGGTCACGCTTGTACCATTGCTCAACCGCCGCCAGCAGGCCCATGGCCTCCTCCTTGCTGCATTTGAGGGCGCGGCCATAGCAGTGATGTGGCGCCGCCTGGTAATAGGCCGCCTGACAGAGAGATTTGTCGCCGATCAGCATGCCGGAAGATTGCGGTCCGCGCAGGCATTTGCCGCCGGAATAGCACACAAGGCTGGCGCCGGCCGCAAGATGAATGTTGGGCCTGACCGGTTCTTCCGCCGCCGCATCGACCAGCACAGGGATGCCGTGTTCCTTGGCGATGGCGCAGATATTGGCGATGCCGAGCGGTCCGGAGGCGGCCCGTGGCCCGGACATGACATAGATCATCGCTGTGTGGGGTGAGATTTGGGCGCGCAATTCTTCCGCCGTTCCGACCTCAACGATTTCCGCTCCGACCATCCGCACGCCAATGTCATAGGGATTGCGGGAATGCCGGGGAATGATCACCTGGTCGCGGGTCTTGATATAGGGCAGCGCCTGACATTTCTCGACATTGGCATCCGCGATGCATGCGATGGTGGCCTGGACGATTGCCGATTCCGCGCCATTGGTGGCGATGCCCCAGGGCGCGCCGGTGAGGCGGGCCAGTTGCGCCCCGATGCCCTGCATCATTTCATCGAGATCGACGTAATAATGCGAGGCTTCCCACATCGCCCGCTTCACTTCCGGCAAGGAACGCGATCCGCTGATGATGGTGTAGGTACCGCGCGCATTGAGCAGTGGCCGTACCCCGATGCGGCTGAACAGATTGTCGGGCTCGAGGCCGGTGAAGGTGGGCAGGGGCGCTGGCGCCGCCACGGCCGCGTCTGCCAGCAAGGGCGCGGCGGCGAGGGCCGCGCCCGATTGTTTCAGCAGATCCCGCCGTGCGACTTTGCCCATCATGCGCCGTTCCTTCAGATATAGGCGATCATGTCGATCTCGATCAGGGAATTGCCTGGAATGCCGGCCGCCGGTGAAACGGTGGTGCGCACCGGCGGCACGTCGCCCCAGTCGAAAGAGCGATAGACCGCATTCATCCGGTCGTAATCCTTCAGATCGTTGAGGAAGACGCTCACCTTCAGCACCTTCTGAAGCGAGGAGCCGGCGCGGGTCAGGTTCTGTTCCAGCTCCTCGATGACGTGCTTTGTGTGTTCCTCGATGGTGCCGGGCTGGTGATAGCCGACCCCCGACAGGAATAGCATGTTGCCATAAGCCACGGCGCTGGAGAACATCGGCTTGGCGGCCGGCGTCGCCGGCGGCGGATAGGGTGAGCGCTTTTGCATCCCGCCTTGCGCCTCGGCAGGACCCGTCAGCGCTGCGGCGGCGGTCACGGCGGCGGTAGCCGTGGCGCCGACTTTCAACATGGACCTTCTGGATTGTTTCATGATGTTCTCCCCGAAATCAGATTCGCCCGAACTGCTTGACCGCCTCTTCGATGGAATGAAATTTCTCGATGAAAGGCAGCATGGAATGTTCGGTATTGTCGAGCTTCTCCGCCAGCATCAGGATGGCGGCGGCATGGGCGCGCGGCACCACCACGACACCGTCCTGATCGGCGACGATGATGTCTCCGGCATTCACGGTCACGCCGCCGCAATCGACAGGCACGTCGAGACCGGCGAATCGGTAGTGCCCCACCGAGGTGGATGGCACCGGGCCGGTGGAATAGACCGGAAAGCCGATGCGCTTCAGTTGCGGCAAGTCGCGCACGCCGCCATCCACAACTGCGCCGGAAAAGCCGCGGGCGAACATGGCCGTGCCCATCAGCCCGCCCATGCCGGCTATGTCGGCGCCATCCTCCACACTCATCACATAGACCGAATTCGGGCCGCCCTTGTCGATTGCGGCGAGCATGCCCGACAGGGCATTGCTGTCGCCGCCCTCCTGCTTTACCAGCTTGACGGTCAGCGCCACGCCGGCGAACTTGGTCGGGAAAATCGCCTGAATCCGATGCGACATGTAGCGCTTCTCGTGCAGCATCTGCTCAATCGCGTCCGACACGGACGCGGCTTCGACATGGGCATAGGCTTGCACCATCGCGTCAGGATCGGCCGCGTACTCCGCCTCCGTCCTGGGGGTGTCCGCCAACACCAGGCCGGCCGCAAGCGAGGCGACCGAGATCGCTACGGCCGCGGCAACCCGGGTCCATGCGCGCCTGTTCATCCTCCCCGCTCCCCGAAACTGGTCAGAGGCTAGAGCATTTTCGTGTTTCATTGAATCACGAAAATGCTCTATCTCCTTGTCTTTTCGCGGTTCCGGACGGAAAACCGCTATACACTTTTCCTGGAACCGCTCTAATTGAACGGCGGCCAAAAAGTCCAATTTTGTCTCTTGCCGAGATCGATCCCCGGTCCGTCGCTGGCTATTGCGCCGCCCGCGCCTTGTAGCTTTTGCTGAAATTGTTGCGGCCGTTGATGACCGTGATGCCGCCACCCGGTGTGATATCGAGAGTGATCGGATAGCTCTGGTCCGGAATCCAGTCGAGGTTGGCGATCAGGTTGGGATCGCCGTTCAGCGCGGGGTAGCGCACCGAATAGTGCGACTGCCAGAAGCCCTGAAGGTCGGGATAGCTTTCCACCGTCTTCATCACCGCCTCATCGCCCCCCTTGGTCGGACCGTTCTGCATCACGGCGATCAGGGGATCGAAGGCGGCGGTGGGCGGACTGCTGGACAGGCCCATGCCATGGCCAGTGACAAAATAGACATCGACCTTGCCGATCTTGTTGACCGGGCAGAGCAGCTTGAGCTCCCAGTTCCAGGTAAGGTCGCCAAGGTGGAGAATGCGTGTCTTGCCGAAAGTGATGAGCATGCCGACCGAGCGCACATTTTCCTCGCCGCCATTGTTGCTCATCTCGGGCACGCCGGCGCAGCGCAGATTGGGCTCGCCCGCACCGGGGAGCGGCGCGCCCGGCACCTGACCATCGGCGGTGACGAATTGGATGTGCATGGAGCCGATATCCAGCGTCTGTCCGACCCGGGCGGTGATGTGATTGTGCCCCTGATAGGCCGCGACCCAGGCAGGATAGCGCGCCTCGGTGGTACCGGCGCGCCGCGCGGGCGGCAGATTGGCGGGCGGGAATTCGCGATTAGGTCCGTGATCGATGAAGGTGTCGACGGGCAGCTTCGCGAGCAGCGCCTCCAGTCCTCCAAGGTGATCGGCGTGGTAATGGGTCATTACCAGATAATCGAGCTTCTTGATTCCCAGCGATGCTGCCGCCTTGGCGATGGCGTCTGCACTGACCGGGCAGGGCGGCGGCTTCACCCCAGCGGGAACCGGAATGGAATTGCACACACCGGGCTTCCAGCCGGTGTCGATCAGCATCGACTTTCCTTCCGGCGTCCGGAACAGCACCGCCGCGCCGCCCTCGACATCCACCGACACGATCTTGAGGTCCTTCGATGCAGGAGGCGCCTTGGTCCTGGCGTCGGTGGCGCCGGACAGGAGCATGGCGGATGCTGCCAGTGCGAAAGCGGCGGCCCTGAACATCAATCCTCCCGTCCAGTCTACGTGTTGTGTGGGATGCTATAACAAGGGTCCGTCCGTCCGAAAGGAGCGATTTGCCGCCCGCGGCACAGGCGGCCGCCTTAAATGGTGATCCCGCCGTCGACTGCGAAGGCCTGACCGGTGGCAAAGGAGCCCGCCTCGCTCGCCAGATACAGCACCAGGCCGGCGATTTCTTCCGCCGTGCCCAGCCGGCCCATCGGCTGACGGGCTATGAACGCCTTGCGCGCCGCGTCGTAATCGCCTGTGTCCTTCAGCCGCTGCTGTAGCGAGGGCGAATCCACCGTCCCCGGACAGACCGCGTTGCAGCGAATGCCCTTGGTGACAAAATCCGCGGCCACCGACTTGGTCAGGCCGATCACCGCTGCCTTGCTGGCGCCATAGGTGCAGCGGTTGGCAAAGCCCTTGATCGAGCCCGCCACCGAAGCGACGTTGACGATGGCACCGCCGCCCGCGGCGATCATCGCCGGCAGAAAGGCGCGGATCATGCGCGCCATCGATATTACATTCACTTCGAAGGCCTGTTCCCATTGCGCATCGTCGGCGTCCAGAACCGTGCCGCCCGGCACGATGCCTGCGCAGTTGAACAGGATGTCCACTGCACCAATCTCCGCCGCCAAGGCACTGACAGCGGCGGCATCGGTGATGTCGAGCTTTTTTACCGTACCGTTGAATTCGGCCAGCGAGCCGGTATCGCGGTCGGTGGCGATCACCTTGGCGCCATGGGCAGCGAATAGTTCGGATGTCGCGCGGCCGATGCCCGCCGCCGCACCGGTGATCAGCGCGGTCTTGCCTTGAAGGAGTTGTGTCATGGAGTCTCAGTATTTGGAACGCGGGGCATCATGGGGCAGGACGCGGCCGACATCCAGGGCCCAGGGCCGGATTGCCGATTCTGGACACGCGCGAAATGACGCCTTTGACGAAATGCCCAAGTTGCGCTTTTGTGGTCCTGCCGGGGGTGTTCTCATGTCGTGGGGATCCTCGAAGCGCGACAACAACAAGCCGCCGGAGAGGAAACATGAAATCCAGAATCCGCTATCTGCTCATCATCTGGATCTTCGTGGTGAGCGCCGTGGTCTATATCGACCGCACCAACATCACGGTCGCCAGCCTGTCGCTTTCGAAGGACTATGGGATCGGTGCGGTCGAGTTGGGTTGGGTATTCAGTGCCTTCCTGGCGGGCTATGCCATCTTCCAGATTCCCGCCGGCTGGGTGGTGGGCAAGCTGGGACCCCGGCTTACCCTTGCGCTGGGACTCGTGTGGTGGGCCGTCTTCAGCGCCGCGGTGGCGCTGGTCCCGCCGGCCATGGGCGGGGCGCTCTGGGTGCTGATCGGGGTGCGGTTCGTTCTGGGCATGGGCGAGGCGGTGGCCTATCCGGCCTCCAACCAGTTCATCGCCGCCTGGTTTCCGTCCAACGAGCGCGGCATCGCCAATGGCTGGGTGTTCGGCGGCGTCGGTTTCGGCGCGGCAATCTCCCAGCCGCTGGTCGCGGCCATCATGCTGGATTTCGGCTGGCGCGCGGTATTCTGGTTTTCCGCCGGGATCGGGCTGGTGGTGGGCCTGTTGTGGTACTGGTTCGCGCGCGACACGCCGCAGCAGCACCCGAAAGTGGGGCCGGAGGAACTGGCGCTCATCAAGGCCGGCCTGCCTGAGAAGGTCGAGGGTCCGATGCCTCCGGTGCCATGGGGGAAAATTTTCACCAGCCGCGATGTCTGGGCGGTGACGATTGCCTATTTTGCCTTCGGCTATGTCGCGTTCATCTTCCTCAACTGGTTTTTCTATTACCTCGCCAAGGGACGCGGTATCGAAATTCGCACCAGCGCCTTCATGGCGATGCTCCCTTTTATTTCGATGACGGTCTGCTGTCTGGCCGGCGGGGTGATCAGCGATTGGCTGGTCAAGCGTTGGGGCCAGTATTTCGGACGCTGCATCTATGGCGCCTTTACCCTGGTACTGACCGGCTGCTTCCTGATTGTCGGCAGCCAGGCACAGGACGCAACTGTGGCGGTGCTGGTGCTGGCCGGCGGCGCGGGCGCGCTTTATCTGGGACAGGCGACGTATTGGGCGGTGGCGGCGGATTATGGCGGCCCCCATACCGGGGTAATCTCGGGCCTGATCAATATGGGCGGCCAGATTGCCGGCGTCATCACCGCCACCGCGACGCCCTGGCTCGCCACCCGATATGGCTGGTCGTCGGCCTTCTATGTCGCCGCGGGTGTGTCGTTTGTGTGCGCCGTCGCCTGGTTTTTCGCCAACCCGGACAAGCGGCTGACGCCGGCGGGCGAACAGCCCGAACAAGTGACTGCCTAATTTGCCTTCCGCGCCGGCTGCATGCCGCTGGCGCGGATCGCATCATCGGCGGCGGTTGATGTCAGGAAGCGGATAAGGTCGCGGCCACCGGCCGGATTGGGCGCTTTCGCCACCAGCCCCGCCGCGAAGGGCGTGATTTGCTGCACCGCCTCCGGGATCAGACCGACAATGTCGATGCCCGGTATCGGTTTCAGCTCGCTGAGCTGCTGGAAACCCAGCTCATATTCACCGCGCGCGATATTGAGGCCGACGGGCGTCGCCTGGATCATTTTGCTTTTGGGCGCCATCTGCTTGGCGATGCCGAGCTTCTTGAACAGCACCGTCTGCAAATAGACGCCGCTGGCGCTGTCGGAATAGGCGACCGATTTGGCATTGAGCAGGGTCTGCTTGAATGCTTCCACGGTGTGGATGTCGGGCTTGGGCGCGCCCGCCTTTACCGCCATGCCGACACGGCCGAAAGCCAGATCAATCGCGCTGGCGGGAACGACCTGGCCGCCGGCGCGCAATTTATCGAGCGCGCTGCGCACCATGATGACGACATCGGCGGCCTCGCCGCGCGCCAGCCGGGCCGGAATGGCGGTGGAATCGGCGCCCATCGATGGCCCCCGCACCGTCACCACTGTGTTGCCGCTTTTCTTCTGATAGGCCGCGACCAGGTTGTTGTAGGCGGCGGAGAAACCGCCCGAGATCATCACTCTGACCGTGCCGGCCAAGGCGGGCACCTGCGCCGCCAGCAGCAGGCACAAGGCCGTGCAGACGATTTTCGCATGGCGCATTGCCTTTGTTCTCCCGTTCAACTGACGAGGCCGGCGGCCGCGATCGCGGCTAGCGCGCAGGCCTCGTCATTGTCCGACGTGTCGCCCGTCACACCGACTGCGCCGATGGGAAGGCCGTCCGGCCCCTTGGCGATCACCCCGCCCGCCGCCGGCATGATGCCTTTTTCCGCCAGTTTGCCCGCCGCGGCGATGAACGCCGGCCGTTCTGCCGCCATCTCGCCGATCCGGCGTGAATTGACGCCGAGCGCCAGCGCGCCCGCGGCCTTGCCCAGCGCGATCTCCAGCCGGAAAAAAGAGGCGCCGTCCTGGCGCTGGAACGCGATCACATGGCCGCCCGCGTCCGTCACCACCACACTGAGGGGCTTGAGGCCCATTTCGGCTCCTTTCGCGAAGGCCGCGGCGATCACGGCATTGGCCTGGGCCAAGCCGATGCGGAAATTATTATCGGTCATGCAAATCCCCTCTGGAAAGAGCCACGCTAAGCTGAAAAGCGCCGCTTTCCAACCGGTCCTGGTGTGGTATCTGTCCTTTGAGAAGGGGCACCGATGACCACGGCCGATCCTGCGCTCAAGATTCAGATTGTCGTCGTTGGCGGCGGCGCGGGCGGGCTGGAGTTGGTGCGCCGGCTGGGCGCGCATTTCGGCCGGGAGCATTTCGACATCATCCTGGTGGAGAAAAGCCGCACCCATGTCTGGAAGCCGCTGCTGCACGAGGTGGCGGCCGGCTCGCTGGACGCCAATCTGGACGAGGTCGGCTATCGCAGCCATGGCTTCCGCTGGGGCTATCGCTTCTTTTACGGCACGATGGAAGGCATCGACCGGAACAGCCGGCATGTCCTGATCGCTCCCATCATCGACGAGGATGGGCGAGAGATCATGGGCCACCACCGGCTCCGCTATGATTATCTGGTGCTGGCGGTCGGCTCGGTATCCAATGATTTCGGCACCAAGGGCGTGGCGCAGCATTGCTTGTTCCTCGACAGCCGGATCCAGGCGGATCGCTTCCGCAACAAGCTGCTCGACCATTGCCTGCGGGTTTCACGAACCATGAGTCTCGATCCCAGCCAGGATGCGGTGGTGCGTATCGCCATCGTCGGCGGCGGCGCGACGGGGGTCGAGCTGGCCGCCGAACTGTATAATGCGGCCGTCGAACTGAAATATTATGGCCTGGAGGTGTTCGACGAGAGCAGGCTCAAGATCGCCCTGATAGAGGCCGGGCCCCGCATCCTGCCTCTGCTGCCGGAGAAGCTGGCGGCGGCGGCACGAAAAGAGTTGGAGACACTGGGCGTCAAGGTGCTTACCGGCGTACCGGTGGTGGAAGCGACGGCGGAGGGCATGGTGACCGGAGCAGGCGAATTGATCCCGGCGGAGTTGCGCATCTGGGCGGCGGGGGTGAAAGGCCCGGAGGTATTGAAAGACATCGCCGGCTTGGAGACCAACCGCAACAACCAGCTGCTGGTGCGGCCGAGCCTGCAGACCACACGCGATGACTGCATCTTCGCCCTGGGCGATTGCTGCTGCTTTGTGAGCGAAGGCGAGAGCCGGCCTGTGCCGCCACGGGCCCAGGCCGCGCATCAGATGGCTGCGACAGTGTTTTCGAATCTTTGCGCGATGATCGGCGGCAAGCCCCTCAAGCCGTTCCGCTATCGCGATCATGGTTCCTTGGTGTCGCTCAGCCGTTTCTCCACCGTCGGTAGCCTGATGGGAAATCTCGTGGGTGGCCGCATGGCGGTGGAAGGCCGTATCGCGCGCTTTGTCTATCTTTCGCTTTACCGCATGCACCTGGTCGCCATTCATGGCTGGCTGAAAGGCCTGGCCTTGATCCTGATCGGCCATGTCAACCAGATCATCCGGCCGAAGCTGAAGCTGCACTAGTTTCCGCTTCCTGGCTTCTTTGCGCGCTGAAGGTTTCCATGTTCTGATCCCGCGGCGAAAGCGTCCCGCGCAGTGGAGTTATCATGCACGCCATGTTGCTGAAGCGGGTTGGCAGTCCTCTGGAATGGACCGAATTGCCGGATCGCGATCCCGGGCCCGGCGAGATTCGCGTGCGGATTGCGGCCTGCGGTGTCTGTCGCACCGATCTGCATGTGGTGAATGGCGAACTGCCACATCCCAAGCTGTCTATTGTGCCCGGTCATGAGATCGTGGGGCGCATCGATGCGCTGGGCCCCGGCGTCGAACAACTCTCCCTGGGCGCAAGGGTCGGCATTCCCTGGCTGGGCTTTACCTGCGGCGTCTGCCCTTATTGCATCAGCGGCCGGGAAAATCTCTGCGACCG